>NZ_JBKFBO010000137.1:0-79883 GCF_053346215.1 Methylobacterium sp. A49B
TGCCGGAGACGCCGTTCGTGGCGCGGGGGCTGCGCCTGGACTGGGCGACCAAGCGCAGCCTCGACGTGAGCGTGGCGGCCACGGCCCTGTTCCTCCTGCTGCCGCTCCTCCTGCTGATCGCCCTGATGGTCTGGGCCGGCGACCGCAAGCCGCCGATCTACCGCCACATGCGCCTGGGCCGGGACGGGCGCCGCTTCGGCTGCCTGAAGTTCCGCTCGATGGTCACCAACGGCGAGGCGGTGCTGGCGGCCCACCTGTCCGCCAACCCGCGGGCGCGCACCGAGTGGGCGGAGACCCACAAGCTCACCGACGATCCGCGCGTGACCGCGATCGGCCAGGTGCTGCGTAAGACCTCGCTGGACGAGCTGCCCCAGCTCTGGAACGTGCTGCGCGGCGAGATGAGCCTGGTCGGCCCGCGGCCGATCGTTCCCGCGGAGGTGGCCCGCTACGGCCGGGCGTTCGCCACCTGCTTCGCCGTGCCGCCGGGCGTGACCGGGCTGTGGCAAGTCTCGGGCCGCTCCGACACGACCTACGCCGAGCGCGTCGCGCTGGATCTCGACTACGCCACCCGCTGGAGCCTGCGCCGCGACCTCGTCATCATGCTGCGCACCATCCCGGCCGTCCTCGCCCAACGCGGAAGCCGCTGAGCCCGCGCCGCAGGTCGCCCGGCAATCCCGGGACTTCACGGCTGCATGGAAGATCCAGGCTGATCACGCGGCCGGGCGGGTGTCGCAGGCCGCCGGACCGGTATCACGCACGGGATGTGAAGCGGCGCCGACCCGCGCGAGCGCTCTCCACGATCGGTCGGCTGCGTTCACCTGCGCGGCGACCGGATCGGAGGCCCTCTCTCGACCCCATGGCGTCGCCGCGGGAGCCTCCGGGGTGCCGGGCGTGATTGCACCGCACGACCGATGCGGAGGCCGCGCCTTCAGGATCCAGCAGGGTTCCGGGGGCGCTCAGTACAACGCATCGCAGCGATCCGTGAACAGCCTTGTCCCATTGCGTGACAACGGGTCTGGTAAATGATTTGCTAAGCTCGATCGCCGGGCACGATCTCGGCGGTGAAGAGGGTCTTACCGTGGACGAGGACGATTATCACGGGCGTTTCGACCCACTCTGGTACGACCGGGCCGAGCCCGATCTGCCGCCCGGGCTACTGCTGAACGTGGCAGCCTATCTCTTCCTGATCCTGATGGCTGCGGTGGTCGTGGCCGCGCATGTGTATTGGATGCCGGACAGGGTGTGGTGCTGGGTCTCCCGGCGCATCCAGCGCGGCGGTGCCGTCGGTGGCAATCGGTTCTGAGCGGCGGGCCGCTCCGGCGCTGACGGATGCCTGATGCTCGGAGAAGCTTCGATCCTCCGGTAACGGCTCCTCCGCGTTTATCGCGGGGTGCGATAGCTCATCATCCTCCTCGCGCATGATCGGCGCCGTGCGGCACAGCGTCCAGAACACGAGGAGCCCGACGACGTAGAAGGCGGTGATCACGGCAGCCCAGAACATGATCCTCCCGTCTTGAAACGATGGACGCGATCGTGCGCGCGTCGAAGCTGAGCATTATCGCGAAAAGCTTGCTCACGGGTCTCAGGGGTTCATGTAGTGTCAGACGGCCGGCTCGTTAGTGGAGATCGAACGCTTAATTTTTAGGCAGAGCTCCGTGTCTTTAATCTTGGCCGGCGTCACAGTTCACAGCCGCGTTTGATCGGATCGGCTTCCGGGCCAAGCAGTATTCTTCGCCGCGATCATCAATCGTGTCGCAAATGCTGATAAGAGAGCCGCGTCCCGCGATCCGGCAGCGTCTGATGCGGAGTGCTCTGGTCCGCTCGATGGCGCCGCCACGGCGGTTGGTCGCATCCAGAGACAGCACGGCGCTGTGGCGCAGCGCTTCAAGTCTGGCATTGAATGAGAAGTATTACCGATTATGCTGTATTGGCAAGTATAGCAGCTCAGAATTTCGGATTCAGACGTTCAACGACTGATGGGGCGCGCCTGAGCGCGGGAAGTGGGCGACACGGCGTGTGCGTCGCCGTTCGACCGATCGCACGGAGCCTTGATGCCGGGTCGCGGCACGCGCACCTCGACCAACTGACCGGTCAGGGGATTCAGGATCAGCATGGTCGTGCGCCTCCGGTGAATGTGCTGGAAGAACGCTGACGGGTGCCGGCAGGATCACGCGATCCCGTGCAATTGCGCACAGTTGGTGAATGGTTCGTTTACCCTGCGAGCGGCCCGGCGTCGGATAGGGACACAGGCCCGTTCCGGCGCGCGACATTCCGGTGGCCCGGATCAAGAATCGACCCGAGGACGTTCCCCACGGATCTACGGCTCACGAAAGGAGAATGGCCATGGGTCTGACCGCGTTCGTCGTCTTCGTCGTTCCCTGGGCGCTACTGGCCTTCTGGCTGACGCGGTCGCCGACTGCCCTTCGTCTGGGCACCCCCGCGGCGGCGTGGCGGCCCATCCCGACCCGGCGCGATCTGGCGGCCGCACAGCGACGCGCCACAAATCCGCACCTGTCGCGATCCAGAGCCGAGGCTGACTCGCCCGGCGGCTCCAGACATGGCGCGACGGATCTGCCGGCAGGCGGCGCATTGCAGTCCAGCGTCGAGCCGACCGAGCCTGACGCCTGACTCTCGCGATCCGACCCGGTGCCAGCCCGGTGCCGGCCGGCCCCATTCCAGCGCGCGGTTGCGGACGGGCTGAGCGGCATGCGGCGGGGCGCCGGGTTCATGGCGTTCGCCGGTTCAAAGCGGGACAAGCGGCAGGACGGCGCCTGCAGGTCGGCTCAACACGACACCATCGGACGTTCCAGCCGATGGACCATTCATACCAAGTCGGTCGTTTTCTACTAGTGTTGCCACTGTATTGGCTGGCTTCGGATAACTTTTCCGAGAGCTTCACGAGACATGGCGGCCGATATGTTTGCCCTACGACGCAGGAGCTATCGCGACGGTTCGTCTGCACCATCTATCTTGGCCGTAGCGAGGTGAAGCCTATGCCCGTACGCTGCCAAGTCATTTGCGACGATGACGCGATACCGTCGGAGCACGATTTTCCGACGATGCCGCGAGCGGGCGACGTCTTCGTCTTTCCAGGCCAGTACTCTGTCTACGAGATAGCCGAAGTCCGCCACGAACTGGACGCCTCCGAAGGCGCGGTCGGCTCCGGCTCGGCAATCGCCGTGGTCTTCCGGAGGGAGCCCGAACGGCAGAAGCTCGCGACGCTCGAAGTTTGAGAGAGCGATTGGCCGCGAGACGGAGCCGAAGGTCCCTTCGTCCGGCGAGGCTTGGCTCCGGACTGTGGCCCTTCGCTCGCACGGCAACGGCGGCACTGAGCGCGTCGACCAACGGCGCGCTTCGTGTCGTGTCCCGGCGATTTGGCGCTGCCGAGATGCCGTCGACCCCGTCCTCCGCGATGCCCGCGACGGTGGGGCACGCGCATGATCGCGCCGGATAGCTCCGGTGCGTCCCAACGATCGTTTCCCGCCTCGCCGGCCCGACCACCAGAACCCGCGGCCGCCCCTTCAGCGCCGGATCACACGACCTGTCCGGCAAGCGGATAGCAGTAGACGTCGATCTCGCCCTTCCCCCTCAGCGCAACCTGACCGATGGGCTTGACCGACCTCGGTTCCGCCAGCCGCGCGAATGCCTCGCGCGACAGGTGAAGCGTGCACCCGTCGCCAAGGCCCGAGAGACGGGCGGCGACGTTGACCGTGTCCCCCCAGAGATCGAAGGTGTACTTGGTTCGGCCGACAATGCCGCCGACCACCGAGCCGATGTGGATCCCCGCGCGGATCCGCCAGCCCGGTGCACCGGCAGCCGCAACGCCCACCATGTCGCTGGCGCAGCGGATCGCCGCCTCGACGGGATCCGCGTGCGGTCGCAGCAGGTTGGCGGTGGCCATGAAGGCATCGCCGATCGTCTTGATGTTCTCCAGCCCGTGCGCCTGTGCGGCGATCTCGAACGCCTCCGCCAGGCGATGGATCTCGGCGACGACCGTGTCCGGTGTCTGACGGTGGCACCAGGCCGTGAAGCCGACGAGATCGATGAACAGGACCGCCACGTCGTCGAACAGGCGCGGCTTGACCTGTCCCGTCTCCATCAACTCCGCCACCGCGGAGACCGGCAGGATGGCGTGAAGCAATTCGTCGGCACGGCTGCGCTCGCGCTCGATGGCGCGCAGATGCGCCATCTCCCGATCGTGGAAGCGCTTGCGCTCCAGGCAGGAGCGGATACGGGCCTCGAGGAGCACCGGCTCGAACGGCTTGGGCAGGTAATCCTCGGCCCCGAGTTCTATGCAACGGACGATGCTGCCGATTTCCACCAGAGCGGAGATCATCACTACCGGGGTATGGCGCCACGCGTCATGGGCCTTCATCCGTTCGAGCACGGCGTAGCCGTCCAGGGCCGGCATCATCACGTCGAGCAGGACCAGATCGAACGGGGTCTCGTTCAGCCGGTCCAGCGCGGCAAGGCCGTTGGCGGCGCGGATGCTCGTGTGACCGAGCAGCTCCAGCTCCTGCTCCAAGAGATCCAGGTTGAATGGCTCGTCGTCGACGATGAGGATGCGCGCTGGCTCCACGGGTGTTCCTCTCTCCGGCCGGATCTGAGCCGGCCGAACTCAGCCGAGCCACCGGTGCAGCTTGGCAAACAGCAGGTCCTCGTCGATGGGCTTCGTCATGAAGTCGTCGCAGCCGGCCGCCTTCGCCCGCTCCTCGTCGCCGCTCATCGCGTTGGCGGTGATCGCCACGACCGGGATGCGGGCGGTGTCCGCGTTCGCCTTGATGCGGCGCGTCGCCTCCCAGCCGTCCACGAGCGGCAGCGACAGGTCCATGAGGATCAGATCGGGACTGTCCGCCACCGCCATCGCGACACCCGCGGCGCCGTCGACGGCGATGAGGATCTCGTAATCGTCCTCCAGAAGCTGCGTCAGCAGATCGCGATTGAGCGCGACGTCTTCGACGATGAGGATGCGCTTCATCGGGTGTCCTCAGAGCGGGCACTCCGCCGCGCGTGTCGCTCCGGATCGCTCATCGACCGTCGAGCGCCTCAGATCCCGGCAGCGGAATCACGCGCTGGACCTCCCGGACCAGGGCGGCACGGTCGAGGCCCTGCTTGTCGATCAAGCCAAGGACGCGCTCCCGCAGCATCTCGCGCTCTCCGGAATCGAGGGACGCGGCTGTCAGGACGACGACGGGGATGGTGCGCGCCACGGGATCCGCCTGGAGGGCGTCGAGGAAGGTGAGGCCGTCCATCCGGGGCATGAGCAGGTCGAGCAGGATCACGCTCGGCCGGGCCTGCGCGATGCGCTCGAGGCCCGCTTGGCCGTCCGCCACCCAATCGACGGTGCAGTGCTCGGGGTCGAGCAGCTGCCGGACGAGGTCGGGCACGTTGGGATCGTCGTCGATCACCAAGATGCGCTCGTTGTCGGGGGCGATGCGTGCCAGGGCGCCGATCAGCGCCTCCCGCTCGAACGGCTTGACGATGTAGTCGGTGGCCCCGAGCCGAAAGCCAAGTTCCTTCTGATCGACGATCGAGATCAGGACCACGGGGATTTCCCGGGTCTGCGGATCGGTCTTGAGCGCGTGCAGCACCTGCCAGCCATCCGTGCCGGGCATCATGATGTCCAGCGTGATCGCCCGCGGCTGCAGCGTCCGTGCCGTCCGCAGGCCATCCTGGCCGCTCGACGCGCCGACGACGGTGTAACCGGCATCGGCGAGATTCTCCTGCAGCAGGTACACGACGTTCGGATCGTCATCGATCGCGAGCACCACCTTGGCGCCCGATCGGGGCACGGGAGGCGGGGCGGGCGTCGGCTTCGGCGCGGGCAGCGCCGTCTCGGACGTCCCGGTGATCCGCGCCGGAATGCTGAGCGTGAAGGTCGAGCCCTGTCCCTCCCGGCTCTCGACCTCGATCCGGCCGCCGAGCAGACGGGCGAGCCGATGACTGATCGCGAGGCCAAGGCCGGTCCCGCTGTGGGACCGCGTCGCGCTGTTGTCGACCTGGTGGAACTCCTCGAAGATCGCGGAAAGCGCCGCCGCGGGGATGCCGATGCCGGTATCGGCGACCGCGAACTCGATATGCTCGCCCGCCAGGCGGACGCGGAGCGTGACCGAACCGGCCTCCGTGAACTTGATCGCGTTGCTCAGGAGATTGATCAGGATCTGCCGCAGCTTCTCCTCGTCCGTGCGGAGCGTGGCCGACGGATCCGCGGCGTCCCGAAGGAGGCGCACGCCCTCGTTCTTGATCAGCGGCTCGACCGTCCTCAGGCAGAGGTCGAGCACCGGCGCCAGGGCGAACTCCGACGGCTTCACCTCCATGCGCCCCGCCTCGACCTTGGCGAGGTCGAGGATGCTGTTGATCAGCGAGAGCAGGTGCTCCGAACTCGCCAGGATCTTCTCGAGATTTTCGAACTGCTTGACGGGCAGGACATCCTTGGCCCGCCGCATCACGAGCCGGGTGAAGCCGATGATGGCGTTGAGCGGCGTGCGCAGCTCATGGCTCATATTGGCGAGGAAGCTGCTCTTGGCGCGGCTCGCGTCTTCCGCGGCCTCCTTGGCCTGCCGCAGGGCCTCCTCGGCGCGCTGGCGCTCGACGACCCGCCCGAGCTGCGCGCCGATGTTGATCATCACCTTGAGGAGGGCCGGGTCCGGTGGTTCCGCGTCGCAGGCGAAGAACTCCAGGGCGGCCACGACCTCGCGCCCGACCGTCACGGGAAAGCCGAAGCCGGCCCGGACGCCGTCCGCCGCCGCCGCGGCCGCGCGCGGGTCGTCGAGGTCGGCCTGTACGTCGAGGTTCCATTCCGGCTGTCCCGACAGCAGGACGCGGCCGGCAGGTCCCGCCCCGGTCCGGAGCGCCGTCCCGTTCGTCGCGGCGCGGAAGTGGCCGAACCGGCCCGGGGCGTCGCAATGCCAGAGGCCGGTCGGGACCAGCGTGCCGCTGCCGTCGGCGGCGACGATGTAGGCGTGTCCGAGGGGCCAACCGGTGTGATGTGCGACGCGGTCCAGGCAGAAACCGATGGCGTCCTCGACCGTGGACGCCTCATTGGCGGCCGTCGCAGCGGCCTGCAGCAACTCGACGAACCCGGTCTGCTTCTGCAGCGCCAGTTCGGCCTCCTTGCGGGCGGTGATGTCGCTCCACGACTCGACGACTTCGACCGGCTCTCCATTCGGATCCCGCAGGAGGCGCTGCTCGTCCCGCACCCAGCGGTAGGTGCCGTCCGCGCGCAGGAACCGGTACTCGATAACGTTGTGTCCCTGTCGGAGCAGGTTCGGAAACTCGGACAGCACCCGGTCCCGATCCTCGAGATGGAGGCGGTCCAACCAGAACTCCGGCCCGGCCAGATAATCATCGGGCTCGTAGCCGAGCAGATCGCGCACATTCTCGCTGATGAAGGTCGGCGCGTTCCGTCCGCCTACCTCGAAGCTGCAGATCATCGAGGGGGACGCGGTCAGGAGGTAGGTCAGCCGGCCCTGCGTCGTGCGCAGAGTCTGCTCGGCGCGCTTGATCTCGGTCACGTCCGTGTAGACGGCGACCACCCCACCGTCGTTGGTCTTGCGCTCGTTGACCTGGACCCAGCGCCCGTCGGTCCGCTGCTGGAGGAGCGGACCGCTCGGCGCGTGGAAATGGGACATCCGTTCTGCGAGCCACGCCTCGACGGTCACGCCGTCGGGCCGCTCGATGCAGCGTTCGGCGGCGGCGCGGGCGATCGCCTGAAAGGTCGCGCCCGGGCCGATCACCGCCTCCAGCCCCGGATGGAAATCCCGGAAGTGATCGTTGCTGAGGACGAGCCGATCGTCGGAATCGAACAGCGCGAAGCCTTCCGAGCTGCTCTCGATCGCTTCGATCAGCGTCCCCTTGGCGACGCCGGGCGCCTCGAGACGCTCTCCATCGCGGGCTTCGGAGCCGCCGACGCCGGGGGGCTGCTCCGGGGACGATCCGGTCTGAGCTTGGGACATCGATCGGACCAACCCTTTCGGAGCGTCGCGCCGGTCTCTTCGCCGGCCGCCCCGAACCGACATGCGCCGCGCCGTCCATCTCCGATTTATCAGTTTTCACCGTTGCACGGTCTATATTGCGGATCAAGCGAACGGGAGATCTTCAGAATGGTGTCCGTCATGACGGCCTGTAACCGTCGTGAGTCACGTCAGGACAGCCGAGGACTGTACCGCATGCCCCGACCATCGTGACGTCCATCGCGCGGCGCAACTCGCGAGGGCAGACGTGCCGCCCGAGATCACACCCGGACCGCAGGCAAGCCGCGGCGGCGGTGCGCCTTGTTACTTTCCCCTCTGAAACGGAGGAGCTGATGGCTGAGTGAAGCGTGCGGCGGATAACCCCGCGACGACACGCGACCTTCTCCAAGCGCTCGACCCCAAGGCGACGCAGGACGGCGTGCCACCGACCACTGGACCGCCGGTAACGGGGCTCGATCGCGGTTCGGATCCGCCTCAGGCGACAGATCGAACCATCGACGGCGCCGGATTATCGGGGAGGGATTTGCTTGGTGGGCGCACTAGGGTTCGAACCTAGGACCCGCTGATTAAGAGTCAGCTGCTCTACCAACTGAGCTATGCGCCCGATCGCTTCTGCGATCGCCCGGCGGCCACCAAGTCCGCTGGGGTGGCGGGCTGATACCAACGCGGCCGAGGGCTGTCCACCCCCGACCGGCGATTTTCTCATTCCGCAGCGGCATGCTGCGCATGCACGCGCACCGCATGGGCGGCGAGCTTGTTCAACGCCGAGAGATACGCCTTCGCCGAGGCGACCAGCGTGTCCGGATCGGCGCCGCGGGCGGTGACGCTGCGATCGCCGTCACGCAGACGCACGGAGACCTCCGCCTGCGCGTCGGTGCCGCCCGTCACGGCGTGGACCTGATAAAGCTCCAGCTGCGCCTGATGCGGCACCAGCGCGGAGATCGCGTTGAACACCGCGTCCACAGGCCCGTTGCCGTCCGCCTCCTCGATCCGCGTGCCGGTCTCGTCGGCGATGCGCAGGGTAGCCCGCTGCGGCCCGCGGGTGCCGGCGATGACCGACAGGGAAACCAGCCGGATCCGGTCGTGGGCCGTGGCGAGGTTCTCGTCGACCAGCGCTTCAATATCCTCGTCGTAGACGTGCTTCTTGCGGTCGGCCAACGCCTTGAACCGCTCGAACGCGTCCTGGAACTGGTTGTCGGACAGGTGCAGGCCGAGATCCTCCAGCTTGGAGCGGAACGCAGCCCGTCCAGAATGCTTGCCCATCACCAGGGACGTCTTGGTCAGGCCCACCGAGGCCGGCGTCATAATCTCGTAGGTCTCGGCGTTCTTGAGCATGCCGTCCTGGTGGATGCCGCTCTCGTGCGCGAAGGCGTTGCGGCCGACGATCGCCTTGTTGAACTGCACGGGGAAGTTCGTGGCATGGCTCACGAGCTTCGAGGCGCGGGTCAGCATGGTCGTCTCGACACCGGTCTCGTAGGGCAGCACATCGGCGCGGGTGCGCAAGGCCATCACGATCTCTTCGAGCGCGGCGTTGCCGGCACGCTCGCCGATGCCGTTGATCGTGCACTCCACCTGCCGGGCGCCGCCCTCGATGCCCGCCAGGGAGTTCGCGATCGCAAGACCCAGGTCGTTGTGGCAATGCACCGAGAACACCGCCTTGTCGGCGTTCGGCACCCGCTCGCGCACGTTCGCGAACATGTCCCGGTATTCTGAGGGCGTGGCGTAGCCCACCGTGTCGGGCAGGTTGATCGTGGTGGCCCCGGCCTTGATCGCCGCCTCGACGCAGCGGCACAGATAGTCGATCGGCGTGCGGGTCGCGTCCATGGCCGACCACTCCACGTCGTCGACGAGGTCGCGGGCCTGCGCCACGGTCTTGAGGATGATCTCGATCACCTCATCCTGGCTCTTGCGCATCTGGTGCGCGAGGTGGATCGGCGAGGTCGACACGAAGGTGTGGATCCGCGCGCGCCGGGCGTGCCGCACGGCCTCGCCGGCCCGGGCGATGTCGGCGGGGATCGCGCGGGCCAGACCCGCGATGGTCGCGCGCTTGGTCCGGCGGGCGATCTCCGAGACGGCCTCGAAGTCGCCGATCGAGGCGATCGGGAATCCGGCCTCGATGATGTCGACGCCCATCGTGTCGAGCAGTTCGGCCACCGCGAGCTTCTCGTCGAAGGTCATGGTGGCGCCGGGGCACTGCTCGCCGTCGCGCAGCGTGGTGTCGAAGATCAGGATGCGGTCGCGGGCGGTGCTGGAGGTCGAGGTCATGGCGTTACCCTGTCGCGGGCCGCCCGGCTCAGAATGGCGCGGCGCGGCGTGGTGCCCGATGGGGCGGATTCGCGAATGGAAGAACTCCCCTGAAGGCCCAGGCGCGCGCCCGGACGGCCCTCAGGGGCGGGTAAGCAGAAGCGGAAGAGCGAGCCCGGCGCGGCGCGCACGCGACCACGACGCCGTCTTGGCGGCGCGGGCGGTCTCGGGCGCTGAGCCGGCTCTGGCCAAGGCTCGTCTCTCCTCTCGGCGGCCTGCGCGGGATGATCTCACGGCGCGGCACTGCCCGTAGGTATCTCCGGAACCGCCGGAACACAAGCGAGACCGGCACGCTCGGGAGGCCCTGCCGCCTCGACGCCCGCCTCGACGCTGGCCTCGGCGCAGATCTCGCCGGCGAGGTCGTCGTAGAAGATCATCTGGCAGGCGGCCCAGAGTTCGAATTCTTCCAGCAGTGACGGATCGAGGTGCGTCAGCCGCCGGTCGCCCGTTCGGAACCATCCGGCTTCGTCCGCCTCACGGAGGAGGTTGCCGACATGCGCGCGGGACACCCCCAGTCGGTCAGCGAGGCCGCGCAGGCTCAGCGGGAGGGGTGCTGGGGCGTCCGAAACCGTGGCCGCGAAGTGCGCGCCCACGATGGCGGTGAGCAGCGGATAGCCGCAATCCCGGCCGGTGAGCCGGAGGATTCGCGGGAACGGATCGGTCAGCATGCCGTGGCGCAGGACGTGCGCGGCCGACCGGCAGATCAGGTCGCCGAGGCGGTCCGGATGCTCCAGCGCTCGCGCACGGCCCGGGCATCTCGCCGCGAGAAAGTCCATGGCCGCCACGAAGAGGCGTGCGGACCGTCCGATCTCGGTGACGAGCGCCGGAGTCGCCCGCAGATGCTTCACGCGTCCGTCGTCGGGATCCGTCTCGACGCCCACCAGGCGGGCCGCTTTTAGCGCGGCCACGAAGGCCGCGGTCTGGCGGGGACTGGACCCGACCGTCGCCTGCAGGGCGGTGAGGGTCGGGCGCGGGCCGCCGTGGCGGCGCTGCGCGTAATCGTTGTGGACCAGCATGAACGAGACCAGATAGCGGCCGGCCTGATTCAACATCTTGTGGACCGGCCAGACGATCTCGGAGGGAGCGACTGCTGAATGGCAATACTCAGCTACAGAAGAGCAAAATTTTTCGTGCTTTATAATCTCTGAGGAGCGTTCGAGAATATCATGATCTGTCATGTCTGAATCATCGGGCGTGGTTAATTCGATCAGAGCCGACGCGAATGGCCGTGACCGTCGAGCGTTCTCTGCAAAGTTTGGACTCTGTGGTTAGGCCGTGCCGAGGATAAGAGGCAATTGCTTGAACCGGCACCCGGTTCGCTGCGCGTCCGCCGCGGAACAACCGCGTTCCTCAGGCCTGAATCTGGCCGGTACGGAAGTCCAACGGAGCTACCGCCATGTGCGATCGGCATGTGTCCTTCCTCTCGCGCCGCCGCCTGCTGTCCGCCGCGGCGGTCAGCGCCGTCGCGGCCGCTTCCGCCAAGCCCCTGTCCGCCGTAGCGGCCGACGAGGCGCCGCGCCCGAACGCCATCGGCCCCGACAACGCGCTCGCGCGGTTGCTCGAAGGCAATGCGCGCTACGTGGCCAACGCGCCCGCCAACCGGGATTTCTCGGCCGGACGGGCCGCGCGTTCCAGCTCGCAACACCCGATCGCCTGCATCGTGGGATGCGCCGATGCCCGGGTCGCGCCGGACTTCGTGTTCGATCAGGGGCCGGGCGACCTGTTCGTCGTCCGCGTGGCGGGCAACTTCGTGAACACCGACGGCCTCGCCAGCCTGGAATACGGCGTGCAGGTGCTGGGCGCCCCGCTGATCCTCGTGCTCGGCCACTCGGATTGCGGGGCCGTCAAGGCGACGATCGACGTCATGAAGACCGAGGCCACCCTGCCCGGCCATCTCCCGGCGCTGATCGACGCGATTCGCCCGGCGGTGGACCTCGCCGCGAAGGCGAGCGCGCGGGATCCCCTCGCCGAAGCCATCGCGCAGAACGTCCGGCACGCGGTCCGTCGCCTGGAGCAGGCCGGGCCGATCCTCGCCGAGCGGGTCGCCGCTGGGCAGGTGAAGGTCGTCGGCGGCTTCTACGACATCGCCACCGGCCGGGTCCGGCTGCTCTGACGAACGCGCGGGCGCGGGATCGGGTACCTTGCCAACGGCGGTCCGGCCTCGATAAAGCCCGCCGGCACGTCGAGACCGAACCCGCGAGACCGTCCATGGCCAGCTACAAGCTCCTGCTCCTCCCCGGTGACGGGATCGGCCCGGAGGTCGCGGCCGGCATGCAGGTCGTGCTCGACACCCTCAAGGCGACCGGTCTCGCCACCTTCGAGACCGAGACCGACCTCGTCGGCGGCTGCGCCCTCGACGCCCATGGCAGCCCGCTGGCCGACGCGACCCTGGAGCGCGCCAAGGCGGCGGACGCCATCCTCCTCGGCGCCGTGGGCGGCCCGAAATGGGCCGGCGTCGCCTACGAGAACCGCCCGGAAGCCGGTCTGCTGCGCCTGCGCAAGGAACTCGACCTCTTCGCCAACCTGCGCCCCGCGATCTGCTACCCGCCGCTGGCGGAGGCTTCGGCGCTGAAGCGCGAGCTGGTCGAGGGCCTCGACATCATGATCGTGCGCGAGCTCACCGGCGGCGTCTATTTCGGCGAGCCGAAGGAGATCACCACGCTGGAGGACGGCTCGAAGCGCGCGGTCGACACCCAGGTCTACACGACCGGTGAGATCGAGCGGATCGCCCATGTGGCCTTCGACCTCGCCGGCAAGCGTTCCGGCCGCGTCGCATCGGCCGAGAAGCACAACGTGATGAAGTCCGGCGTCCTCTGGAAAGAGGTCGTGACGAAGGTGCACGCGGAGCGTTACGCCGAGCTGCAGCTGGAGCACATCCTGGCCGACAACTGCGCCATGCAGCTCGTGCGCCGGCCGAAGCAGTTCGACGTGCTGGTCACCGACAACCTGTTCGGCGACGTCCTGTCCGACATCGCCGCCATGCTCACCGGCTCGCTGGGCATGCTGCCCTCGGCCTCGCTCGGGGCGGTGGACTCGAGCGGCCTGCGCCGGGCGCTCTACGAGCCGGTCCACGGCTCAGCCCCCGACATCGCCGGCCAGGACAAGGCCAACCCGATCGCCATGATCGGTTCGCTCGCCATGTGCCTGCGCTACTCGTTCGGCCTCGGCGACGCCGCCGACGCCCTCGACGGCGCCATTACGGATGCGCTCGCGGGCGGCGCCCGCACCGCCGACATCGCCGGTGAGGGTGCGAACCCGATGGGCACCCGCGCGATGGCGTCGGCGGTGGCGGATGCGCTGCGGGCGCGCGCCGGCTGAGCCACGCCGCCAGCGCGTCGATGCACCGGGATTGATCCCCACCCGCGTGTTTCGACGCATGGCGGTCGGGCCCGACCTCCGTTATGACGCGCCGATCGAGGAACGGGAGCGTCATGAAGGCCGGAGACGGGGCGTCTGAGCGCGCGAGCGCGGATTTCGGCTTCGAGCGCGTGGCGCTCGACGAGAAGCAGGGGCGCGTCGACAGCGTCTTCCACTCGGTCGCCCGCCGCTACGACATCATGAACGACCTGATGTCGGCCGGGCTTCACCGGGCCTGGAAGGCGCAGCTCGTCTCGATGCTGCGGCCGCCGCAGAACCGGGCCTTCGCGCATCTCGACGTGGCCGGCGGCACCGGCGACGTGGCGTTCCGGGTCCTGGCCGCGGGCGGCCCGCGGACCCGGGTCACGGTGCTCGACATCAACGAGTCGATGCTGCGGGTCGGCGCGGAACGCGCGCGAGACCGCAAGATCGACGAGGTCGGCGACCGCATCGCCTTCGTGACCGGCAACGCCGAGGCGTTGCCACTGCCCGACGCCGCCTTCGACGCCTACACGATCGCCTTCGGCATCCGGAACGTGCCGCGGATCGAGGTGGCGCTGGCCGAGGCGCGGCGCGTCCTGAAGCCGGGCGGCCGCTTCCTCTGCCTCGAATTCTCCGCCGTCGACGTCCCGCTGCTCGACCGGATCTACGACGCCTATTCCTTCAACGTGATCCCGCGCATCGGCGCCCGCGTGGCCGGGGACGCCGAGTCCTATCGCTATCTCGTTGAGTCGATCCGGAAGTTCCCGACGCGCGGCGCCTTCGCGGGCATGATCGAGCGCGCCGGCTTCCGCCACGTCACCGACCGACCCCTCTCCGGTGGGATCGTGGCGATCCATTCGGGCTGGAAGGTCACCTGATCTTGGCCGGCAGCTTCTTCCCCTCCCCCTTGTGGGGAGGGGTCAGGGGTGGGGGTGTCGCAGGTGGCACCGCAACGCCCCATCCTGCACCACCCCCACCTCCGGCTCCTCCCCACCAGGGGGAGGAGAGGGCCGCTATACGAATCGGCTTCGGAGCACCGGGTCCATGATCAGCGCCGTCATCAACCTCGTCCGCGGCGCGAAGGTCGGCTTCGTGCTCGCCCGAGAGGGCGCATTGGCCTTCGCCGATCCCTCGGAGCTGCCGCCGCACCTGCGCCTCGCCCTGCGGATCGGGCGGTCCCTCGAGCGGCCGGGCCTCGATGACGGCGCCGCCCGGCTGTCGGCGGCCATGACCCGCCTCGGCCCGTCCTACGTCAAGTTCGGCCAGTTCCTCGCGACGCGCCCCGACATCGTCGGCATGCGGGCGGCCTTCGACCTAGAGAAGCTGCAGGACCGGGTGCCGCCCTTTCCGCAGGAGGTCGCCCTGCGCACCGTCGAGGCTGCCTTCGGCAAACCCGTGAGCGCGCTGTTCGTCTCGTTCAGCGAGCCGATCGCCGCTGCCTCCATCGCGCAGGTCCACAAGGCGGTCGTGCAGGATCCGGACGGCACGCAGCGCGCGCTGGCCGTGAAGGTGATGCGGCCCGGCGTCCGTGAGCGCTTCATGCGCGACCTCGAGGTCATGCGCTTCATGGCCCGGGTGGTCAACGCGCTGTCCCCGCATGCCGAGCGGCTCCGCCCCCGCGAGGTGGTGGAGATCCTCGCCCGCTCCGTGATGATGGAGATGGACTTCCGCCTGGAGGCGGCGGCCGCCTCCGAACTCGCGGAGAACACCAAGAACGATGCCGACTTCCGGGTCCCGAGACCCGAATGGGAGTTGACCGCCCGCGAGGTACTCTCCGCGGAGTGGATCGAGGGAACGCGCCTCCACAGCGCGGCGGAACTCGCCGCCCAGGGGCACGATCCCGAGACGATCGGGCGGACGGTGATCCAGAGCTTCCTGCGACAGGCGATCCGCGACGGCTTCTTCCACGCCGACATGCACCAGGGGAACCTGCTGGTCGACGCCGAGGGCCGGCTGGTGGCGGTGGATTTCGGCATCATGGGCCGGCTCGGGCCGAACGAGCGCCGGTTCCTCGCCGAGATCCTGCTCGGCTTCATCCTGCGCGATTACCGCCGGGTGGCGAAGGTCCATTTCGAGGCGGGCTACGTGCCGGCCCACCACTCCGTAGAGGATTTCGCGCAGGCGATCCGGGCGATCGGCGAGCCGATCCACCAGCGCCGGGCCGACGAGATCTCCATGGCCAAGGTGCTCACGCTCCTGTTCGACGTCACGGCCCTGTTCGACATGAGCACCCGGACCGAGCTGGTGATGCTCCAGAAGACCATGGTGGTGGTCGAGGGCGTGGCCCGCTCGCTCGATCCGCGCCTGGACATGTGGACCACGGCCGAGCCGGTGGTGCGCGCCTGGATCGCCCGGAACATGGGGCCGGTGGGCCGGGCCCAGAGCGGCCTGGAGGCCCTGCGGGTGGTCTCCGACGTGGTCGGCGACATCCCCGATCTCGCGATGCGGCTGAAGCGCGTGCTGGTGCGCCTCGACGAGAGCGGCACCGGCGATGCGCGACGCCTGGAGCGGTTCGCCCGCAACGAGCGCTACCGGGCCATCTGGTCGACGCTTGCCCTGTGGGGCATCGCCATCGGCGCCTTGATGATGGCGTTCCGAGGGCTCTGACACCGCCTCCGGCCAACGATCCTGGAAGCTCCGCATTCGCGAGCGGGTTCAGCCGGCGTCGGCCAGGGCCGGCACCAGGGCGCGCAGCTCCCGGGCCAACTCGCCGAGCCCCGTCGTCCCTTTTGCCAACACCCGGTCGGCCTGCCCGGCCAGGCGTCGGCGATCGTCCGCGGTGATGTCCTTGGCGGTGAGCACCACCACCGGTACGTCGCGGCAGTCCGGCCGGGCGCGGAGCGCGCGCAGGAAGCCGAAGCCGTCCATCTCGGGCATCATCAGGTCGAGGAGGACGAGGCACGGGCGCCGGGCCGCCACGGCATCCAGCGCCCGCAATCCATTCTCGGCCTCTGCTACCGAAAAGCCCTCCCGGCCGAGATAGGCGCAGAGATGTCCGCGCACGTCCGCCTCGTCGTCGACTACGAGGATCGGGCCGTCGCTCGCCGCCGGCCGGATCCGGTCGACGATCTGGCGCAGGCCGCCCCAGTCGATCGGCTTCTGCAGGTAGTCGGTCGCGCCCAGCGAGAAGGCGAGGCTCTGCTCGTCCAGGACGGTCACCATCACGATCGGCGTGGCACCGATCTCGGGGTCGGCCCGCAGCGCCCGCAACACGGCCCAGCCGTCCATATGCGGCATGGTGACGTCGAGGAGCACGGCCTGGGGGCGCAGGCGCCTGGCGAGATCCAGGCCGCGCCGTCCGTCCTCGGCGATCGCGACCGCAAAACCTTCCCGCTCCAGGAAGCGGGCGAGGAGGTCGCGGGTCGACGCGTCGTCATCGACGATCAGGATCGGCCTCGCCTGTCCCGCTTCGCGTTCGGGCTCCTGGGCCAGCTCCTCGTCCGCGCCCCGGAACCGAGCCGGAAGCGTCAGCGTGAAGGTGGTGCCCTGCCCTTCCCGGCTTTCCACGGCGATGGCGCCCCCGAGCATCTCCGCGAAGGCGCGGCTGATCGCGAGGCCGAGTCCGGTGCCGCCGAACCGCCGGGTGGTCGAGGCATCGGCCTGGGTAAATCGCTCGAACAGCTTGCCGACCTGCTCCTGCGTCATGCCGATCCCGGTATCGGCGATGGAGAAGCGCAGGGCCTCGCCGGCCCGGTCCACCCGTAGTTCGATGCGACCGTCCTGGGTGAATTTCGCGGCGTTGCTCAGGAGGTTGATCAGGCACTGGCGCACTTTGGTGACGTCGGTGTGGGCCGTGCCGAGGTCGTCCCCGAGGGTCAGCGCCAGTGTGTTGCCCTTCTTGGCGATGAGGCCGTCCACGCTGGCGGCGACGTCGCGGACGATCGCGGCGACGTCGAAATCCTCCGCGTAGATCTCGATGCGGTCGGCCTCGATCTTCGAGATGTCCAACACGTCGTTGATGAGCCCGAGCAGATGGCGGGCGTTGGCCTCGATCTTCTTCATGTCGGCGATGAGGTCGACGGCGTCGGAATCCTCCAGCTCCTCCTGGACCATCTCGGAATAGCCGATCACCGCCGAGAGGGGCGTGCGCAGCTCGTGGCTCATGTTGGCCAGGAACTGGCTCTTGGCGGCGTTGGCCGCCTCCGCGGCCTCCCGTGCCGCCTCGATCGCCGCCTCGGCCTCCTTCCGCTCGGTGATGTCGGTGTGGGTGCCGACCCATTCGCGGAGCGTCCCGTCCGATTCGAGGATCGGGATAGCCCGCACGCTCATGTGCCGGTAGGCGCCGGAGGCCGCGCGGATGCGGTGCTCGGTGGCGTAGGGTCTGAGGCTCCCGAGCGCGTCCGCCCACGCCACCCGGGTGTGCTCGCGATCCTCGGGATGGACGGCATCCAGGAAGCCGACCCCGGAATAGGCCGCCTCGTCCTGGCCGGTGAAGCGGCTCCAGGCGCTCTGGCGCCGGTGCAGGCTACCCTGGGGATCCGCGGTCCAGACGATGGCCGCGCTGGCCTCGATCAGCGAGCGGAAGCGCTCCTCGCTGCGGCGCAGCCGGGCCTCCGCCAGATGGCGGATGGTCTCGTCGACCACCACGAGGCCGACGCCCTCGACTTCCTGGCCCAGCCCGTCGGCGGCACCGCGAAGCGGATAGAAGCTCATCGAGAACTGCCGCACGCCCCCCGGGGCGGAGGGGGCCGGAACGGCCACCGGCACGTCGGGCGAGACGAGGCCCTCGCGGAGCGCCGCGGCGAGCTTGGGCCCCAGCTCCTCGCGCAGCGTCGGCAGCATCGCCCAGATCGGCGCCCCGAGATCGGCCCCGAATCCCCGCTCGCTCATGGTGGCGAGCGCCCGATTCATGTGCCGGATCTTCAGGTCGCGGTCGAGGAAGCCCAGGCCCACCGGCGCGTTGGCCAGCACGCCGTCGAGAAGCCGCGACATCCGCAGGGATTCCTGGCGCCGGACCAGGGCGAGGCGCGCGAGCAGGAATATGGCGCCCAGGGCCGACGCCCCGGAGAGCAGGAACAGGATCAGCCCGCGCCGGTACTCCCGGTCCTGCAACGCGGCGAGGTCCTGCGCGGCGGAGGCTTGGCGCGCGGCGGCCTCGGTGCGAATCGCGTCCATCAGGCGCTTGCCCTCGCCGGTCCGGACCAGATCGGTGGCGGCGTCGAACCCCTGGTCCCGGCGCGCCGCGATCACCCGGGCCGCAAAGTCGCGCTTGCGCGCGATCAAGCCGGCCAGCGACGGGCCGCCCAGCCGAACCGGCTCCTGCGCCGCCGAGCCGAGGCTCGTTAGCTCGGTCTCGATCCGGGACAGGGCCGTCGTGTAAGGGGCCAAGTAATCCTCGCTGCCGACCAGCACGAAGCCCCGCTCCCCGGTCTCCAGATCCTTGACCTCGGAGATCAGCCGCTCGACGCCCGCGATGGTGGCGTTCGTCCGGGCGGTGGCCGCGCGATCGGCCTCGCCGGCAAGGTAGTTCGCCGTGCCGGTCGCCAGGGCCACGACGAGGAGCAGGAACGCCACGGGCGATCCGAGGAGCGGCCCGAGGGGGCCGGCGCCGCGCCAGTTCCGGCGCCGCAGGCCGAAGATGGATCCGCCGCCCGGCGCGCCGCTCACGTTTCCACCAGCCCGGTGCTGGCGCCGGACGCCTCGGAATCCGGGCGGCCATGCGGCAGGGCGAGGTACTCCCGGGAGCGCATCTCGATCAGCCGCGAGACGGTCCGGTCGAACTCGAAGGCCTCGCGGCCCGTCTGCGCGGTGTAGAGATCCTGTGCCTCGGCCGCCGCCGAGGCGACCAGCTTCACGTGGCGGTCGTAGAGCGTGTCGACCAGGGTGATGAACCGCTTGGCCTCGTTCCGGTCGGCCTCGTGCATCACCGGGATGCCGTCGAGGATCAGCGTGTGGAAGGCGCGGGCCAGTGCCATGTAGTCGGAGGCGCCGAGCGGCTTGCGGCACAGATCGTCGAAAGCGAACCGGGCGACGCCGCTCGCCTCCTCGGGGATGTCCACGTCCCGGCCGTGGACCTTGATGGTCGCGGACCGGCCCCGCGCCCTGCCGGTCAGCCCCTTGAACGCGGCGTCGAGGGCCGCGCGGGCACCGTCGTCGGCCGGCACGTGGTACACGGCCGCGCCGCCGAGCTTCTCCAGGCGGAAGTCGGTCCGCGCATCGAGGCGGATGACCTCGACCCGCTCCTTCAGCGTCGCGACGAATGGGAGGAACAGCGCCCGGTTCAGGCCGCCCTCGTAGAGGCGGTCCGGCTCGACGTTGGAGGTCGTCACCACGGTGACGCCGCGGCGGAACAGGTGGCCGAACAGACGGCCCAGGATCATCGCGTCGGCGATATCGGTGACGGTGAACTCGTCGAAGCACAGCAGGGTCGCCTCGTCGGCGAGCTGGTCGGCCACCGGGCCGATCGGGTCGTCGCCCTTGACCGTGCCCGCCTTGAGCGCCTGTCGGTAGGCGTGGATGCGCTCGTGCGCATCGGCCAGGAATCCGTGGAAGTGGACCCGCCGCTTCGGCTCCGGGGCCGCCTCGTGGAACAGGTCCATCAGCATGGTCTTGCCGCGCCCGACCGAGCCCCAGATGTAGAGGCCCCTGGGCGGCTCCGCCTCGTCCTTGCGGCGGAACAGCCAGCCGAGGGCGCTGGTCTTGCTGGCGCGCTTCTGGCGCTGGAGATCCTGGATCAGCCGGTCGAGGGCGCGCACCAGCCGCGTCTGCGCGGGATCGCGCTCGATGGATCCGCCGGAGACCAGCGCCTCGTAGCGCTCGTGGACAGGGCCGGGCGAGACCGCGCTGGCCCGGGCCTCCGGCGAGGGGGCGTGATGCTTGCCGGATCTCTCGTTCACGCCGCCGGTCCCTCGCAGCTTCCCGCGGCGCCCGACCGGCACCGTTTCCCGTGTCGGCGCCGCGACCCGGATCCCAACCCTGTGACGCGCAAGCTCGGCCCGAATCAAGTCTGGCGCCGAACAGCGGCGCGGAAGCGTCCCATCGCCGTCGCGCATGGCAGGTACGTTCGAGGACCCTTCGCAGTCCTGCTGCATTGCACAATGGGGAGGAAGCTGCCAAACCGGCGGCGTCTCTGGGGAGGAACGTCCGGATCACCCAGCGCGGCTGCGCGCTCAGACCGGAGACCCACCATGGCCGTTCAAGCGCGAGACGTGCCGGCCCACAGCATCCGGCGCCTCTGGCCGGCCGACCGCATCGCGGTCCTCGACTATTTCCTGCGGCTGGACCCCGAAACCCGGGCGAGCCGCTTCATGGGCAACGTCAGCGAGGCCGGCGTGCGGGCCTATGCCGCGCAGGCGGTCACCGCCGAGGGCGTCCTGTACGGCGCCTTCGTGGACGGTGTGCTGCGCGGGCTCGGCGAACTCCGGCCGATGGGGGCCTGCCGTTCGCCTTACACCCTCGGCCCGGCTGCGGAGGCAGCCTTCGCCGTGGAGGCGGCCTTTCGGCGTCGGGGGATCGGTGCGGACCTGTTCGCGCGGATCGCCCGCTCGGCCCGGCACCGCGGCGTCGTGGATCTGCACGTGCGCTGCCTCTCGGGCAACGGCCCGATGCTGCGGCTCGCGGCGAAGCAGGGGGCGGCGCTCCAGCACGCCGGCAGCGAAGTCGAGGGCGCCCTGCACCTCGCGCGGCCGACGCCGTTCTCGCTCTGGTACGAGGGCATCGCGGAGGCCTTCGACTTCTCCGTGGCGGTGAGCTTCCCGACGCGGGGCGGCGCGCCGGCCTGACCCGGGACGATCACCCGGCGGTATCGCCCACCAGCGCGAAGGTCAGGAGATCGACGGAGGCCGCCCCGGCGCGCAGCAGCGCCCGGGCGGCGGCGTTGCCGGTGGCCCCGGTGGTCGTCACGTCGTCGATCAGCAGGATTCGCCTGCCGCTGAGCCGATGCGCCTCGGCGGGAATCACCCGGAACGCGCCGCTGAGGTTCTCGGCACGCGCCGCTCGGCTGAGACCGACCTGCGGACGGGTCGCGCGCACGCGCACCAGGGCGGTCGGCACGCAGGCGCGGCCGGTGTCGCGGGCGATGATCGTCGCAAGGAGCGCCGCCTGGTTGAAGCGACGGCGCCACAGGCGCCCGCGATGGAGGGGGACCGGAACGAGACAGTCGGCCTCGGCGATCAGGGCTCGCCCGCTCGCCGCCATCATCCGCGCCATCACGCCGGCGAGGTCGAGGCGGTCCTCGTATTTCAGCCGGTGGACCAGCCGGCGGGCGGCGCCGTCATAGAGGGCGACGGCGCGACCCCGACCGTAGGCCGGCGGCTCGGCGATGGCCCGGGGCGACAGCAGCGGCCCGACACCCAGGTCCGCGGCGAACGGAGTGCCGTAGCGTTGGCAGACCGGCTCCTCGATCAGGCGCAGGCCCGACCAGCAGATCGGGCACAGGGCGCCGGGATCGGCGACCGCACCGCCGCAGCCCGCGCAGCTCGGCGGATAGATCAGCGCGAGAAGCCCGCGCGGCACGCCGCGCAGGGTCGCGGCGACGGCGCGAGCCGCCGTCACTGGGGCGGGGACGCCGTCCGCTCGTGGCTCAGCGGGCCGAGACGGGACGGGCCTGCGAATCCATCCGCTCCTGGCGGGCGCGGGCATTGGCCCGGTGGCGCCCGATGGCGCAGCCGGCCGCGGCTCCCACAAGGCCGTGGTGGCCGGCATAGTGGCCGGCGATGCCGCCGACGATGGCGCCCTTGATGCAGCCCTTCGCCTCGGCGCCGCCCGCGGCGGTGAGGGCGGCAACGGCCAGGGCAGCGCCGAACAACATGCGCTTCATGGTGGGTGCTCCACATCAATCTCGGCCGTAGGACCAGTTGCAGCAGGAACAGCGACGCTGCCGAGTCGTTCCATGATTTTAGGCGGGCTCACGCGTCCGTGCGCGCGGCGTCTCGCGAGCGCGCGGTTTCTCCACCAGTGATGCTGGCAGTGGCTTGTCGGGAATGCCATCTCCAGCGCGATGGACGCACCGGCCACCCTGTTCGACACCACCCTCGCCCGCCACCGCCTCGCCCGCGCCGAACGCGGCGGCTTCGCCGGGTTCCTGCTCGACAGGCTCGCCGAGGACCTCGACGACCGGCTGGGTGCCGTGCTGCGCAGCTTCCCGACGGTGGTCGATCTCGCCACCCCGACGGCGGCCGCCGCGCGCCGGCTCGCCGCCCGCTATCCCGACGCCAGGCATCTCCGGCTCGCGCCCCTGCCAGGCCCCGAGGGCGGCCTGATCGTCGGCGATCCGGAGCTGTTGCCCCTCGCCCCCGGCAGCCTCGATCTCGCGGTGTCTCTGCTCGCCCTCCACGCCGTCAACGATCTGCCGGGGACCCTGATCCAGCTGCGGCGGGCGCTCCGGCCGGACGGCCTGTTCATCGGATGCCTGCTCGGCGGTGCCAGCCTCACGGAATTGCGTCAGAGCTTCGGCCAGGCCGAGAGCGAGGTCGAGGGCGGCATCAGCCCACGGGTCGCGCCCTTCGCCGCCGTCCGCGAGGCCGGAGCCCTCCTGCAGCGGGCCGGATTCGCGCTCCCGGTCGCCGACACCGACACGCTCACGGTCCGCTACGCCGACCCCTTCGGGCTCATGCGCGATCTGCGCGCCATGGGCATGACCAACGTCCTCACCGAGCGCCGCCGCACACCCCTGCGCCGGACGACGCTCCTGCGCGCCGCGGAGATCTACGCCGAGCGGTTCTCCGATCCGGACGGGCGTGTGCGGGCGACGTTCGAGGTGCTGTGGCTCTCGGGGTGGGTGCCGCATGAGAGCCAGCAGAAGCCGCTCAGGCCCGGGAGCGCGCAGGCGCGGCTCGCCGACGCCCTCGGGACGGTGGAATTGAAGCCCGAGAGCGGAGGAACGCCATGAAGCTGCCTGGACCGGACCATCCCATCACCATCACCCCCGAACCGCGGCGCGTCCGCGTGCTCGTCGCCGGCGTGGCGGTCGCCGACACGCGCAACGCCCTGCGCCTCGAGGAGGGCCGGTATCCGGCGGTGTTCTACGTGCCGCGGGCGGATATCCGGGCGGAGAGCTTCGTCGCGTCGGCACGGAGCAGCCACTGCCCCTACAAGGGTGATGCCCGCTATTTCGACCTCGTGGTCGGCGCGACCCGTCGCCCAGACGCCGTGTGGAGCTACGAGGATCCGTACCCGGCCGTCGCGGACATCCGGGATCACGTGTCGTTCTATCCGGACCGCGTCGACGCCATCGAGGTCACGGATTGAGGAAGGATCGGGCGCTGGAGCGGAGCCTCAGTCCCGGACGAGGCCCCAGAAGGCGTGCTTGCGGCCGTGGTCGCGCCGCAGCCGCTCGCGGTACGCTCCCGGCTCGGGATTGACCGCGCCCGTCTCCAGCCGACCCGCCAAGCCGTCGAGTTCCAAGAGGTAGCGCGCCGCGTGCGCGTAGGCGGCGCTCCGGCCGCCCTCAAGGATGCCGTCGAGCAGCCGTCGATACAGGATCGTCGCGGCGGCGGGATGGTGCGACGCGAGGGCGTCCGCGGCCGGGGCCAGCAAGGCGTACTGGTCGCCCTGCCAGACCGAGGGGCGCTCGATCACCAGCCGGGCGGCGCGGTTCAGGTCCGGCCAGCCGACCAGGAACGCCAGCGCCCGATGGGGTTGCGGAAAGGCCTCGGCGAGGTCCAGGGCACGCTGGAGCGCCTCCTCGTCCTCGAAATCCGGGAGCTTGGCGAGGTAGGTGCGCAGCATCGGCGCATCGAGTTCGCGCTCGAATCGCGTCCAGCGCAGCGCCTGCGCCTCGTCGGTGCGATCCAGGGCGTCGAGGATCTCGATCTCCAACGCCTGCCGCTCGCGTTCGGGGCCGCGCGGGTCGAAGCCGGCGATGAGGTCGGCCCGGGTGGCGAGGCGCAGCCCGGGATCTTGCATGCGCCGGATCCAGTCCAGCGCTTCCGCAGGCCTTTTCGCGGCGAGGAGGCGGCGGCCGATCTCCGCGCGGTTCTCGCGGCCCGGCAGCATCGCGCGCTCCAGCGCGATGAAGGCGTCCGGATCGCCGCGCCGGTCGGCGATGGCCTGCCGCAGGCGCAGGATCTGGATCCGGGCCGCCTGACGATGGTGCGTCGCAGCCTTCCGCGGATCGCCGCCCTTGCCCGTCACGGCGTCCGATGCGGCCAGCTGCGCGTCGATGTCGGCGAGCGCGTCCGTGGGCAGCCGCGGGATCACGTCGGCAAGGACGACGCCGAGCGGGCCGAGCGGATCGGCCGCGAAGCCGGCGACGAGGCCGAGCGCCACCCGCTCCGCCTCCGCTGCCGGAAGCGCGCCCGCGATCTCCACGAAGGCGACGCTGGCGCGGTCGAAGATGCCCTGGACCGTGCCGTTGCCGTCGTCGACGCGGTTGAGCACGGCGTCGGCACCGTCGAGGAAACGGCGGAGGCGGTCCAGGGCCGCACCGGGATCCAGGGGGCGCAACTCGGTGAGGATCACCGTCACCAGGGCGTTGAGATCGGCCGCGAAGACGCGCCGCTTCTGCCAGTCGATGTAGCCTTGCGCGCCTTCGAGGGCCGTCAGGCGCCGATCCACGATCGCCGCCACGGCGTCCGGACCCTGGAGCGACGCGAGAGCCGCGCTCACCAGCTTCTTGAAGGTGGGGTTGCGCGCCGTCTCGCCGAGGATCAGGTCGATGAGGCGGTCCGGCCCGAGGGCCGCCAGGGTCTCGGGCGAGGGCGTCGTGCGCCGGGCGCCCTTCGGAAGGGCGGGCGCCTTCGCGCCCGCCGCCGTCACCCGCCGCGCCCGCGCCAAGACCGCCGCCCCCGTCGATGCGCCAGATCCGGCACGAACGCCCCGCCCGTCTGAGATCAGTCCACCACCTTGGCGCGCGGGCGGTCGTTCCCCTGCGCGGTCTCGTCGTGCCAGCCGCCGGCCTGGTCCTGGTAGCGGATGCCTTCCGTCGAGCCGGGCACCTGCTGTTCCGCCGCCGCCGCCTGGGCCGCCTGCAGTGCCTCCTCACGGCTCGGGAAGGTCTCGGAGAAGACGTCGCCGACCTTGTAGGCGAAGCCGCCGTCGTGCTCGACGATGCGATAGGTAACCTCGGACATCACGCCTCCTGAACGCGCCCAGTACCGTTGAGCGCGAACCCGCCGGACGCGTCGCGGTTCCAGGGGGCGCGCGCTCCGGCCTCCGATCCGCCAGAAAGTGCGGCTATCGGTGCGGCATCCCGGCATGCAGGCGACCATGATGCAGCTTCGACCGATCCTCGCCCTGGCGCTCCTCCTGTCCTCGGTCCCGGCCCGCGCCGAGGAAGGATTCCTGGATAAGCTCTTCGGCGGATCCGGGCGGGGGGCGCCCCCGAACCCGTTCGCGTCCAACTATCCGTCGGCATCGCCCTCGGTTGAGGACCTGCGCGCCGAGCGGCAGCGGCGGGACGGCCGCGGCGAGCGCGGCGTCGTCCGCTCGGGACCCCTGCCCCCGGGACGGATCCCAGAGGAGTGACGTCCTTCCCTCAGGCGTCTCCGACGACGCCGGCCTCGTCCTGCGCCTGGAGCACGTCCGGGCGCGGCATCGAGATGATGTTGTAGCCGGCATCCACGAAGTGGACCTCGCCGGTGACGCCGCCCGAGAGCGGTGACAGCAGGTACAGGGCCGAGCCGCCGACATCCTCCAGGCTGACCGTGCGCCTCAGCGGCGCGTGGGCCCGCTGGTGGTTGAACATCAGCCGCGCGTCGGCGATGCCGGCACCGGCCAGCGTCCGCATCGGGCCGGCCGAGAGCGCGTTCACCCGGATCCCGTTCGGCCCGAGATCTGTGGCGAGGTAGCGCACCGAGGCTTCCAGCGCCGCCTTGGCCACGCCCATTACGTTGTAGTTCGGCATCACGCGGGTCGCGCCGCCATAGGTCAGCGTCAGCAGCGCCCCCCCCGGCGCCATCCGCTTGGCCGCGCGCTGCGCGATCTCGGTGAACGAGAAGCACGAGATCGTCATGGTCCGCACGAAGTTCTCGCGCGTCGTCACGTCGACGTAGCGGCCCTTGAGCTGCGCCTTGTCGGAGAATCCGATGGCGTGGACGACGAAATCGAGCCCGCCGTCGAAGCGCGCGTCGAGGGCGTCGAAGACCGCGTCGACGGAGGCTAGGTCCTCCACGTCGCAGGGGAGGACGATGTCCGAGTCGAGCTTGGCGGCGAGGGGGGTCACGCGCCGGCCCAGGGCTTCCCCCTGGTACGTGAAGGCGAGGCGCGCGCCTTCCGCGTGCAGCGCCTTGGCGATGCCCCAGGCGATCGAGTGATCGTTGGCGACGCCCATGATCAGGCCGCGCCGGCCCGCCATCAAACCTGTCATGCCGACCCTATCCTGAACGAGCACGCCGCTCCGGAACGGAGGCGGGCCGCGGGATGATCGTCCAAACCGCGGCGCAGAGCCTTAACGCGGCTGGCCGCACGCGCCAAACCGGTCCACACCGATCGCGCGGCAAAAAAAAGCCCCGCCGGATGGCGGGGCGGTCGCGGGACGCGGCGCGGCTCAGAAATGGCCGTCGGTGTGCGCCTGCGCCTCGTCGATGAGCGCCTGCTTTGCGTAGATCGCGGCACAGCCCGCGATCATCAGCCCGCCCAGGGTTCCCAGGATGAAGGTGCCCATCGCCATCACCGATTCTCAACGACCGGTAAACGCGTCCCCCGTTCGGCCGGTTCCACCGGCCGCGCTCAGGCGTCCACGTGCTTCAGGACCAGCGTGGCGTTGGTCCCGCCGAACCCGAAGGAGTTGGTCAGGACGTGGCCGAGCTGCGCGCCGTCCCGGCGCTCGCGCAGGATCGGCATGTCGGCGAAGGCGGGATCGAGCTCGTCGATATGCGCGCTCTCGCAGATGAAGCCGTTGTTCATCATCAGCAGGCTGTAAATCGCCTCCTGGACCCCCGTGGCGCCCAGAGAATGACCGGTCAGGGACTTCGTGGCGGAGATCGGCGGACAGCCGTCCCCGCGACCGAACACCTCGCGAATCGCCTCGATCTCCTTGTCGTCGCCCACGGGCGTCGAGGTCGCGTGCGGGTTGATGTAGTCGATCCGCGCGCCCTTCAGGCCGTCCAGCGCCTGCCGCATGCAGCGCACGGCACCCTCGCCCGACGGCGCGACCATGTCGTGGCCGTCCGACGTGGCGCCGTAGCCCGCGACCTCGCCGTAGATCCGGGCGCCGCGGGCCTTGGCGTGCTCCAGCTCCTCCAGCACCAGCACGCCGGCTCCGCCCGCGATGACGAAGCCGTCGCGGTTGGCGTCGTAGGCCCGGGAGGCGCGGGACGGCGTGTCGTTGAACTTCGACGACATGGCGCCCATCGCGTCGAACAGCACCGACAGGGTCCAGTCCAGGTCCTCGCAGCCGCCGGCGAAGATGATGTCCTGCCGGCCGCCCTGGATGATCTCGGCGGCGTTGCCGATGCAGTGATTCGACGTCGCGCAGGCCGACGAGATCGAGTAGTTCACGCCACGGATCTTGAACCACGTCGCCAGCGTCGCCGAGGCGGTGGACGACATCGCCTTCGGCACGGCGAACGGGCCGATCCGCTTCGGGCCCTTGTCGCGGGCGATGGCGGCGGCTTCCACGATCACCCGGGTCGAGGGCCCGCCCGAGCCCATGATGATGCCGGTGCGCTCGTTCGAGATGTCGCCCGCGTCCAGGCCCGCATCCTGGATCGCCTGGTCCATGGCGACGTGATTCCAGGCGGTGCCGCCGCCGTGGAAGCGCATGGCGCGCCGGTCGACAACGCCCTCCGGGTCGAGGTTGGGCGCGCCGGACACTTGGCTGCGGAAGCCGTGCTCGGCGTAGCTGGCGTCGCGCGCGATGCCCGAGCGGGCCTCGCGCAGGGAGGCGAGCACCTCCTGCGTGTTGTTGCCGATGGACGAGACGATGCCCATCCCGGTGATGACGACACGGCGCATGATGGTGACACTACCTCCGTCGCGGCCGCGGTCGCCCGCGGCGCGTCCCGGTCAGCTAAGGTGACGCGGACACAATCTCAACAGCCGAAAGCGCTCGGCGTTGCAGCTAGGCCGGAAACGGAGGCCCTGCGGCGCCGGCTCAGCTCTGGAACAGGCCGACCCGCATGTCCTGGACCTGGTACACCCGCTCGCCGTCGGCCTCGAGCCAGCCGTCGCCGATGCCGAGGACGAGCTTGCCCTGGCGGACCCGCTTCACGTCGACATTGTAGACGACCTTCTTGATCGTCGGCAGGACCTGGCCGGCGAGCTTCACCTCGCCCACGCCGAGGGCCCGGCCCCGGCCCGGCGAGCCGAGCCAGCCGAGGTGGAAGCCGAGCATCTGCCACAGGGCATCGAGCCCGAGGCAACCCGGCATCACGGGGTCACCCTGGAAGTGGCAGGGAAAGAACCAGAGGTCGGGCCGGATATCGAGCTCGGCCGTCACGTGCCCCTTGCCGTGGGCGCCGCCGTCAGCCGCGATCGATGTGATCCGGTCGAACATCAGCATGGGCGGCAGCGGCAGCTGCGCGTTGCCGGGCCCGAAGAGTTCGCCGCGCCCGCAAGCCAGGAGTTTCTCATAGGAGTAGTGCGACTGGCGGCTCGCGCTCTGCGCGGGTGTCTCGGCGTCTGGCGGCATTGCTGTGGCTGTTTCCTCGGGCTGGCGCGCACGGCGCGTTCGCGGGCGATGTCGCTCGCCCTTGCGGAGGCGCGGGGGTTAACACGGGCCGCCGCACCGTCAAAGCCGTCAACCGCCGTCGATGCGGCGCAGCAACACTCGGGTTGCGACAGCCTGCCCGGTCTCATATACTGTCGAGACGTCCGTTCCCCAGGCCCCTTGTCGAGCGTTCAGTCCAGCGATGTCCGAACCGGTGCCCTTCCAGGCCGTCTTCAACGGGCGGGTCCCCGTCCCTCAGCTGGAGGCGAACGGGACACCGCGCCGCGGCTGCCCGCTCTCCGACCTGCGCGACCGCCTGCGCCGGGCCGGCCTGCGGCCGACGCGGCAGCGCCTGTCGCTGGGCTGGCTGCTGTTCGGCCGCGGCGACCGCCACCTGACCGCCGAGATGCTCTACGACGAGGCGATGCGGGCGAAGGTGCCGGTCTCCCTGGCGACGGTCTACAACACGCTGCACCAGTTCACCGAGGCGGGCCTGCTGCGCCAGCTCGCGCTCGACGGGTCGAAGGCCTATTTCGACACCAATCCGACCGAGCACCACCACTTCTATCTCGAGGACGAGAGCCAGGTGATCGACATGCCGGATTGCGGCATCACGGTCGATTCGTTGCCCGAGGCGCCGGAGGGCATGGAGATCGCCGGCGTCGAGGTGATCGTCCGCCTGCGCCGCAGCCGTCCGGCGGGTCGCCGCCAGGGCTGACGCCCGCCGCGCTCCGAGATCACCAGGATCGCTGCAAGGCCCGGCATCGTCCGGGCCTTCGTTTTTTCGCGGCCAGGAGAGCGTTGAGGCGCGAGGCGCCGCAGAAATCGTCACGGCGGACCGTTCGGCGACTTGAGCCGGGTCCTCCGGACGCCGATGGTCTACGACATCAGGGTCGCGCGCAGTCATTCCGGGGCGCCGCAGCCGAGCCCGGACTCCAGATCCGCCGACGGTACCAGATCCTGATCCAGCGGTGTTTATGGATCCCGGGCTCCGCTGCGCGGCCCCGGGATGACGGGGCGTTCGGCGCGTTGGTGTCGCCAGTCGTGCAGCATCCTCCCTGACGCACGCCAGTGCGCCGGTCGCGTCAACCGGAGACTACTCCACCACCTCGTTCGGGTAGACGCCCCAGAGGCGGTTCTGCCGGATGTAGCCGTCCACGTCCCGCTTGTTCGGAAGCGCGACGATGAGGCGGCACCACGTTCCCGTGCAGCTCTTCACGCTGCCGATGACGCCGGTTTGCAGCCGCGCCTCGTCCTCGGCACCGTCGTCGGCCTTCGCCCGGAGCGAGACGGCGGCCTTCTCGACGCCCTTGTCGGGTCCGGCATTCACCAGGGCCGTGCGCCGCCCGGAGAGGAGCGAGTGCAGCACCCAGCCCTCCGTACCCTCCGAATCGCGGATCCGGCGCCACGTCTCGAACTCGCCCACGATCTCCACGGGCAGGCCGGCGCGCTGGAAGACCCAGAGGGTCCGGTGATCCTTCGACGGGCCCTCGCGGAGATTGACCCGGTCCGTCTTCAGGCTGGCGTAGCGGGGCAGCGGCAGCTTGGTCACCGGGCCGACCCCGGTCTCGGGGGGTGTCGGCGCGGCCGCGGCCCCGGTCGCGAGGCCGCCGGCCAGCAGCGCCGCGACGGCGAAGCTGAGGCGTGGCACGCGCATGGTCCTCTCCCATTCTCTGACGCGACGCGGTTCGGTGCCGGGCATGTCCGAAGCGGGGCCCGTCCGGCAAGCGGGCCGGGCCGGCTTCCGATTGTGTTCCGGCCCACCTCTGGTAGAGAGGCCAATGGGTCGGAACAGGCTCCGGGACCGGCGCCTCGTGACCGATCCTGTCTGGCCGAGTTCGGTTAACGGACGCTTGCGGGAAGCGGTCCGCGTAAGAGCCGCCGGGCCCGAGCCGCAATCAGGGCCGCAAGGCCGACCGGGGAGAGAGACGTGTCGAAGCGCAAGCCGCTGGTGGTCGTGACGCGGCGCCTTCCGGATGCCGTCGAGACGCGGATGCGCGAGCTGTTCGACGTCCGGCTGAATTCGGAGGACGCGCCGATGGCGGCCGACGCCATGGCGTCGGCCCTGCGCGAGGCCGACGTGCTCGTGCCCACCGTGACCGACGAGATCGATGCCGGCCTGATCGCGCAGGCGGGGCCGAATCTCCGGCTCATCGCCAACTTCGGCAACGGTGTCGATCACATCGACGTGTCGGCAGCGCTGGAGCGCGGCATCACGGTCACCAACACCCCCGGCGTCCTGACCGAGGACACGGCCGACATGACGATGGCGCTGATCCTCGCGGTGGCCCGCCGGGTCACCGAGGGCGCGCGCATCATCCCGGACGACGAGTGGACCACCGGCTGGTCGCCGACCTGGATGCTCGGCCGGCGCATCACCGGCAAGCGCCTCGGCATCGTCGGCATGGGCCGGATCGGGCAGGCGCTGGCCAAGCGCGCCCGTGCCTTCGGCCTGCAGGTGCATTACCACAATCGCCGCCGCGTGCCCGCCGCCATCGAGGGCGCGCTGGATGCGACCTATTGGGAATCCCTCGACCAGATGCTGGCCCGGGTCGACATCGTGTCGGTCAACTGCCCGCACACGCCCGCGACCTACCATCTCCTCTCGGCGCGTCGCCTCAAGCTGCTCAAGCCCGAGGCCGTGGTGGTGAACACCGCCCGCGGCGAGGTGATCGACGAGAACGCCCTCGCGCGCCTGATCGAGGGCGGCGAGATCTCGGCCGCCGGTCTCGACGTGTTCGAGCAGGAGCCGGCGGTCAGCCCGCGCCTCGTCAAGCTGGCCCGCCAGGGCAAGGTGGTCCTCCTGCCCCACATGGGCTCGGCCACCTACGAGAGCCGCACCGACATGGGCGAGAAGGTCATCATCAACATCAAGACCTTCATGGACGGGCACCGTCCGCCGGACCGCATCCTGCCGAGCATGCTCTGATCGGGCGCCGACGCGCGCCGTCTTTGCGGGCGGCGCGAAGCAACCCAGACGGCGCTCCGCGCGCCGGCCTCGCCGTGCCCTGGGTCACTGCGCTCCGTTCGTGATGACCGAGGGTCGGTTTCACACGAACGACGCGGTGGAAAGCCGCCCTAGAGGACGTCCCCGGTCACCGCCTTCGGCTTGGACATGCCCTGCACGCCCTGGAACAGGCGTTCGCTGGTCAGCTTGAGGAAGTAGAAGCCGAATTCCGGATTCTGGAAGTAGAGCTGCTTGACGTCCGAGTAGGACACGCACAGCGCGTGGCCGGCCTCGACGCAGACCAGCGAGGCCGTGCGGGCGTTCTCGGGCGACAGGAGGCCCAGCTCGCCGACGATTCCGCCCGCGCGGACCTCGATCCCGACCTCCGGGATCCGGAATACGCCGCTCTCGATGTAGTACATCTCGTCGGCAGTATCGCCCTTCCGGAACACGACCTCGCCGATGCCGAACGGCCGGCGCGAGCCGAAGGGGCGCAGCCATTCGAGGGAGAGGTCGCCGTCGGCCGCCGTCTCGACATCGCGGACGAGGCGCAGCATCTGCCACAGCCGGTAGGCGTTGAACGGCATCTGGATCAGCTCGGTCAGCACCACCGGCATGCTGCCGATGAGGATGCCGTAGGTGATCACCGCGACGCTCGCGCAGAGCGAGATGATCCGCAGCGGGATCATCGTGCTCATGGCGGTGGCCGAGATTGTCAGCGCGGTGCCGAGGTATCCGATGCCCTCGATCCAGTCCATGGCGGCCCCCTGAAGCTCGTCGCCCGGGGGATGCCTGTCTTGTCCGGTCCCGGCAAGGTAATGCGGGGCCTCCGGTGCGCGCCCGCCTCAGGTTGTGCCCGCGCGGATACGCTCCGGGGCCGCCTGCGCGACGCGGGCGGCGACGGCCTCGGCGGCGCGCACGCCCTCCTCGTAGGCGCCGCCTACCGTCCCCCACTGCGCCCGCGAGAGCGCCTCTCCGGCGAACCACACCGTGTCGGCGAGGGGCTCCCGCAGGAGAAGGCGGGCGGGCGCATGGCCGGGCGGCACGACCGCCCAGGATCCCCGTGACCACGGGTCGTGGCGCCACGCGCTCACCGCCGGGATGGTCAGGTCGCGCAGTCGCGCCCGCCCGAACAGGGAACCGAGGACCGCGCGGACGTGGCGGCGCACGCCGTCCGCGCCGGCGCCGGCGGCGTCGAGGGCGGCGGCCTCGTGCAGGTCGAGTTCGTAGTAGTGGAACGGCGTCCCGTCGATGCGGGTGAGCAGGCCGGCCGGCGTGCGGCGCTTGCCGTGCGTCGCCGCCAGCCGGTCGCGACCCCGGAACGGGCTCGACGGCCAGTGCAGCACAGCGTGCTCGTAGATGCCGGTGGTGAAGCCGTCGATGGCCGCGCGGACCGCGTTCGGCAGCGGCGGCGTGAAGGCCGGGCCGTCGCGCAGAACCATCATGGGCACCGTCAGGATCAGCGCGCGCGCCCGGTACTCCGCGCCGCCTTCCGTGATGACCCGGACGCGGCCCCCCGACCACTCGATCCGGGCTGCCGGCGCGGAGAGCCGGATCGGCAGCCCGTCGGCGAGGCGGGCGAGATAGCTGCCGTAACCGTCGGCGAGGAAGTAGTTGTCGCCGTATTCGAGGCTCGGGAAGTCGTGGAGCGAGACCTCGCTCAAGGGCCGCCCGGAGACGAGGCCGTGGACCTGCGCGACCCGTCGCCCCCAGGGACCGAGACCCGGCGGCAGGGCGGTGGAGGCCGGCCTGTCGGCGCCGGGCCGCGCGGCGCCGCGCGTCATCGCCCGGTCGGCGCGTTCGAAGGCGCGGGCATTGGCGCGGACCGCGTCCAAACCGCCGGGCCGGCCGTCGACCCAGACGTGGCTGTCCTGGGGTGCCCGGCGCAGCCGCTCGCCGCGGGCGCGTCCCAGCGCGACCAGGGGATTGATCGGTCCGGCATGGAGCCAGTGGGCGCCGAGGTCGAGGGGGTGGCCGCGCAGGGACACCGTCAGGGCGCGCCCGCCGACCCGTTCGCGCGCCTCCAGCACCGCGACGGTGACGCCGCGTGCCGTGAGGGTCCGGGCCGCGCCGATCCCGGCCGCGCCGGCCCCGATGACCAGCACCTCCGGCTCCGCCGGCAGCACCGCGAGACGCGGCGCGCAGGCGGGCCGACGCGGCGGATCGGCGCTCCTGAAGCCGGCCGCCTGCGACATCGCGTGTCCCCTCTCCGCGTCCTGCACGTGCCCTCCCCACCGCTCGCCCCGCCGCCGTCGCGGCCTTGCGCCGCCGGCCGCACCGTTTCACAACGCAGCCGCGCCGCCCCCGGCGCGGGCCGGAACCATCGCCCGATGCTCGTCGAGTCCGCCGCGGCGGCCCTGCGCCAGACCTTCTCGCCGCCGCTCCGCGCGATCCTGTGGAAGTCCCTCGGCCTGACGCTCGGGCTGCTGGCCCTGATCTGGCTCGGCCTCACCCGGCTGATCCAGGCGTTCCAGGCAAGCCATCACATCTCGGCCCAGTACCCGATCCTCGACAGCCTCGCCTACTACCTCGCCGGCTTCGGCCTCGTGGTGGTGCTCGCCTACCTCATGCCGGCGGTCTCGATCCTGGTGGCGGGTTTCTTCCTGGATGACGCGGCCGCGATCGTGGAGCAAACGGACTTCCCCGAGGATCCGCCCGGCCGCGCCATGCCGTTCGGCACCGCCATGCTGTACGCGGTCCGCTTCGCCGGTGTGACGCTGCTGGTCAACCTCGCCGCCCTGGTGATCTTCTTCGTCCCGGTGATCGGCATCGCGGCGTTCTTCGCCGCCAACGCCTACCTCCTCGCCCGCGAGTATTTCGAGATGGCGGCAGCCCGGTTCCGCCCCCTGCCCGAGGCCGCCGAGATGCGCCGCGCCTTCTCGGGCCGGACGCTGGCCGCCGGCTGCCTCCTCGCGGCCCTGATGGTGGTGCCGATCCTTAATCTGCTGACGCCGCTCTTCGGGATCGCCCTGATGGTCCACCTGCACAAGCGCCTGAGCCGGCGCCCGCGCCTGACCGGACCTCGCCCGGCCTGAGCGGCGCCGGTGCGGCCAAAGTCCGCTCTGGCGGCCAAGGCCTGCGGCCGCTACCTTCGCGGTGAACCCGGCCGCACGCTCGGGCGGAGAGCGGATCGATGAAGGCGCACGACGCGGGCGCGGAGGTACCCCCGCCGCCCGGCAAGGCCCCGTTCCTCCTCGTCGGCCTCGTCGGTGCCGGGCTCCTGGCCTGGGGCGCCTACGGCCACTGGCAGCGGGACGTCGAGGCGACGGCCACGCTGGAGCAGACCAAAACCCTCGTGCCGCAGGTCCGCGTGATCGCGGCGGAGCGGGCCGACGGACCCCTGGATCTGGTGTTGCCGGGGGAGATGCAGGCCTTCACCACGGCGGCGATCGCCGCGCGCGCCACGGGCTACATCGCGGAGCGCCGCGTCGACATCGGCGCGCGGGTCAAGGCCGGCGACCTGCTTCTGCGGATCGCCGCCCCGGATCTCGATCAGCAACTCGCCCAGGCCGAGGCGCAGGTCGGCCAGCTGAAGGCGCAGCTCCTGCAGGCGCAGGCGCAGGTCGAGCAGGCCCGCGCCAACGTGAACCTCGCCAACCTCACCAACAACCGCACCTCGACGCTGGCGGTGCAGGGCTGGGCCTCGCGGCAGAATGCCGACAATTCGCAGGCCAGCGTCCTCTCCCAGGCGGCGACCCTGGCGGCCGCCGAGGCCGGCGTGAAGGTCGCCACCGCCAACATCAAGGCGCAGGAAGCCGCGGTGGAGCGGCTCAAGGCGCTGACCGCCTTCGAGCGGGTCGTCGCGCCCTTCGACGGCGTCGTCACGACCCGCAATGTCGATGTCGGCGATCTGGTCCGCGCCGACAACGGCGGCACGCCGCTCCTCAGCATCGACGAGGACAGCACCCTGCGCATCACCGTGAACGTTCCGCAGAACGATGCCGTCGGGATCAAGCCGGGCGTGAAGGCCGTCATCACCGTGCCGCAGCTCCCGGGCCGCAGCTTCGACGGCTTCGTCGAGCGCAGCTCGGTGGCCCTGAACGCCGCCTCGCGCACCCTCACCACGCAGGTGGACGTGCCCAATGCCGACCGCACCCTGCGGGCCGGGCTCTACGCCTACGTGACCCTGAAGATCCCGCGCACCGAGACGACGATCTCGATCCCCGCGGAGGCGACCGTGTTCAACAGCCAGGGGCTGCAGGTCGCGGAGGTCGGCGCCGACGACCGGGTGACGTGGCGCACGGTGCGGGTGCGGCGCGACCACGGGCGCACCCTGGAGCTCGACTCCGGCCTGACGGCCGACAGTCACGTCATCTACAGCCCGCCGCCCGACCTGCGGGACGGACAGGCGATCGAGCGCCGGAAGCCGGCGCCGCCAACCCCGCCGCTGCGGTCGGCCCAGCGCTGACAGGCCTCAATCCACGCGGACGACGAGCTTCATCTTCGGGTGGATCCCGCAGAGGACCTGGAAGGTCCCGCGCTCGGTGAAGGTGATCGGCGTGCGGCTGCCCGGCTCCTGATCGCCGGAATCGAAGTTGAAGCTGTCCGACTCAACGAAGACGTGGTGCAGAAGGTCACTATCGTCGTTGACGAAGGTAATCGTCTCGCCGCGGCCGACGGTGAGATTGCCGGGATGGAACATGCGGCCCTTCTGCGACACCGCTATTCCCGAGGCGCTCAGCGTCCCGCTCAGGAGTAGACCGCACAGCGCACCGGCGGTCAGAGCCAGCGCGGCCGGGATCACTGCAGACCAGCGCGACGAAACGGACAACCGCAGCTTGGAGGCGTACATGCTAGTCCCCGGGTTCTGAAGTCTAGCCTTGCCAAGATTTCGTTGAGAAAACATTTTTTCGTCGGGTGAACGCGCGGGCGAGGCCCGATCTGCGGTCTTTCAGCCGCCGGATGCCCGGACTGACGCACGAAATTCTCGTCGCGGTCGGATAATCGCCTCTTAACATGTGCCAATTACAGATGACGGCACGTGCGATGCGGCGACCGGTGCAATGCGAGACCCCGATACAGCGACGGAGGAGAACGGGCGGCCATCGGCGCCCGGCCCGGCGCGCTGGGCCTTCGGGCTGACCACCACGATCCGAAGCCGGATCTTCGTGGCGTTCCTGGGCATGAGTCTGCTGTCGGCGGCGCTCGGGCTCTACGCGGTGGTGGCGATCTCGCACATCGGGACGCTGATCAACCGCACGTACGACGAATCCCTGATGTCCATCAATTACGCCCGCGCGACGGCGGCGGACTTCGCCAAGATGCGCATGGCCTTCGCGCGGCGGATGAGCCGTCACGACGCTGCCGAAAAGGCCAAGCTGGACGCGGAGATCGCGGACCTCTCGACGACGCTGGCCGAGGATCTCACGATCGCGGTCGAGCGCTCCCAGTCCGACCGGGCGGTCCGCACGGCCGGTGCCGTCCAGGCGGCGGTCACCACCTGGGAGGAGATGCGCCGCGCGCTCGATCCGGCCACGGCGCGGCCGGAGCGCTGGGATGCCCTGGACCAGCAGGCCAGCGTGGTCGACAGCCAGATCGACCTGCTGGTGAACTACACGGCGGGCGACGGCTTCACGTTCCGTCAGGCGGCCCGCACCCTCGTCGCCTGGGAGATGCGGCTCAACACCATCGCCACCGTCCTGGCCATCGCGGTCTGCGCGCTGATCGCGTGGCTGCTCAACCGCCGGATCACCGGGCCGCTGGCCGCCGCGTCGGCCGCCGCCGAGCGCATCGCGAGCGGCCGCCTCGACGACCGGATCCCGGCCGGCGGCCGCGACGAACTGGGCAGCCTCCTGCGCTCCATGGCGGTGATGCGCGACAACATCCAGTCCATGATGGCGCGCGAGGTCAGCCAGCGCCGCCGCGCCGAGGCGCTGGTGGCGGACGCGCTCCAGACCTCGCGCGAGGCCGTGGTGATCGTCGATTCGGCCGGGCGCATCGCGATGGCCAACGCCCAGGCCCTGCGCTTCTTCGACGGGCTCGAGGCGGCCCTGGAGGCCGGAACCTGCCTGGAGCTCCCTGCCGGCGGAGCGGAGTGCCCCGATGCGGAAGCGCTCGCGGAATGCTTCCGGGCGCTGGCACGCGACGGCGACATCCGCCTCGCGGACGGACGCTGGCTGCGCGTCAGCCGCAGCGCCACCCAGCAGGGCGGGTTCATCGCCGTGTGCAGCGACATCAGCCTGCTGAAGGAGCAGGAAAATCGCCTGACCCAGACCAACCTCCGCCTCGATGCCGCCCTCGACAACATGTCGCAAGGCCTCTGCCTGTACGACGCGCAGGACCGGCTGATGGTCGTCAACCGGCGCTACAGCGAGATCTACGGCCTGCCGGCGCGGGCCGTCGTGCCGGGCATGTCGACCCTGGAGGTCATGCAGGCCAGCCTGGCGGCCGGCAACCATCCCGGCTGCACCCTGGACATGATGATCCGGCAGCAGGGCGAGGCCTTCCAGAACGGTGCGTGGCGCACGCATTTCCAGGACCTCAGCAACGGCCGCATCGTCGCCATCGATCGCCGGCAGACCGCCGATGGCGGCTTCGTCGCCACCTACGAGGACGTGACCGAGCGCCGGCGCGCCGAGGCCCGGATCGCTTTCCTGGCCCATCACGACATGCTGACCGGCCTGCCGAACCGCGTGGCGCTGGGCCAGCAGATCGAGATGGCGGTCGCGCAGGCCGGCCGGGACCACGGTTTCGCGGTCTTCGCCATCGATCTCGACGACTTCCGGCCGGTGAACGAGACCCTGGGGCACGGCGTCGGCGACGAGCTCCTCGCCGCGGTGGCCAACCGGCTGACCGCCTGCGTGCGCGAGATCGACTGCGTGGCCCGGCTCGGCGCCGACGAGTTCATCATCGTCCAGCGCGGCATCGACCGTCCGGAGGATGCCGCCGTGCTGGCCCGCCGCATCATCGAGGTGGTGAGCGCGCCCTACAGCCTCAGCAGCCACGAGATCAGCGTCGGTCTGACCATCGGCATCACCCTGGCGCCGGGCGACGGGACGAGTTGCGAGAAGCTCCTCAAGAACGCAGAGGTCGCCCTCGACCGCGGCAAGACCGAGGCACGGGGCTCCTTCCGGTTCTTCGAGCCCGAGATGGACGCCCGGCTCCAGGCGCGCCGGAACCTCGAGCGCGACCTGCGCGACGCCCTCACGCGCGAGGCGTTCGAGGTCTACTATCAGCCGATCTACAGCCTCGACACGGATCGGATCTGCGGCTTCGAGGCGCTGCTGCGCTGGAACCACCCGACCCGCGGCTTCGTCTCGCCGACGGAGTTCATCCCGATCGCCGAGGAACTCGGCCTGATCGTGCCGCTCGGCGAGTGGGTCCTGCGCCGCGCCTGCGAGGAGGCGGCCCGTTGGCCGGACGGTCTCAAGGTCGCCGTCAACGTCTCGGCGGTGCAGTTCGCCTCGGCGAGCCTCGTGACCGCCGTGCGCGAAGCCCTGCGCCGGACCGGCCTGCCCGGCCGGCGGCTGGAGCTGGAGATCACCGAATCGGTGCTGGTGGCCAATCCCGGCGCGACCACGGCGATCCTGCACAGCCTCAAGGCGCTGGGCGTGCGTGTGGCGATGGACGATTTCGGCACGGGCTACTCATCGCTGAGCTACCTGCGCTCCTTCCCCTTCGACAAGATCAAGATCGACCAGTCCTTCGTGCGCGATCTCTGCATCGCGGACGGGACCGACTTCATCGTGCGGGCGGTGATCGGGCTGGGGGCGAGCCTCGGCATGACGACCACCGCGGAGGGTGTCGAGACGGAGGCCCAGCTCGCGCGGCTGCGCGCGGAAGGGTGCGACGAGGTCCAGGGCTTCCTGTTCAGCCGACCCGTCCCGGTCCCGGAGGTCGCGGCGGTCATCCGCCGGTGGAACGAACCCACCCGCGCGATCGCTTGAGCGGCCCTACCTGCCGACCCTCACGCCCCCCTCTGCGGGGGAGCGGATTCACACATCTCCATGCGGCACTAAGGCCATGAAAGCAGAGCGTTTTTCCCCTCCCCCTTGCGGGGAGGGGCAGGGGTGGGGGTGGCTCGGAAGGCACCTTCACGCTCGATCCTGCGCCACCCCCACCTCCAACTCCTCCCCGCAAGGGGGAGGAGAGAGCGCCTCGGCCCGCGAAGTGTGAATATTGTAGCCTGTGTGAGGCAGAGAAAGGCGCGCCCTGCCCTACTCCGCCGCGTCGAGGCGCGGGCGCTCCACGTGGCTGCGCTCCGCCTTGACCAGTTCGGCCGTGCGGAACGCCACCTCCAGCGCCTGCTCGGCGTTGAGGCGCGGGTCGCAGTAGGTGTGGTAGCGGTCCTGCAGGTCGTCGGCCGTGAGCGCCCGGGCGCCGCCCGTGCACTCGGTCACGTCCTTGCCGGTCATCTCCAGGTGGATGCCGCCCGCGATGGTGCCCTCGGCCCGGTGAACGCCGAAGAAGCCCTCGATCTCCTGCATCACCCGCTCGAACGGCCGGGTCTTGTAGCGGCCGGCCGGGATCGTGTTGCCGTGCATCGGATCGCAGGTCCACACCACCGAGCGCCCTTCCCGCTCGACCGCCCGGATCAGAGCCGGCAGATGATCGCCAACCTTGTCGGCGCCGAAGCGGCAGATCAGGCTGAGGCGGCCGGCCTCGTTCTCCGGGTTGAGCAGGTCGATCAGCCGGATCAGACCGTCCGCCTTCATGGACGGGCCGCACTTGAGGCCGATCGGGTTCTTGATGCCGCGGGCGTATTCCACGTGGGCGTGGTCCGGCTGCCGGGTGCGGTCGCCGATCCACAGCATGTGGCCCGAGGTTGCGTACCAGTCGCCGGTAGTCGAATCGACGCGGGTCAGCGCCTCCTCGTAGCCGAGCAGCAGGGCCTCGTGGCTGGTGTAGAAGTCGGTGGTCCGCACCTCCGGATGGGTCTCCGGATTGATGCCGATCGCCCGCATGAAGTCGAGGGCGTCGGTCATCCGGCCCGCCACGTCCTGGTAGCGGGACGATTGCGGCGAATCCTTCACGAAGCCCAGCATCCAGCGATGCGCGTTCTCCAGGTTGGCGTAGCCGCCCGTGGCGAAGGCGCGCAGCAGGTTCAGGGTCGCGGCCGACTGGCGGTAGGCCTCGAGCTGCCGCCGCGGATCGGGCACCCGGGCGTCCTCCGAGAAGCCGATGCCGTTGACGATGTCGCCGCGGTAGCTCGGCAGGCTCACGCCATCCAGCGTCTCGGTGGGCGAGGAGCGTGGCTTGGCGAACTGCCCGGCGATGCGCCCGACCTTCACCACCGGCGAGCCGCCCGCGAAGGTCAGCACCATCGCCATCTGCAGGAACACCCGGAAGAAATCGCGGATGTTGTCGGCCGAATGCTCGTCGAAGCTCTCGGCGCAGTCGCCGCCCTGGAGGAGGAAGGCCTGGCCCGCCGCGACGCGCGCGAGCGCCGCCTTCAGCTTGCGGGCCTCACCGGCAAAGACCAGCGGCGGAAAGCTCGCGATCTGCGACTCGACGGCACCGAGGGCGGCGGCGTCCGGATAGGTGGGGACCTGCTCGATCGGCAGATGTCTCCAGCTCTTCGGTGTCCAACGCTCGCCCATGACCTCTCTCCGCGCACCCCTTCGTGCGACCGCGCCTCGTGCGCGAAGCGCGGCTTATAGAGAGGTTCCCGCACCGAGGCGAGTGCCGGTATCGCGGGGGCAGGCGCGCCCCGGCGTCAGGCCTCGCCGTCCTCCACCTCGATGCCGTGCTCGGCCAGGATCCAGAAGATCGCCTCCAGATCCTCCGCGGAGACATCCCGCGGCGGCAGGGCCTCCTCCAGGTCGTCGTAGGTCAGGCAGCGGCTGCGCTGCGCCTCGGCCTTGGCGAGCAGCTGGTCGATGGCCCGGCGGATGTCGGCGGGCAGCGCGTCATGGCTCGGCGGCCGGTGGAAGGTCGGACGCAGCGCATCCGCCAGCAGGCCGTCGATGATCGCCTGCCGCCGCGCATGCGCGTCGTCGCCGCCCCGTCCCTTGCCTGCGCTCGGCTTGCCCATGCCCCTGATCTAGCTCGGGAGGGCAGCGCGTCGAGGGCCCGCGCCAAGGAGTCCTCAGCCGACGCCGACCGGGTGCTTGGTGACCTCCGGGACGCGCATCGTCACGAGTTCCTCGGCGGCCGTCGGGTGCACCGCGACCGTGCGGTCGAAATCGGCCTTCGTGGCGCCCATCGTCACGGCGATGCCCACCGCCTGGATCACCTCCCCGGCATCGTGACCGAAGATGTGAACGCCGACCACCCGGTCGGAAGCGCAATCGACCAGAATCTTCATGAGGATGCGCTCCTCGCGACCCGAGAGCGTGGCCTTCATGGGACGGAACCGCGCCTTGTAGACGTCGATCTTGCCGTAGACCTCCCGCGCCGCCGCCTCGGTATGGCCCACGACCCCGATCTCGGGGGTCGAGAACACCGCGGTCGGGATCAGCCGGTGGTCGACGCAGGACGGCTTGCCGCCGAAGACCGTGTCGGCGAAGGCGTGCCCTTCGCGGATCGCCACGGGCGTCAGGTTGGCCCGGTTGGTCACGTCACCCACCGCGTAGATCGACGGCACCGTGGTCTGGGAATAGGCGTCCACCGGGATCGCGCCGGCCGCGTCCGTCTCGATGCCGACCCGGTCGAGGCCGAGCCCGGCGACGTTCGGACGCCGGCCCGTGGCGACGAGGATCTGGTCGGCCTCGATCGCGCTGCCGTCATCGAGCTGCGCGACCAGACCGTCGTCCCGCCGCTCGATGCGCGTCAGAGAGCGCCCGAGCCGCAGGTCCATCCGCTGGCGGTAGGCCTCGGCCAGGGCGTCGCGGACCTCGTCGTCGAACCCGCGCAGGAGCCTGTCGCCCCGGTGCAGGAGCGTCGTCCGGCTGCCGAGCGCCGCGAAGATGCCGGCGAACTCCACGGCGATGTAGCCGCCGCCGACGACCAGGATCCGCTCCGGCAGGCTTTCCAGTTCGAACACCTCGTTGGAGGTGATCGCGTGCTCGATCCCCGGTACGGCCGGCTCCTTCACCGGATGCCCCCCGACCGCCACGAGGATCCGCTCGGTCCGCACCGTCCGGCCCGACCCGACGAGGCGCACCGTGTGCGGATCCTCGATCACGGCGCGCTCGGGGACGATCTCAACGCCGGCGCGGATCAGGTTGGCGTCGTAGATGCCTTCGAGCCGGGTCACCTCGGCGTCGCGCCGCCGCTTGAGGATCCCCCAGTCGAACCGGGGCTTCTCCACCGTCCAGCCGAAGCCCGCCGCGTCCTCGAACTCGTCGGCGAAGCGGCCGGCATAGACCATGAGCTTCTTCGGGACGCAGCCGCGGATCACGCAGGTGCCGCCGACCCGGTACTCCTCGGCGAGCATGACCCTGGCGCCGTAGCCCGCCGCGATCCGTGCCGCGCGGACGCCCCCGGAGCCACCGCCGATGACGAAGAGGTCGACGTCGAACGCGCTCATGCCGAATTGTCCGTCTCAGGATTCGGGACCGCGCCGGCCCGGGAGGCCGAACGCATCCACGAGATGGCAGCGCCGAGCCCCGCCGTCCACCACGCGGCCCAGCCGTTGTGCTCGACGAAGGCGATCGCCGACGCGCAGGCGACGAGGCCGAGGGCCGCCCCCCGGTCCGGCTGCGGCAGCCGGGCGATCCGGGCGAGCAGCAGCATCAGCGCCAGGGTGGCGAGGATTGCGCCCGGCAGCCCCAGCTCGGCCCAGACCTGCAGGAAGCTGTTGTGCGGGTGCCCGACGCCGAGGAGCAGGCGCATCTCGGGCGGCACCGTCTGCGCGACCGGCGTCTCGGCGAACCGCGCGCTCGTCCCGTAGCCGGCGCCCCGCCAGGGATCGGTCGCCACGGCCGCGCCGAAGCTGCGCGCGATGGCGACCCGGGCCCGGGAGGAGGATTGCACGAGGCGCTCGTGGGCGGCCTCCGGCATGAGGCGGGCGAGGAGGTCGCCCTCGACGGGGGCGAGCGCCACGGCAAGGCCGAGGCCGAGTCCGGCGAGCCCGATCCCGACCCGCGGCGGCAGCAGCCGCCCGGCGGCGAACGTCGCGGCGCCCGCGACGAGGCCGAGCTGGGCCGCGCCGCTGATCGAGCGCAGGACGCCCAGCGCCGCCAGGGCGACCACTGCCGCCGCGAGGCTGCGGGCGCGCATCCGCCACAGGACCAGCGCGAGCGGCCCGGCGACGAGATCGAGCGTCAGTGCCGGCCGGTTGTGCACGAAGGCGGCGACCCGGCGACCGAGCGCCCGCTCCAGGGCGAGGTCGGACGCCAGGTCCACCGCGATCAGGAGGCCCGCGAGGCCGATCGCGATCGCGGCCAGACGCGGCGCGAAGGCCGGCATGCGCCCGGGCGCCAGACAGCCGACGCAGTAGGCGGCGAGGAGCGTCGGCAGGAACTCCCCCAGCACCCGGATCGACGCGGCCGGGAACGGGCTCCAGCTCAGCGACAGGAAGGCCCAGCCCAGGACTGCGAGCGTCGCGCCGCCCAAGGGGCTTCCGAGCGGCGCCAGGAGACGGCGCGGGAGCGCGCCCCGCTCCTCGATCCAGCGGGCGGCCAGGAAGGCGAGCGCCGACACCCCGACGAGCGCGGGGCTCGACCGGTTGGCCAGCACCATCGCGAGCGGCATGACCGCGAGGAACGCCCAGCCGGCCGCGTAGAGCCGGCCGGCCGCGCCGGCCGCGCCCGTCACGGCGACGCGTTCCCGGGCGCGGCCGCCCTCACTGCATCTGGTGTCCGCGCTTGCCCATCTCGGCGCGGACGCGGACCATGACGTATTCCGAGACGTCCTGGGTCCAGTCCTGCATCTCCTGCACCATCTCGTCGAGGAGCTGGGGCTGGGCCTCGACGTAGTGCCTGCCGGCGGGGGAGCGGAAGAAGGTCGCGATCTCCTTCAGCTCGGCCTCGGAGAACTTCGACGCGTAGGTCCGCGCCGCGATGTCGATCATGCGCTGCTTCTGCAGCTCCATCTCCGGCTGCAGCGAGGCCAGGACCTCGTCGAGATCCTTGGCGAGTTCCGGCCGCGTCACCGCCTGCTTGCGGATCTGGTCCGCGAAGGCGGGCAGCACCGAATCGAAGGAGCGCGCGATGCCCGAGGCGAGCATCACCTCGCGGGCGAGGGCGAGATGGCTCGGCGTAAAGGCCGGCGTGTTGGCGGACGGCGTGCTCGGCTGCGCCGCCGGCGTGGCGGGCGCCGCCTTGCCGGCCTGGGCGGAGGCCGCCTGCGGCAGCGCGATCAGGGCGAGGCCGAGCGCGGCGATGAAGCGTCGGGACATGCGGGGCTTTCTTGCGAGGAGGGCCTGAGGAGGAAGCGGCGCCTCAGGTGAGGCTGCCGAGGATGGTGATGTCGGCCGTCCCGTCGCGCGCGGCAGCCAGGATCGCGGCGTCGGCGATGCCGAGGAACAGGCCGTGCTCGACGACGCCCGGGACGGCCCACAGCGCGGCGCCGAGGGCGTCCGGATCGGGGATCGCGCCGAGATGCGCGTCGAGGATGTGATGGCCGCCGTCGGTGATGATCGCGCCGCCGTCGGGCCGGAGCCGCAGCCGGACGGCGCCGCGACAGCCGGCGCCCGCGACCGCGGCCTCCACCGCCCGGTGCGTGGCGGTCAGGCCGAAGGGGTTCACCTCGATCGGCAGCGGGAAGGCGCCGAGCGTCGTCACGCGCTTGGCGGCGTCGGCGATCACCACCATCCGGCGGCTGGCGAAGGCCACGATCTTCTCGCGCAGGAGCGCGGCGCCGCCGCCCTTGATCAGGCGTAGCTGCGGGTCGACTTCGTCCGCCCCGTCGATGGTCAGGTCGAGTTCCGGCTGCTCGTCGAGGGTGGCGAGGCGGATGCCGCCGGCCTCGGCCTGCGCCCGCGTCGCCTCCGAGGTCGGCACGCCCAGGATGTCGAGGCCGCCGCGGACCCGCTCCGCCAGCAGGTCCACGAAGGCCGCCGCGGTCGAACCGGTGCCGAGACCGAGCCGCATGCCGGGTTCGACAAGTTCCAGGGCGCGGGCGGCCGCGGCCCGGCGCAGGTCCGGACCGCTCACCGCGGCACGGCCCTGACGATGGGGGAGATCGAGGGAGCGCGCATCCTGGGCCGTCCATCATGCTGCGGGAGTCGGCCGGCCCCTAGCATGGGACAGCGCCGACCGGAACGCCCGCGGCGGCGGAGCGGCGTCACGGGCGGCCGCCCTGTGTCGGGGTGGCGCTGGCCCCGGCCCGGCCCGGTGCCGGCCCGGTCAGCGGCGCGTCGGTCCCGGCCTCGGCGCCGGGCTTGCCCTGCTGCGTGCAGACGACCTGCTCCTTCTTCACCAGGACGAAGCAGATGCTCATCTCGCCGGTGCGGTAATTCACCCGGAAGACGCCGGCCTCCCGGGTGTGGCGGCTCGCGACCAGCCCGTATTCAGACGGGGTCTGGGGGCCTGCGCCCTCGCCGGCGCCGAAGCAGACCGTCTGGCCGATGCCGCCGGCCGATTCCTGGAGTCCGTACTGGCAGGAGGTGACCTCGCCGGTGACCTTGTCGACCCGGTACATCCGGTTCAGGTCGGTCTGCGGGGCCGGCACGAACTCGTAGGACGCCGCCGCGGCCGGCAGGGCGTAGAGCGCGGCGCAGACGGCTAGGAGGGGCAGGAACGATTTCATCGCGGATCTCGGGGCGGGGACAGGCAGCGTTTCGCTGCGCTTTCGGGCGAGTCTGGGGCGCCGAGCGCCCGACCGCGCGCTTTCCGCGGGCCGGGCGCGACGCGGCGCCAAGGCGGGTTGCCCCCGGTCCTGCGCCCCGTTAGCGAGACCCGAGCCAACAGGAGCCTCCCGACCATGCCCGCCGGACCGACGACCCGCCCACCGATCGCCGTGTTCGACCTGGACGGGACGCTGGCGGAGACCGCGGGCGACCTGATCGGCACGCTCAACGTGCTGATGAAGCGCGAAGGTCTGGCCGAATTGCCGCTGTCGCAGGCCCGCGGGCTGATCGGTGCCGGCGCCAAGGCGCTGATCCGGCGCGGCTTCGAGGCGGAGGGGCGCGCCCTCTCGCCGGAGGATCACGACCGGCTGTTCGACGCCTTCATCGCGCATTACGGCGACCATCTCGCCGACACGTCGCACCTCTACCCGGGCGTGGTCGAGGCCCTCGACGAGTTGGAAGCGGCGGGCTTCCGCCTGGCCGTCTGCACCAACAAGTACGAGGGCCAGTCGGTGGAACTGCTGCGGATCCTCGGCATCGGCCACCGTTTCGCGGCGATCTGCGGCCGCGATACCTTCCCGCAGTTCAAGCCCGATCCGCGCCACCTCACCGGGACGATCACGCGGGCCGGCGGCGATCCCGGGCGCGCCGTGATGGTCGGCGATTCCCGGACCGACATCGACACCGCCAAGGCGGCGGGCATCCCGGTGGTCGCCGTCACCTTCGGCTACACCGACCGCCCGGTGACCGAGTTGGGACCGGACCGGGTGATCGAGCACTTCTCGCAGTTGGTGGAGGCGATCGGCGCCGTGGTCCCCATGGAAGCGGTCTGATCCGTTTTCCGCTCGACCGCTTCGGGTGACGCGGCTTGTCCCGGCCATCGTCTATGACCCGGGCCGTGACAACTTATGGTCGGCGATCCCACCCATTGTCCTCATCCTGAGGCGCCGGAGCGCCGCGCAGGCCTCGAAGGAGCCGTCCAGGGATCGCGCGGCTGGCTGGAGCCCTCCTTCGAGGCCCGCTTCGCGGTCACCTCAGGATGAGGTGGCAGGGCTGGATCTGCCGGAATGCCGTCTTGCCGCGCACAGCCGTCTTGCCGCGGAATGCCGTCTTGCCGCGCACAATCGCGTACTGCGTTGTCCGTCATCGCGAGCGCAGCGAAGCGACACAGGGTCACGCGAGGCATGTCGGCGTGGCGCTGACGCGCTGGCTCCGCTCCGCTCGCAAAGACGGCGTCGTGACGGCGTCGTCTCAACCTGAGCGGGGACGGGCCGTCAGCGCAGCCAGGCCCGCAACCGCGCCACCGCCGCGCGGCACTCGTCCGCCGATCCGGCGAACGAGAACCGGACGTGGTGGTGGCCCTCATCCGGGTCGAAGTCGAGGCCCGGCGTCGCCGCGACATGCGCCTCGTCGAGCATCCGGCGGCAGAAATCCGAGGCGTCGTTGGTGAGGTTCGCCACGTCGGCGTAGAGGTAGAAGGCGCCGTCGGCCGGGTGGACGCGTCCGAGGCCGAGGCCCGGCAGGGCATCGAGGAGGATCGCGCGGTTGCGGGCGTAGCCGTCGCGGATGGCGTCGAGTTCCTCGGTCGCGTCGAAGGCTGCGAGCGCGCCGACCTGCGAGAGGTAGGGCGCCGAGATGTAGAGATTCTGCGCCAGACGCTCGATCGGGCGGACCAGCGCCTCCGGAACCACCATCCAGCCGACCCGCCAGCCGGTCATGCAGTGGTATTTCGAGAACGAGTTGATGATTACCGCGTCGGGTTCGAAGCGCAGGGCGGTGGTCGTGGGCACGCCGTAGCTGAGGCCGTGATAGATCTCGTCGGAGATCAGCGGCAGGTTCAGGGCCCGGGCCGCCGCGCAGAGGTCGCGCAGCGCCGCCTCCGTGATCACCGTACCGGACGGGTTGGCGGGGCTCATCACCAGCGCGCCGGCGACGGGCGTGCGGGCATGAGTCTCGCGCAGGAGCGCCGCCGTCGGCGCGTAGCGGTCGGCGTCGCGCAGGACCATCGGGGCCGGCACGAGGTCGAGGGCCGACAGGATGCTGCGATAGGCCGGGTAGCCGGGCTGCGGCACCGCCACCCGCGCCCCGGCATCGAACAGGCTCATGAAGGCCAGGACGAAGCCGGCCGAGGATCCGGTGGTGATGACGACCCGCTCGGGGCTGACTGTGACGCCGTGCCGCTCGGTGTAATCGCGGGCGATGCGCGCCCGCAGAGCCGGCAGGCCGAGAGCCTCGGTATAGGGCACGCGGCCGGTCGCGAGGGCCGCCTGCGCGGCCGCGATGACCGCCCGTGGCGCGGGCGCCGAGGGCTGGCCGACCTCCATCCGCACCACGTCGTCGCCGGCGCGCGCCTTCGCGGCGGCTGCCGCCATGACATCCATGGCGAGGAACGGCTGGACGGCGGCGGCCCGCCGGGAGATCGGGATCATGCGGTCCTGGCTCTGCGTCGGGCGCGGCTCATGCTTCGGGGTAGACCCTCGCGGCCCGCGCCTCAACCATACGGCGCGCTTGCCGGATTTGACCGGGTGCCGCGAAAACGCCTAACCCAGCCCCTACCGCTCGCCCGACGCGCGGGCCGGCTTGCCGCGCAAGCGAGGATCCATGCCGTTCATCCGCCCCCTGCCCGCTCTGGCCCTGCTGCTCGGCCTCGCCGCGCCCGCGCTGGCGCAGACCGCGCAACCGCCCGCCGCGCCGTTCACGGACGCGCAGCGCGCCGGCATCGAGGCGATCGTCAAGGACTACCTGATCAAGCACCCGGAGGTGCTTCAGGAGGCGCTGGCCGAGGCCGAGAAGCAGCAGGCCGAGACCCAGCGGCTCGCGCAGGCCGCCGCGCTGAAGGAATCGCGCGAGGCGCTCCTGAACGGTCCCCACGACGTCGTCGCCGGCAACCCCTCGGGTGACGTCACGATGGTCGAGTTCTTCGACTACAATTGCGGCTATTGCCGCAAGGCGCTGCAGGACGTCCAGACCTTGATCAAGTCCGACCCGAAGCTGCGGGTCGTGATCAAGGATTTCCCGGTGCTCGGCCCGGAATCCCTCGAGGCGAGCCAGGTGGCGATCGCGGTCCGCCAGCAGCTCAAGGGCGAGAAGCTCTGGGAGTTCCACCAGAAGCTCCTCGAGACCAAGGGCCGCGTGAACGGCGCCCGCGCCATCCAGGTGGCCAAGGATCTCGGCGTCGACACCACCAAGCTCCAGAAGGACATGGCGGCGCCCGAGGTGAAGACGGCGTTGAGCGAGAATCGCGGCCTCGGCGACCGACTGGGCCTGTCGGGCACGCCCGCCTTCATCATCGGCGACGAGGTGATCCCCGGCGCCGTGGGCGTCGAGCCGATGCGCAAGACCATCGCCGACGTGCGCCAGTGCGGCCACGCGTCCTGCTGAGCGTCTCCGTCGAGCCGCCCCGTCACGGAAGGTGCTCCGCGCGGCCTTGTCGCGCCGGGCCGCCTTCGTCTAAGAGCCGCCAGCCGCAGGGCCGCGGTTTAGCGCCGACCCGGATGGTCGGGCCGATGCGCCGCGATACGAAGTAGGCCGGATGCCAAAGAACGACGCCATCGATCCCGAGCTCGTGCGCGAGCTTGCCAACCTCGTCACCGAGACCGGCCTGTCCGAGATCGAGGTCGAGAAGGGCGACCTGCGCATCCGCGTCGCGCGGCGGCTCGAGCCCGTGAGCGTCCAGGTGGCGGCGCCGGTGGCCGCGATGGCCGCGCCCGCGCCGGCGGCCCCCGCCGCTCCCTCCGCGCTCGCTCCCGCCGAACCGGTGCGGTCCCAGCCGGGAAGCGTCCCGTCGCCGATGGTCGGCACCGCCTATCTCCGGCCCTCGCCCGACGCCAAGACCTTCGTGGATATCGGTTCGAAGGTGGAGGTCGGCGAGAAGCTGCTGCTCATCGAGGCGATGAAGACCTTCAACGAGATCGTGGCGCCCCGCGCCGGCACCGTGACCGCCATCTTCGTGGAGGACGGCCAGCCGGTTGAGTTCGGCGAGGCTCTGCTCGTCATCAGCTAGAGCGCTTGAGCTCTGTCCTGGAAAACGCCGCCCAACGAGAGGATAGTGCATCCTGAGCGGTCCGGGATCGCCAGGACGCCCTAACGGATCCCATGTTCGACAAGATCCTGATCGCGAATCGCGGCGAGATCGCCCTGCGCATCCTGCGGGCGGCGAAGGAGCTCGGGATCGCCACCGTGGCGGTCCACTCCACCGCCGACGCGGACGCCATGCATGTGCGGCTCGCCGACGAGAGCGTCTGCATCGGCCCGCCCTCCGCCCGCGAGAGTTACCTCAACATCCCGTCGATCATCGCGGCCTGCGAGATCACCGGCGCGGATGCGGTCCATCCCGGCTACGGCTTCCTCTCGGAGAATGCCCGGTTCGCCGAGGTACTGGCCCATCACCAGATCGGCTTCATCGGTCCCAAGGCGCAGCACATCCGCACCATGGGCGACAAGATCGAGGCCAAGCGCACGGCGCTGAAGCTCGGCATCCCCTGCGTCCCCGGCTCCGAGGGCGGCGTCGAGGATGCCGACACCGCCAAGCGGGTGGCCGCCGAGATCGGCTACCCGGTGCTGGTCAAGGCCGCGGCGGGCGGCGGCGGGCGCGGCATGAAGGTGGCGCGCACCGAGGCCGACCTGGAGCAGGCCATCGGCATGGCCCGCTCCGAGGCCAAGGCCGCCTTCGGCGACGACGCGGTCTATCTCGAGAAGTACCTGGAGAAGCCCCGTCACATCGAGGTGCAGGTTCTCGGCGACGGGCGCGGCGGCGCGGTCCACCTCGCCGAGCGCGACTGCTCGCTCCAGCGCCGCCACCAGAAGGTCTGGGAGGAAGGCGGCTCGCCGGCGCTCAACGAATCGATGCGCGCCGAGATCGGCGGCATCTGTGCCAACGCCATGAAGGAACTCGGCTATCTCGGCGCCGGCACGGTCGAGTTCCTGTACGAGGACGGGCGGTTCTACTTCATCGAGATGAACACCCGCATCCAGGTCGAGCACCCAGTGACCGAGATGATCACCGGCATCGACCTCGTGATCGAGCAGATCCAGGTCGCCGCCGGCGGCTCGCTCTCGGTCAGCCAGTCCGACATCAAGGTCGAGGGCCACGCCATCGAGTGCCGGATCAACGCCGAGCACCCGGAGACCTTCCGTCCGTCGCCGGGCGAGATCACCCATTACCACACGCCGGGCGGGCTCGGCGTCCGCGTCGATTCGGCGGCGTTCCAGGGCTACCGGATCCCGCCGAACTACGATTCGCTGATCGGCAAGCTCATCGTCCACGGCCGCACCCGCAACGAGTGTCTGATGCGCCTGCGCCGGGCGCTCGACGAGTTCGTCATCGACGGGATCGACACGACGCTGCCGCTGTTCCGGACTCTGGTCCGCAATCCGGACGTGCAGAATGGCCTTTACGACATCCACTGGCTGGAGCATTTCCTGGATGCCGGCGGCATGAAGGCCTGACGGGTTCGGGTGGGTCTGCGGCGACCGGGCCGCCCCGCGGGATCTGGTCTTCGCGACGCCCGCGCGCGACACTGAGGCCATGCACGATCCCAGCCGCGTGGACATCACCCCCGAGATCCTGCTCAAGGCCTACGCGGCGGGCATCTTCCCGATGGCCGAGGATGCCGACGACCCGACCCTCTACTGGGTCGAGCCCAAGGCGCGCGGCGTGTTGCCCCTCGACGACTTCCGGGTCCCCCGTCGTCTCGCCCGGACGGTGCGCTCCGACCAGTTCGAGGTCCGCTCCGACACGGATTTCGATGGCGTGATCGACGGCTGCGCCGCCCCCCGCCGGGACAGCGAGCGCACCTGGATCAACGGGCGTATCCGCGAACTCTACGGCGCGCTCTACGATATCGGCCACGTCCACACGGTGGAGGTCTACGCGGGCGGGCGGCTCGTCGGCGGCCTGTACGGGGTCTCGCTGGGGGCGGCCTTCTTCGGCGAGAGCATGTTCCACGAGGTCCGCGACGCCTCCAAGGTCGCCCTGGTCCACCTGATGGGACGCCTGCGCGCGGGGCGCTACCGGCTCGCCGACACGCAGTTCGTGACCGAGCACCTCACGCAGTTCGGGGCCGAGGAGCTGCCGCGCCACGTCTACAAGCGGCGCCTCGCCGAGGCGCTCGACCAGGGCGCCGACTGGCACGTCTGGCCAAGCGACGGTTCGGTGCGGGGCGCGCGGGTGCTGGAGGCGCTGGGAAGCGGCGACGGGGCTTAGGCTTCGGCGGCGCGCCGCAGGCGGACGCGTGATACCGTTTCCGGTCGATCCGATCGGTTGCGCCGTCTTTGCGCGCGCAGCGAAGCACTCCAGCTGCGCCACGCTTGGTAGCGCGCGAATCCCTGGTTCGCTTCGCTGCGCTCGCGACGACCGAGTGGGCTGAAACGACCGGAGCGTTCGACCGGAAACGGCCGGTGGTGCCGCATCTCACCGGCGGAGGCGGCCGTCCCGATCGACCGGAGCCGAAATGGCCGCGCCCTAGCGGAACAGCGCGTCGAACAGGTTCTGCGGCTGCGGCGGAGGCGGCGGGGCCGGCGCCGGGCCCTCGTTCGACGGGAAGAACTTGCGCGAGGGCTTCTGCCGGGGCTGTACCGGCACACCGCGCGGCGCCTCCACGTCCAACTGACCGTTGGCGTTGAGCTGCTGGGCGGTCTTGGTCGCGTCCTTGCCGGGGCGCTTCGCCTTCTCGGGCTTGGCCGCCATGGCCGGGACGTCCTCCTGCTCCTTGGCCTCGGCGATCACGTCGCTGCCGCCCTTACAGTCGACCAGCCAGACGTCGTAGATCGGGTGCTCGATCGCGTGCAGGCCCGGGCTCGACGCGAACATCCAGCCGGTGAATATCCGGCGGTACTTGTTGTCGAGGGTCACCTCGTCGACCTCGAGGAACGCCGTGGTCTTGGCGCTCTCGGTGGGCGGGCGCGTGTAGCAGACCCGCGGGGTGAGCTGCAGGGCGCCGAACTGCACGGTCTCGTCCACCGCCACCTCGAACGACACGATCCGGCCGGTGATCTTGTCGAGGCCGGAGAAGACCGCGGTCGGGTTCTTGATCTTGTCGGCGGCGGCCGGGCTCGCGCAGAGGGCGAGCGCGAGGCTCGGGGCGAGCGCGCGGCGTGCGAGGGCGGTGATGCGGCTCAAGGCTCGGACCCCTAGACGAGGGTGGCCGGTCGCGCCGTCGGAAATGCGGCGGACGGTCTGGATTGGCCCGCCATGAACACCGGAACGGTGGCGGCAAAAGGGCGCCGGAGCCGCGAGAGCCGGTCTCTCTACTCGCCCGGCGTCCAGGACACGTAGTCGCCGGTCGCCGCCGGCCGCTGGCCCCAGGAGAGCTGCGAGCCCGCCGGCCGGTAGGCGTTGGCCGTGCCGGTCTGGTTCTCGACGTGCGGCTGCTGCCAGGGGTGGGCCTTGTAATCCTCCTCGCTCGGCGCGACGTCGACGTTGTGGCAGAGCCAGCCGCGCCAGCCCGGCGGCACCTTCGAGGCGTCGGCGTAGCCGTTGTAGACGACCCAGCGCCGCTCCGATCCCACCGACCGGTCGATCAGCGCGCCCTCCGCCTTGTAGTACTTGTTCCCGAGCTCGTCCTCGCCGACGAAGATGCCGCTGCGGGCGGTCTGCATCGCGAGGGAGACGGTCTGGCCGTTCCACCACGTGAAGACGCGCAGCAAAGTGTCCTTCAGCGCCATCGCCGGTCCCGGAATCGTGTCGCGCCGCGCGGGCGCTTCCGGGCGCCGTTATGGTGACCGTCCGCGCGCAAGTCCAGCCGCCTTGCGGTTGTGTCGCTATGCGGCAACGCCCGGGCACCGATGAAGCCGGAAAACCGGTCCGGCGAAAAACCGCGTCGCGCGGCGCTGTGAATTTAAAATTTTCCCGCCGCGATTCTGAAAAGCCGGAAGGACACTTATCCGAAGGCCGGAGGATATCCACAGGCTTTTGCGAGCCGGCACAACATCTAGCGGGGAACCGAGGCGCCGAACACCACTTGTTGACGTGAGAGCGGAGGCGGCGTTAATCTCCCGGCATCGGTCGCGCCCCGGAGTGGCGCGTTGGGCAGGGGCGACCGCTTCAATATTCGATCGCGTATCCGACACGCGCCCGGCCCCCGGCCGCGGCCGGGTCCGCATCCCATGATCGGGCAATGACCCCGTGTCGCACGGGGCCGGGACCGTCGCGTCCCGTTGGGAGAGGTGTGTTTCATGCGGTTCGAGCGTCGCTACACCACGGCCGGCCAGTCGCCCTACGCCGGCATCCCCTTCCGCAAGGCGTTGAGCGAGATCCGCAATCCCGACGGGTCGGTGGTGTTCCGTCTCGACGGCATCGATGTCCCGGAGAGCTGGAGCCAGGTGGCGAGCGACGTGCTCGCCCAGAAGTACTTCCGCAAGGCGGGCGTCCCGGCGCGGCTGCGCAAGGTCGAGGAGAACGCGGTCCCGTCGTTCCTGTGGCGCTCGGTTCCGGACGACGCGGCCCTGGCCGAGCTCCCCGAGGACGAGCGCTTCGTCTCCGAATCCTCCGCCACGCAGGTCTTCGACCGGCTTGCCGGCTGCTGGACCTACTGGGGCTGGAAGGGCGGCTACTTCTCCTCGGAGGAGGCGGCCTCGGCCTTCATGGACGAGCTGCGCTTCATGCTGGCCCGCCAGATGGTGGCGCCGAACTCGCCGCAATGGTTCAACACCGGCCTGCACTGGGCCTACGGCATCGATGGCCCGAGCCAGGGCCACTATTACTGCGACCCGCAGACCGGCGTGCTGACCAAGTCGGCCTCGGCCTACGAGCATCCGCAGCCGCATGCCTGCTTCATCCAGTCGGTCCAGGACGACCTCGTCAACGACGGCGGCATCATGGACCTGTGGGTGCGTGAGGCGCGCCTGTTCAAGTACGGCTCCGGCACCGGCTCCAACTTCTCGATGCTGCGCTCGGAGAACGAGAAGCTCGGCGGCGGCGGCAAGTCCTCGGGGCTGATGAGCTTCCTGAAGATCGGCGACCGGGCGGCCGGCGCGATCAAGTCGGGCGGCACCACGCGGCGCGCCGCCAAGATGGTGATCGTCGACATCGACCACCCGGATATCGAGGCCTTCATCGACTGGAAGGTGAAGGAGGAGCAGAAGGTCGCCGCCCTGGTGACCGGCTCGAAGGTCGTCTCCAAGCACCTGACCCTGGTGATGAAGGCCTGCACGCAGTGCGAGGCCGAGGGCGATGCCTGCTTCGATCCGGAGCGCAACCCGGCCCTCAAGCGCGAGATCAGGGCCGCCCGCCGCGCCTCCGTGCCGGATTCCTACATCAAGCGCGTGGTGCAGTTCGCCCGTCAGGGCTTCACCAAGATCGAGTTCCCCGTCTACGACACCGACTGGGATTCGGAGGCCTACCTCACGGTCGCCGGTCAGAACTCCAACAACTCGGTCTCGCTGACCGACGACTTCCTGCGCGCCGTCGAGGCGGATGCCGACTGGCAGCTGACCGCCCGCACCACCGGCAAGGTCACCAAGACCCTGAAGGCCCGCGACCTGTGGGAGCGGATCGGCGAGGCCGCCTGGGCCTCGGCGGATCCGGGCCTGCACTTCAACACCACGATGAACGACTGGCACACCTGCCCGGCGGGCGGGCGGATCCGGGCCTCGAACCCGTGCTCCGAGTACATGTTCCTCGACGACACCGCCTGCAACCTCGCCTCGGCGAACCTGCTGACGATGTACGACCGGGACACCAAGCGCTTCGACGTGGAGGCGTTCGAGCACCTCAACCGTCTCTGGACGGTGGTGCTCGAGATCTCCGTGATGATGGCGCAGTTCCCGTCGAAGGAGATCGCGGAGCTCTCCTACCGCTACCGGACGCTCGGCCTCGGCTACGCCAATATCGGCGGCCTGCTGATGACCATGGGTCTGCCCTACGATTCCGACGCGGGCCGGGCTCTGGCCGGCGCCCTCACGGCGATCATGACCGGTGTGGCCTACGCCACCTCGGCCGAGATGGCGGCGGAACTCGGCACCTTCCCGGCCTATGACGAGAACGCCGACGCGATGCTGCGGGTCATCCGCAACCATCGCCGGGCCGCTCATGGCGAGGCCGAGGGCTACGAGTTCCTGAACGTCGCGCCGGTCGCCCTCGACCACGCCAACATCCCGCAGGCCGATCTGGGCGACCACGCCCGGGCCGCCTGGGACCGGGCGCTCAAGCTCGGCGAGGAGCACGGCTACCGCAACGCCCAGGCCACCGTGATCGCGCCCACCGGCACGATCGGCCTCGTGATGGATTGCGACACCACCGGCATCGAGCCCGACTTCGCCCTGGTGAAGTTCAAGAAGCTCGCCGGCGGCGGCTACTTCAAGATCATCAACCAGGCCGCTCCGGACGCCCTCCGGGCGCTCGGTTACCGCGAATCCGAGATCGCCGAGATCGAGGCCTACGCGGTGGGCCACGGCTCGATGGGCCAGGCGCCGGCTATCAACCCGACGACGCTGCGCGCCAAGGGCTTTTCGGACGAGAAGATCGCGGCCGTCGAGAAGGGCCTGAAGTCGGCCTTCGACATCAAGTTCGTGTTCAACCGCTGGACGCTCGGCGACGACTTCCTGACCCAGACCCTCAAGGTCCCGGCCGAGAAGCTCGCGGACCCGACCTTCGAGCTGCTGCCCTTCCTCGGCTTCTCCAAGAAGGAGATCGAGGCCGCCAACACCCATATCTGCGGGGCGATGACGCTCGAGGGGGCGCCGGGCCTCAAGCTCGAGCATTACCCGGTCTTCGACTGCGCCAACCCGTGCGGCCGGATCGGCAAGCGCTACCTGTCGGTCGAGAGCCACATCCGCATGATGGCGGCGGCGCAGCCCTTCATCTCGGGGGCCATCTCCAAGACCATCAACATGCCGAACGACGCCACGGTCGAGGATTGCAAGGCCGCCTACCTGATGTCCTGGCGTCTCGCCCTCAAGGCGAATGCCCTCTACCGCGACGGCTCGAAGCTGTCGCAGCCGCTCAACGCCGCGCTGATCTCCGATGAGGAGGACGAGGCCGATGAGGGGATCGAGGCGCTGATCCAGGCGCCGGCCGCCGCCAAGGCCGCCGCCGCCGCGGAGAAGATCGTCGAGCGCGTGATCGAGCGCGTCGAGCGGATCCGCTCCCGGGAGAAGCTGCCGGCCCGCCGGAAGGGCTACACCCAGAAGGCGGTGGTGGGCGGCCACAAGGTCTACCTGCGCACCGGCGAGTACGACGACGGCCGCCTCGGCGAGATCTTCATCGACATGCACAAGGAGGGCGCGACCTTCCGGAGCCTGATGAACAACTTCGCCATCGCGATCTCGCTCGGCCTCCAATACGGCGTGCCGCTGGAGGAGTACGTGGAGGCTTTCACCTTCACGCGGTTCGAGCCGGCCGGCTTCGTGCAGGGTAACGACGCGATCAAGAACGCGACCTCGCTCCTCGACTACGTGTTCCGGGAGCTGGCGGTCTCGTATCTCGGCCGCGCCGACCTCGCCCATGTCAGCCCCGCCGAGATCGGCGGCACGGTGATCGGCGGCGGAGAGAGCGGCGACACGACCCGCGAGGGTCCGAAGCCGGCCCCGGCCTCCTCGATCGTGTCGCGCGGTCTGCTGCGCGGCTCGGCCGACCGGCTGACCCTGATCCAGGGCGGCCCGGCCGGCGCCAGCCTCGGCGTGGGCGCGGCGAGCGCAGGACAGTCGGCCCCGGCCGGCGGCACCGTCCACGCGATCCGCGGCAGCGCGGCGTTGAAGGCCGAGCCAGCGGCGGCCGGTCAGGCCGAGACGATCGCCGACACCCTCCCCTTCGCCAAAGCGGAGCGGAGCGTCGCCGACCGCCGCGCCGAGGCGAAGATGAAGGGCTACGTCGGCGAGGCCTGCCCGGAATGCGCCAACTTCACGCTGGTCCGTAACGGCACCTGCCTGAAGTGCGACACATGCGGGAGCACCACCGGCTGCTCGTGACACGCTCGGGAGCAAGCGGGACGGAGAGGTAGGATCAGCCTCTGTCGGAGGGGGTGGGAGCTTCGCCAGTGGAGCGTCGACCCGAAGCCCCCTCCCTTACCCCACCTTGCGCGAGGGCGACGCGAACCGGATTGCGTGCGCCCTCGCTCGTAGACAGCAGCGGCAGCGATCATGGACGTTGAGCGGGCCGGCCGGCCCGCTCAACGTCCTTCGAGGAACAAAGCACGAACATCTCGGCGTCCGGGCGGCGCCGCGATCCAGGCGGCGTCGTGCTTGGCGCGAGACGGGCAGCCCGAAGGCGGATCGTCCCATACGCCTCGGCGGCCTGCCCTCGGCCCACCTCCATGTGCGCAACCTCACCCGCCCGGACCACGGACGGCCTTGACCACTTTCATGACGGTCATCATGTTCATTTCACATGATGACCGTCATGTTAAGGAGATGGGACCCCCGACCATGAGCGACACCTCAACCGTCCTAATCACCGGCGCCTCCTCGGGCATCGGCGCCACCTATGCCGACCGCTTCGCCCGCCGCGGCCACGATCTCGTCCTCGTCGCCCGGGATGCCGCACGGCTCACGGTCCTGGCGGAGCGGCTGCGCGCCGAGACAGGTGTCGCGATCGACGTGCTACCCGCCGATCTCACGGCCGAGGCCGATCTCCTGCGGATCGAGGCACGGCTCCGGGAGGATGCGCGCATCGGCGTGCTGGTGAACAATGCCGGCGCGGCCGGGCACGGAAGCTTCCTCGATCAGGATCCGGCCGCGGCCGCCGCGCTGGTCGCCCTCAACGTCACCGCGCCGACGCGGCTCGCCAGCGCCGTCGCGCCGCGCTTCGCGCAGGCGGGGTCGGGCGTCATCGTGAATATCGGCTCGGTCGTCGGCCTCGCCCCCGAGTTCGGCATGGCCGTGTACGGGGCGACCAAGTCGTACATGCTGTTCCTGAGCCAGGGGCTCCAGCGCGAGCTGGGTCCGAAGGGCGTCTACGTCCAGGCCGTCCTTCCGGCGGCGACGCGCACCGAGATCTGGGAGCGGTCCGGCCGCGACGTGAACACGCTCCAAGGCGTGATGGAGGTCGGGGACCTCGTGGATGCGGCGCTCCAGGGCTTCGACCGCCGGGAGGACGTGACGATCCCGCCCCTGCCGGATGCCGGCCAATGGTCGGCCTTCGAAGCCGCGCGGATCGCGATGGTCCCGAACTTCGCGCAGTCCCACGCCGCGGAGCGTTACCGCGCCTCGGCGTGAGGCGTGACTGGGGGTGTGCGGGCCGGGTCGCGCCGAGTCACTTGCATCATGAAAGTTAGCCGGCGATCATGGCTTCATGCAGCGCACACCCTTCGACCAGATGCCCTGTCCCGTCGCCCGGTCCCTGGACCGGGTGGGCGAGTGGTGGAGCATCCTCATCCTGCGGGACGCCTTCTACGGACTGACCCGGTTCGACCAGTTCGAACAGAGTCTGGGGATCGCCCCGAACATGCTGACCCGCCGGCTCAAGGCGCTGTGCGAGGCCGGGCTCATGGAGCGGCGGCCCTATCAGGAGCGGCCGCCGCGGTACGAATACGTCCTCACCGACAAGGGGCGGGATTTCCGGCCGGTGCTCTGGACCCTGTTCGCCTGGGGCAACCGCCACCTCGCCCCCGAGGGGGAGAGCGTGATCCTGACCGATCCGGCCACCGGCCAGCCCGTCGATCCGGTCGTGGTGGACCGGCGGACGGGCCGTCCCCTGGAGGAGGGAGTCCGCGTCGCCGCGGGGCCGGCCGCCAGCGACAGGCTCCGGCGCCGCTTCGAGCGCCCCACCACGATCTGACGCCGGGAGGCATGGGATGGGCGAGGCCGCGACAATCGATGCGTTCGCGAAGGACGACGGCGAAGAGCGCCGCGCAACTTCGAAGCGGCGCCTGTCGCGCAAGCGCGCGGCGTTCAGCGGGATCGCTCTCCTGGCGCTCACCGGAGCCGGGCTCTACGGGCGCTTCTGGTGGGAGGACGGCCGGTTCATCGAGAGCACCGACGACGCCTATGTCGGCGGCGACGTCACGGTGATCGCCCCCCGCGTCGCGGGCGTCGTCTCCGAGGTCCTGGTGCGCGACAACCAGCGCGTCCGCGCCGGAGACGTCCTCATCCGCCTCGACGACCGGGATTACCGTGCCGCCCTGGCCAGGGCGGAGGCGGCGGTGGCGGGGCAGGACGCCACGCTCCTCAACCTCGCGGCCACGCGGCGCCTGCAGGAGGCGGTCATCGCGCAAAGCCGCGCCGACCTGACCGGTGTCGAGGCCGAGGCCGCCCGCACCCGCTTCGACGTCGACCGCTACCGTCAGCTCGCGGCGAAGAGCTACGCCTCGGAGCAGCGCTTCCAGCAGGCGGACGCCGACGACAAGAAGGCCGCCGCCGCGGTCGCCAGGGCCCGGGCCAGCCTGGATGCCGCCGAGCGGCGGATCGCCGTCATCGACACCCAGTGCCGGCAGGCGGAGGCCGCCCGGGCGCAGGCCGCGGCCGAGCGCGACATCGCCCGGCTCAACCTCGGCTACACGGAGATCCGCGCGCCTGCCGACGGCGTGGTGGGCAACCGCAGCGCCCGCACGGGCTCCTACGCCACGCCCGGCGCCGGGCTCGTCGCCCTCGTGCCGGCGGACGGCCTCTGGGTCGACGCAAACTTCAAGGAGAGCCAGCTCGCGCGGATGCGTCCGGGTCAGAGCGTCGGCATCGTGGCCGACATCCTGCCCGGCGAGATCTTCGCCGGACATGTCGAGAGCCTCGCCCCGGCGACCGGCGCGCAGTTCAGCGTGCTGCCCGCGGAGAACGCCACCGGCAACTTCACCAAGATCGTCCAGCGGGTGCCCGTCCGCATCCGCCTCGACGGCGATGGCGGACGACTCGGGCGCCTGCGCCCGGGCCTGTCGGTGACGGCCTCGGTCGATCGCCGGGGCGGCGCGCCGGAGGCTGACGCGCCCGCGCCCGGCGGGCTCGTCGTCGGGGCGCTGACCCGGTGAGCGCCGCCGGCCCCACGCCGCTGAGCGAGGCGCAGAAGGTCTTCGCCTTCGCGGTGATGTGCGTCGGCTTCTTCATCGCGCTCCTCGACATCCAGATCGTCTCGGCCTCCCTGAAGGAGATCGGTGGCGGGCTCTCGGCGAGCCCCGACGAGGTCGCCTGGGTGCAGACCAGCTACCTGATCGCCGAGATCATCGTGATCCCGCTGTCGGGCTTCCTCGCCCGGGTGATGTCGACCCGCTGGCTGTTCTGCGCCTCGGCCGCCGGCTTCACCGCCACCAGCCTGCTCTGCGGCTGGGCCTGGGACATCGAGAGCATGATCGTCTTCCGGGCGCTCCAGGGATTCCTCGGCGGCTCGATGATCCCGACCGTCTTCACCAAGGCCTTCGCGTTCTTCCCCGGCAGAAAGATCGTGTTGGCCGCCGCGACGATCGGGGCGCTCTCCTCCCTCGCCCCGACGCTGGGTCCGACGGTGGGCGGCTGGATCACCGACAACTATTCCTGGCACTGGCTGTTCTTCGTGAACCTCGTGCCGGGGGTCTTCGTCGCCGTCGTGGTGCCGCTGATGGTGCGGGTGGACGAGCCGGAGCCGGCCCTCGTCAAGACCGCCGACTGGCTCGGCATCGCCCTGATGGCGCTGTTCCTCGGCTGCCTCGAATACACCCTCGAGGAAGGACCGCGCTGGAACTGGACCGAGGATTCGACCATCCGCGCGACGGCCTGGATCTCGGGACTGGCCGGGACCGGCTTCCTGTGGCGCAGCCTCACCTACGCCCACCCGCTCGTCGACCTGACCGCCCTCCGGAGCCGCAACTTCGCCCTCGGCTGCCTGTTCTCCTTCGTCACCGGCATCGGCATCTTCGCCACGATCTACCTCACACCCCTGTTCCTCGGCCGGGTGCGCGGCTTCTCGGCCCTGCAGATCGGGCTCGCGGTGTTCTCCACCGGCGTGTTCCAGGTGATGGCGATCCCGGTCTACGCGATCCTCGCCCGGCACATCGACCTGCGCTGGCTGATGATGTTCGGACTCGGTTTGTTCGGCCTGAGCATGTGGTCGTTCACGCCGATCACCCATGAATGGGGCTGGCGCGAACTGCTCTGGCCGCAGGCGCTGCGGGGCTTCGCGCAGCAATTCGCCGTCGCTCCGACGGTCACGCTGACCCTGGGCGGTCTCGCCCCGGCCAAGCTGAAGCTCGCCTCCGGGCTGTTCAACCTGATGCGCAACCTCGGCGGCGCCATCGGCATCGCGGCCTGTGCGACGATCCTCAACGACCGCACGAACCTGCACTTCCTCCGGCTCGCCGAGCATCTCAACCCGGCGAACCCGGCGATGCGCGCGAGCCTGGGGAGCCTTGAGGCGCGGATGGCGGCCGGGCTCTCCGGCGACCCGGCCCACAACCACGCGGCCGCGCTCAAGCAGCTCTGGTCGCTCACCTACCGGGAGGCGCAGACCATGACCTACGCCGACGCCTTCGTGGTCATCGCTGGCTGCTTCGCCCTCGCCACCGCCCTCGTGCCGCTGATGCGCAAGGTCGGACCACCCAGAGGACCCGTCACCGATGCCCACTGAAACCGCCCGCGACCCTGCGCCGTCCCGCCGCCGCCTGGTGGAATGGTCCGACCCCGCCCTCGTGGCGAAGGCCGGCCAGGGCCTCGACGGCCTCGCCTTCCTGCGGGCGATGCTGGCGGGGGAGGTTCCACCTCCGCTGCTGATCGCTCTGCTCGGGATCGATCTCGTCTCGGCCGATCCGGGACGGGTCACGATGCGCATGGGGCCGGGCGAATATCTCTACAACCCGCTCGGCTCCGTCCACGGGGGTGCGCTCGCCTCGCTCCTCGACAGCGTGATGGGCTGCGCCGTTCATTCGACGCTGCCCCTCGGTCGCGGCTACACCACGCTGGAGATCAAGGTGAACTACCTGCGCGCGGTCACGGCCGCGTCCGGGCCGCTTTTGGCGGTGGGAGAGATCGTCCATGCCGGGCGCCGACAGGCGGTGGCGGAGGCGAGACTCACCGACGTGACGGGCCGCCTCTGTGCAACGGCGAGCACTACCTGCCTGCTCCTCGACGCGCCGAGCCGGGGCGACACTCCGCCCCCGGCCATGGATCCGGTCCTGGCAGAGCGGACCCGAAACTCATGACCGGATGTCGGCAGAGCCCATCGACGGGATCCGTGATCGCTTCCGGTCCGTCTGGTCCAGGCAGCGGGAGGCCCTTCGAGCGGGACACGCGGACGGAACGCCTGCTTCGAGGACCGGTCCTAGGGACGTTGCTGTGGCTTGCCGGCCCCAACGTCCTGATGACCACGGCCCAGGCCTCGACCGGCCTGATCGAGACCTACTTCATCGCCCGTCTAGGCACCGATGCCCTGGCAGGCATGGCCCTCGTCTTCCCAATGCTGATGCTGGTCCAAATGATCTCCGCCGGCGCGGTCGGCGGCGGCATGCTGTCGGCTGTCTCGCGGGCGCTGGGCGGCGGACGGTTGGCGGAGGCGAACGGCCTGGTCTGGCACGCGGTGGCGATCACGCTCGGCCTCGGGGTGCTCACGACCGGTGCGGCGCTCCTGGCCGGCCCGCACCTCTATGCCGCCATGGGCGGGCGCGGAGCCTCACTCACGGCCGCGCTTGCCTATTCGGACGTGGTCTTCGCCGGCGCCGTGCTGCTCTGGCTGTTCAACGCGCTCGCCGCCGTCATCCGCGGCACCGGCAACATGCTGCTGCCGGCCGCAGTGATGTGTGCAGGCACGGTCGCCCTCATCCCGCTCTCGCCCGCGCTGATCTTCGGCCTGGGACCGCTGCCGCATCTTGGGGTCGTCGGCGGAGCGGTCGCGGTGCTCGCCTACTACGCGGCCGGGATCGTCGTCTTCACCGCTTACCTGTGGTCGGGCCGCAGCGTCCTGCATCCGCCTGTCCGGCCGCCAGCCCTGTCGCGGGCGGCGCTGGCGTCGATCCTGCGGATCGGTGCCCTCTCCGCCGTCGTCAGCGCCACAACGAACGTGACCATTGCCACGGCGACCGGGCTCGTCGGCGTGGCCGGACCCGCGGCGGTCGCGGGGTACGGCACCGGCGCGCGGCTCGAATACCTCCTCGTGCCCATGGTGTTCGGCCTCGGGGCGCCGCTGGCCGCGATGGTCGGGACCGCGGTGGGGGCAGGCGACACGGCCCGCGCCCGGCAGGTGGCCTGGACGGGGGCGGTGATCGCCGGTCTCCTCGCCGAAGGCATCGGGGTCGGCGCCGCGCTCCGCCCTGAAGTCTGGCTGCGCCTGTTCGGCGCGGATAACTCCATGCTGGTTGTTGGCGCGCAGTATCTCCGCCTCGTCGGACCTGCCTATGGTCTCTTCGGAGTCGGGCTCGCTCTGTACTTCGCCGCTCAGGGCGCGGGGCAGGTTGGCTGGCCGCTGGCGGCGGGCCTGCTCCGGGTCACCGTCGCGCTCGCTGGCGGCGTGCTCGCCCTGCACCTTGGCTACGGTCTGGCTGGCCTGTTCCTCGCCCTCGGCGCCGGCCTCGCCGCCCTCGCCCTCGTCAATGCAGGCGCACTTGCAGCGGGGGCGTGGCTGGGACGCCCCGGGAATGCGACCGCTCTGCCCCAGGCACGGCTTCGGGCGTGACTGGCCGCCAGGGATGGCGGTGCGGCACGTGGCGACGAGGTGCAGACACCGCGGGATCGATCGTCTGGACCAGCCGAGAGCGCGGCGGGAACAGCGTTGCGCTATTGGCTTGGCGAGACCGCGAGACATTGCGAACCCCGGTCACTCGCGCGTGCCGCGTGGACGATGATCAACGAACGCTATCAGCGTCGTTCACCCGTCCGTAACAGGCTCACCGCACGCAGTGGGACACGGTCCGCCTCGACCTCAACTTGTCGTCGACGCGGTCGCCGCTTCAAGCAACTCCTTCGCCAAAGCCTCGTCATTGACGGCGCGCGCCAGGACCACGGCACCCACGAGCGTCGAGAGGGCGGCCAGAGACTGCTGGCGCCGCCGCCCCTTGGACAGCCGCGGGGTCACCCGGCGAGAAGAGCGGCGAGGCCCTCGACGCCCCGCGTGAAGCGGACGCGCATCTGGCTGTCGGGCGGCTCCCGCGCCACGTCGTTGGCCAGCGCAGCGAGCGGGCATCCCTTTCCAGGATCCTGGACATGGGCTGTCGATAGATAGTTCGCGATGAGGGCGTCGCCGATTTCCCGGCGCTCCTCTGCCAGTGCCGAATCGAACGCCTCGACCGCCAGAGCGTCCTTGTTGGCAAACTGGTCGTAGAAGCCGCCGTGGGTCAGCCCGGCGGACGCCATGATGTCGGCGAGGCCGACCCCGTGCAGACCGCGTTCGCGGAACAGGGCCGCCGCCATAGCGACGACCCTTTGCCGGTTCTGTCTGGCCTGTTCCTGCGAGACGCGGGGCATGGTCCGATCCTGCGATGAGACCTCTTATATAAATGCATGGCGTCATTTAAGAAGGCGCCGCCGGGAACGCTCCGTCAGTTAGCGAGGCCGGGCGGCGCTCCCGCAGCGGCGGCGACCGCCCCTGGGCACGCCGCGCGCTCGACCCGGAACCAGAGGGCGTAGAGCGCGGGCAGGAACAGCAGGGTCAGCAGGGTCCCGACCCCGACACCGCCGATCAGCACGTAGGCCAGCGCACCCCAGAACACCGAGTGGGTGAGCGGGATGAAGGCCAGCATGGCGGCCGCGGCGGTCAGGATCACCGGACGGGCCCGGCGCACCGTCGACTCGACGATGGCGTCGTAATCCGACAGCCCCGCTGCGCGGTCGTGATGGATCTGGTCCACCAGGATGAGCGTGTTGCGCATCAGGATGCCCGAGAGCGCGATCAGGCCGAGGATCGCGTTGAAGCCGAAGGGCTGGTGAAAGACGAGCAGCGTCGGGACGGCACCGACGAGCCCCAGCGGCGCGGTCGCGAACACCATGAACATGGTGGTGAACGATCGCACCTGCAGCATGATCACCGTGAGCGTCACGATCAGCATGAGCGGGAAGACGGACACGAGCGCATTCATCGCCTTGGCGCTCTCTTCCACCGCTCCGGCCGTGTCGATGCGGTAGCCCGGCGGCAGCGTCGCCTTGATCGGGTCGAGCAGGGGATGGATCCGCGCGTGGACGTCCGGGGGCTGTCGGCCGTCAAGCACGTCACCCTGAACGCGGATGTATGTCTCGCGGTTGTAGCGCTTGAGCACCGCGTCCTCGGTGCGGCTCTCCAGGCGGGCGACCTGCGAGAGCGGGACTTGGCGCCCGTCATGCGTGGTCAGGGTGAGGTCGCCGATGTCGCCCAGCGATCGCCGCTCGGGGCCGGGGCTACGCAACAGCACGTCGACGGTGCGCAGGTTCTCACGGACCTGCGTCGCCGGCGTACCGTTGAGGTAGCTCTGCAGCTGCTGGCCGGCCTCCTTGGGCGTCAGGCCGATGAGGCGCAGGCGTTCCTGGTCGAGGGCGAGATGCAGGGTTGGCGTCCTGTCGCCCCAGTCGAGGTGGACGAGCCGCATATCGGGGTTGGCCGTCATCACGTCGCGGACCTGCTCTGCGATGGCGTGGATCACCGCGGGGTCCGGCCCGACCACCCGGAAGGCGACGGGAAAGCGGATCGGCGGCCCGAACACGATCTGCAGCACGCGGACCCGCGCCTCGGGGAAGTGCCCGTCACTGACGAGCTTGCGAAGCTTGATGCGGAGCGCGTCGCGCGCGGCCGCATCGGGAGTCTGGACCACGATCTGCGCGAAGGCGGGGTCCGGCAGTTCCGGATCGAAGGAGAGCACGAAGCGCGGCATGCCCTGACCGATGTAGCTCGTGATCGCGCGCGCTTCCGGTAGTTGCCGGACGGCCGCTTCGACCTTCCGGACGCTCGCCTCGGTGCTGGCGAACGCGGATCCGGTGGGCAGGGTCACCTCGACGATGAGTTCGGGGCGCTCGGAGTTCGGGAAGAACTGCTTCTCGACCTTGCCCATGCCGACCACCGCCGAGGCGAACAGGGCCACGGTGATGCCGGCCGCCAGCCACTTGTGGTCGACGGAGGCCCGGACCACGCGGCGCAGGCGCCGGTAGTTCGGCGTGGCGTAGATCGCCTCGTGCCCGCCCTCCACCTTCTTGATGTCGGGCAAAAGCTTCACGCCGAGATAGGGCGTGAAGGTCACGGCCACGATCCACGAGATGATCAGCGCGAAGCCGACCACCCAGAAGATGTTGCCGGCATACTCCCCCGCCGTGGAGGCGGCGAACCCCACGGGCAGGAAGCCCGCGATGGTGACGAGGGTGCCGGTGAGCATCGGCGCCGCGGTGGCGCTCCAGGCATGGGTGGCCGCCGCGATGCGGTCGGCACCTTCCTCCATGCGCACCACCATCATCTCGATGGCGATGATGGCGTCGTCGACGAGCAGGCCCAGCGCGATGATGAGGGCGCCCAGCGTGATGCGGTCGAAGTCGCGGCCGGTGACCATCATGACCACGAACACGGCCGCGAGGGTGATCGGGACAGCGAGCGCCACGACGATGCCGACCCGGAAGCCGAGGGCCACGAGGCTGACGACGATGACCACCGAGAGGGCGGTGAAGAACTTCACCATGAACTCATGGATGGCGTCGTCGATGACCTTCGCTTGATCGGTGATCTTGGTGAAGGTGATGCCCGCCGGGAGTTCGTGGTGGATCGCCACCTCCTCGGCGTTCAGCACCTCGCCGAGGGCCAGCCCGTTGAATCCCGGCTTCATCACCAGTCCGAGCATCAGGGCCGGCTCGCCGTCGTTGCGGATCGCGAAGACCTTCGGATCCTCGTAGCCGCGCTTCACCTCGGCGATGTCGCCGAGCTTGAGACTGCGGTCACCTGCCGCCACCGGCAGGTTGCGGATCGCGTCGAGGCCGTCGATGGCGCCGTCCAGCCGCAGATAGACCCGCGGGCCATCGGCCTCGACGAAGCCGGCCGGCGTCACGTCGTTCTGGTTGGCCAGCGCCGCCAGCAACTGCTGGCCGGTGATGCCGAGCGTCGCGAGGCGCTGGTAGGAAACCTCGACGAAGATCTTCTGGGCCTGCTCGCCGAGGATGTTGATCTTCTCGACGCCGGGCACGCGCAGCAGCCGCTGGCGCAGATCCTCTGCGCGCAGCACGAGGTGCCGATGCGGCAGGCCCTGCGCCTGCAGGGCGTAGAGGGCGAAGTAGACGTCCGAGAACTCGTCGTTGAACAGCGGGCCGAGCACGCCGCGCGGCAGGCTCGACGCCTGATCGGAGAGCTTCTTGCGGGCCTGGTAGAACTGCTCCTGCAGCTTGGCCGGCGGCATGCTGTCCCTGAAATAGACCTTCATCAGCATGATTCCGGGCCGGACCGTGGTCTCGACCCGATCGTAGTAGACGAGCTCCTGCAGCCGCTTCTCCAGCGGGTCGGCGACCTGCCGCTGGATCTCCGAGGTGGTCGCGCCGGGCCACGCCGCGGAGACCGCCATCGTCTTGACCGTGAAGGCCGGATCCTCGGCGCGGCCGAGCTTCTGGAAGGCGAAGACGCCGGCGGCGGTCACCGCGATAATCAGGAAGAGCGTGACGGCACGCTCCCGGACCGCGAGGGCGGAGAGATTGAGGCCGCTCATCGGACGAGTCCCGTCAGGCTCGCGGGGGCCTGCCGCACCGTCTGGCCGGCCTGGAGGAGGTGCGCGCCGAGCGACACGATCCGGTCGCCGGGGATCAGGCCGGCGACGACCTCGGCACCCTCTTCGGAGATGCGCCCCAGGGTGACCGGCCGGGGGCTGACGGTCTTCGTTTCGGCGTCGTAGGTCCAGACCGCCGGGCCGTGACCGACGTCGAAGAGGGCCCCGAGCGGCACGTCGACCGACGCCGTGCGCCCGGTCTCCGCCGGCTTGAGCCGGAGCGTCACGGTCGCTCCGAGCGGCGCATCCTCGCCCCCGCCCGACAGGATGTAGCGCGCCCGGTACGTGCGCGTGGCCGGGTCGGCGGTGGCGGACAACTCGCGCAGCCGGGCCGGATAGGTGGCCTCGCCCTCGGCATAGAGCGTCGCCGACGCAGCACCCTGGGCCAGTCGCCGGCTCGCCTCGGGCAGGAACACCTCGGCCTCGCGGGCGCCGTCCCGTGCCAGCTTGACGACGGTCTGCCCGGCGGCGACCACCTGTCCCGGTTCGGTCGGCACCTCCATCACGACGCCGTCGGAATCGGCCTGCAGTTCCGAATAGCCCGCCTGATTGGCGACCTGGCTCGCCTGGGCCTCGGCATTGGCGAACTGCGCGATGGCGGCGTCCGCCGCGGCCTTGTTCTGGTCGTAGGTCTGCTTGGAGGTCCAGCCGTCGCCGACGAGCTTGCGGCTGCGTTCTTCGTCGGCGCGGGCCTTGATCATCTGCGCCCGGGCCGCTTCGACGGAGGCCCGCGCCGCGTTCAGTGCCAGGGTGAAGTCCGTCCGGTCGAGTCGCATCAGCGGCTGACCGAGGCGCACATGGTCGCCCGGATCGACCAAGCGCTCGAAGATCTTGCCGCCGACCCGGAAGCCGAGATTGCTCTCCGTGCGGGCGCGGATGACGCCGGTGTAGCGCGCGAGGCCAGCTGTAGCCGGGGCGACCGCGACCGTCTGAACCAGCGGCGGCTCCGAGGGCACGGCGGTCTCGGCCGGCGAGCATGCCGCGAGCGCCAGTGCAGGAAGCCCGAGCAGCCATCTCGCGTCCATAGCGCGCCTCCGTGGTCAGCGCTTAAAAATGATGAACATCATCTATATGGTCGAGCGTGCTCGGTCAACGAACGGTTCTTCCGGCTGTGCGGCGTCGCACGCGCGGTTCCACTTCTGGAGCGCCGTCGCGGCGCGTCCTTGCCCTTCACGGGTCGGCGGGTGGTCATGAGCCGGGCCGGTCCGGCGGCGCGTTCATGAGCGCGTCGGGACTACAAGCCGGCGAGGATCGACCGTTGGTGCCTACGGCGCCGTTGCGACCGCGATGATCGCCGGCGGGGCTCGGATGGACCCGCGTCCATCGAGGGTGTGCGCCGGATCGAAGGCGTGAATTGGACGTGGTCGCGGTGAACCGCCCCAGCCGCGAGCGTCAGCCGTCCCCATCCCGGAAGGGCCGCGCTCGGGTCTCCCGGCTGGCAGCGTCGAGCCCTGCCGCCGGCAGATCCGCTCGACCTGCGGGGCGTGGCCGACACCAAGTCCCGATCCGTTCGCAGCTATCTGGCAGACAGAGATCGCCGGTGTGGCCCGGCGCGACGCCCATTTCGGCCTGGACGATGCCGACGCGTCCGCTGCGACGTGGTCGGGCGCGCTCAGGTCCGTCAGCCGCCTGTAGCCGTGCTGGTCTTCCGATCACAGTAACGAACAGATCGCTCCGCGGATGCGACGAGGCCGGCGGTGAGCTTGGCCTCGCCGTGTCTGCCCTCGGGCAATCTGCGCCCTGTCGAGATACACGGACCGAAGGCGCGACGCGTACGACGCGCCGGCGCCTTGCGCGGACGCCAGTTCTGGATTGCCGGCTCGCCCGTGCCCTCCCCTCAGCCCGCGGGATCGCGGACCAGCCGGTCGAGCCGCATCCGCGTGATCGCGGCGATCTCGTCGAGGGCAGTCGCCTCTTCCTCAGCCCGCGCGCGCCCGAGGCGTTGCTCGAACAGCACCCGGATGTCCCGCAGGTCGCGGCCGCGCACGGCGACGATGAACGGGAAACCGAAACGCTGCCGGTAGGCGGCGTTCAGGCGGTCGAAGGCGTCGGCATCCGCGTCCGAGAGCCGGTCGAGCCCGGCGCTTCCCTGTTCCTGCGCGGAATCGGCCGTCATCGCCCGTGCCCGCGCCTCCGGACCGGCGAGTTCCGGATGGCCGTTGAGGAAGGTCAGGCGCTTATTCGCCGATGCGTCGCGCACGGCCGCCATCATGGCCCCGTGCAGCTCCGATACGGTCGCGAAGGGCCGCTTGTCGTAGGCCGCCCGCGCGACCCAGGCCGCATGCTCGAACACGCCGCCCAGGCGATCGACGAAGGCGTCGCGGTCGAGGTCGTTGATGCCGGCAAGCTCGATCATCGTGCTCAGCTTCCGCGGTAGGTGGTGAAGCTCGACGGCGCGCACAGCATCGGCACGTGGTAGTGCTGCTTGGCGTCGAAGACGGCGAAGCGCACGACCGGGTTGTCGATGAAGATGTCGGCTTCCGACGTGCCGGGCCGGGACTGGAAATACTGGTCGACGTGGAATTCTAGCTGGTACTGACCGGTCTCGGCCTTATCGGCCGGGAGGAGCGGCCCGTCGGTGCGGCCGTCGGCGTTGGTGACGACGCTCTTGATGAGCCGCCACTGGCCGTTGTCCAGGACGGAGAAGTCGATGCGCACCCCTGCGGCGGGGCGGCCGCGATCGGTGTCGAGCACGTGGGTGGTGATGCCGGCCATTGCGGATCTCCTGATGGTGTTGCGGGACCGGCGACCTAGCTGCCGCGGTAGTACGAGTAGCCCCAGGGCGTGAACAGCACCGGCAGATGATAGCGCTGGCCAGCGTCGCGGATCCGGAAGCGGATCGGCACGAGGCCGAGAAAATTCGGGCTGGGCAGCTTCACGCCGAACTTCGCGAAGTATTCCTCGACGTGCATCACCAGCTCGTAGCGGCCGGCCTTGAAGGCGTCATCGACCAGGAGTGGGTCGGTGGTCCGCCCGCTCGGCGCGGTGGTGACGGTTTTGAGAACTTTGTATCCCTCGCCGTCGTGCATCGCGAGGTCGCAGACCATGCCGGCACCGGGCGTGCCGTGGAAGTTGTCGATGGCGTGCATGGTCAGGCGCGGTGACAACCCGGCCTGCGAGACGGGCGCGGTGTTCAGCGTGCCGGGCTTTGCCGGATCGGCGGCCGGGGCCGGCGTGCCCTGAGCCTGTGCGGCGCCCGTCGAGGCCGCGGCCGCGACGCTGAGCCCGGTCGCGACGAGGCTGCGCCGCGTCAGGACGTATTTGTCCAAGGTGTGGTCCAAAGCGCGTTCCTCCTGTCGATCGTATCAAGCCGGCTCGTGCGCCGCCCGCGCCCGGGCGCGCCGCTCCATCGCGGACGTCGCGGGTGGGACGAAGGCGAGGATCAGAACGAGCGCTGCGGCCTCGACCGCCGCCACCAGCCAGAGGCCGGTCGAGACCGAGCCGGAATGCTCGCGCAGGTAGCCCATCACCGCCGGCGCGCCGAAGCCCGCGAGATTGGCCACCGAATTGATCAGCGCGATGCCGGCGGCCGCCGCCGAACCCGCCAGGAAGCGGCCGGGGATCTGCCAGAACACCGGGATCGCGCTCATCGTGCCGACGATCGCCAGCGCCAGCATGACCAGCGCGAGGGCGGGCGCATCCGTGATGAAGAAGCCGGTCAGGGCGATCGCCAGGGCGCCGATGAAGGCGGGCACGCCGCAATGCAGGCGTGCCTCACCGGTCCGATCCGAGTGCCGCCCGTTGAGGATCATCCCCGCGCCGCCGCACAGGTAGGCCGCCGACATGATCCATCCCACGGTGAGCGGATCGGTGAAGCCGGCATCGCGGACCACGCTCGGCCCGAAGAAGGTCAGGGCCGAGTTCGCCGTGACGATGCAGAAGAAGATCGCGATGCATTGCCAGACGCGGGGATCCTTCAGCGAGGCCAGGATACGGTGCTCGCGGGGGCCGAGCGCCTCGGCGTCGCGGGCGAGGTCGGCCTCGACCAGGGCGCGCTGCTCCGGTGTCAGCCAGGCCGCCTTGGACGGGCGGTCGGTGAGGTAGATCAGGGTGACGAGGCCGGCGAGGATCGAGGGAATGCCTTCGAGCAGGAACACCCACTGCCAGCCGGACCAGCCGTTGACCCCGTGCATCCCCGCCATGATCGCGCCGGCCAGGGGGCCGCCGATCACGCCGGCCAGGGCCGAGGCCGACATGAACAGGCCGAACACCTTGGCGCGCCGCTCGCTCGGATACCAGTAGGTCAGGAACAGGATGACCCCCGGATAGAACCCCGCCTCGAACACCCCGAGCAGGAACCGCAGCACGTAGAAGAAGGCCGGCGTGGTGACGAACATCATCGCCACGCAGCACAGGCCCCACAGGAGCGTGATCCGCGCGATGGTCTTGCGCGCGCCGATCCGTTCGAGCAGCAGGTTGCTCGGTACCTCGCAGAGGAAGTAGCCGATGAAGAAGATCCCTGCGCCGATCCCGTAGACGGTCTCGCTGAACCGCAGCTCGGCGAGCATCTGGAGCTTGGCGAAGCCGATGTTCACCCGGTCGATCCAGGACAGGACCCAGAGGAACATCAGGAACGGCAGCAGCCGCCACGTGATGCGGCGGTAGGTGTCGTCGAGGGCGCTGGACGCCGCGATGGGGAGGGTGTCGGTTGCGCCCTGTGCCTGGATCGTCATGGCGTGGCCTACACTGGAAGCGTGACGGGACGGATGGCGGACATGTTCGACCCGGGACGACGGCGCCAGTCACGAGGCGCGCGGCCGTGCGATCGGTTGTTTCAAGCGGTCCGATCCCCAGGCGTGAGCAGCGCCGCGAGGGACGGGCCGAGACCGACCGTGTCGAAGGCGATGGCCGGCGGCCGCCGATACGGCGCGCGCGCTGCCGCGACGACGGCCTGCACGCTGGTCTCGACCGAGCAGAGGATCGGCACCCCGACCTGCGGCTGCAGGCGCGCGGCAAGGCCGGCCAGCGCCGCCCCGCCCAGGATCACCGCCTCCGCGCGATCCTGCTCGGCGCAGGCGCGGCAGGCGGCGGCGAGCTCCGCCAGGGCCGCCTGTGGGTCTCGGGCGATCTCCCCGCCGGTGCGCTCGATCGTCCGGATGGCCACGAGGCCGTCGCCGAGGCTTAAGCCCGCGACCGCCTCGGCGAGCATCGGCTTCCACAGGGCGCCGCCCGTGACGATGGCGTAGCGCGACGCCGTCTTCTGGGCCTCGAGACACGAGGCCTCGAGCATCCCCACGACCGGGACGGGCGCGATCTCCCGCAAGGCCAGCAGCCCGGGATCGCCGAAGCAGGCGAGGAAGACCGCGTCGCAGCCCGCCCCGTGCTCCGCGAAGGCGTCGAGGGCGGCGTGACCGGCGATGGCCAGGGCCGTGCGGCTGGCGATGTAGGCGGCGCCGGAGCGTGCCGTCACCGGCACGAAGGTCGCCGCCGCGCCGGCCACGTCCTCGGCCCGCCGGGCCACGAGGGCGGTCACCGAGGCGGTGGTGTTCGGGTTGAGCAGAAGGATGCGCATGGCGCCGCGTCGGGTTGGAGAAGTCGGAGGCGTGCGGCGCGGGTCGAGCCGCGCCGCCGCGACGGTTGCGCGCTTCAGGCGGGGCGCGTCGCCGGCGCCGGCCGGCGGCGCATGATGAGGGCGTAGATCCCGAAGCCGAGGCCGCAGCCGATGAACCATGTGAAGTTCGCCACGCTGTCTAGGCCGGGCAGGATCACGCAGAGCGCCGGGATCGCCGCGGAGGGGACGATGGCCGCCACGGCCGCGAGGTTGTACCCGTTCTTGTACCAGTACGTGCCCGCGGGATTCATCGTGTAGAGATCGTCCACGACCACCCGCTCCTTCTTCACGAGGTAGAAGTCGGCGATCAGGATCCCGAACAGCGGGCCGATGAAGGCGCCGAGGACGTCGAGCGTGTAGTGGATCACGGCCGGGTTGTTGTAGAGGTTCCACGGCGTGATGAAGATCGAGCCGACCGCCGCGATCATCCCGCCCATCCGCCAGGAGATCCGCCTCGGGGACACGTTGGAGAAGTCGAACGCGGGCGAGACGAAGTTCGCCACGATGTTGATCCCGATGGTGGCGGTCATGAAGGTCAGGGCGCCGAGCACCACCGCGAAGGTGCTGTCGATGCGGCTGACCGTCTCCACCGGATCGGTGATCAGGTGGCCGAAGACCGGGACGGTCGCCGAGGCGGTGATGACCGTTAGCAGCGAGAAGCCGAGGAAGTTCACCGGCAGGCCCCAGAAATTGCCCCGCTTCACCGCCGCGAAACTCGTACCGTAGCGCGAGAAATCCCCGAAGTTCAGCATCGGGCCGGAGAAGTAGGAGACCACGAGGGCCACGGCGTTGATCATCACCGGCAGGGCGTCCCAGCCCGTGTACTTCACGGTGCCGAGGGTCAGGCCGATCTGGCCGATGCCGGCCTTGGCGACCAGGTAGGCGGCCAGCGCGATCATCACGACGTAGACCGCAGGTCCCGCCCAGTCGATGAACACGCGGATCGCCTCCATGCCGCGCCAGAAGACCAGTGCCTGCAGGACCCAGAGCGTCATGAACGCGGCCCAGCCAAGGCCGGAGAGGCCGGCGAAGCCGTACTGCTTGAGGTCGGCGTAGACGGCGAGTTCGGGAAAGAAGCGCAGCGCGACGACCGTGAGGGCCGCCGAGGCGAGGTAGGTCTGGATGCCGTACCACGCGACCGCGATCAGCCCGCGGATGATCGCCGGGATGTTGGCGCCTTTGACCCCGAAGGCGGCGCGGCAGATCACCGGATAGGGCGTGCCGGTCTGCTGGCTCGGCTTGGCGACGAGATTGCAGAAGACCTGGACGATGACGATGCCGACGAGCAGCGCGACCAGCACCTGCCAGCTCACCAGACCGAGGGAGAACAGGCTGCCCGCGGTGACGTAGCCGCCGACGCTGTGCACGTCCGACATCCAGAAGGCGAAGATGTTGTAGGTGCCCCAGGTCTGCTTCTTCAGCGGGGCGAGATCCTCGTTGACGAGGTCGGGATCGTAGCTCGGCTTGAGGACGACCTTCTCCCGCTCGTCCGACATGGCGGTGCTCAGGCCCGCTGCCTCGACATGTGCGTACATCGCGCTTCTCCCAGTTCGACGCAGCCCTGTTGCCGGGCTTTGCGGTAGTCATGCCGGCCAGTTGCGGCTCGGCACGCAAAACGTATGCCCGATCGGGCGTAGTCTTTACGCAATACAGTTACTGCACGTCGTCCGCCGGATCACTGCCGCGAGCCGGCGATCGACTGCGCATCTCTAGCGGGCGATCAGCCTCTCCAGCCTGTCCAGGATTACCCGGCCGTCGGCCCGGCCGCCCGCGGTCTTGCAGAGACGGCGCGCCAAGTCCTCGGCCCGGTCGGCCTCCGGTCCGATGCCGCCCGCGTGGACCTTCGCGGCCATCGCGGCCCCATCGTCGGGCGAGCCGCCGGCCAGGAGCGTGCAGACCGGACCGAAGACGTCGCTGAACAGCGCGGGCCCCATGCGGCTCGGGCGGTAGCCGCCCTGCGGCGGATGGGCCGTGATCCAGTGGCGGGCGATATCCAGCCGGGTGGTCACCCAGGCGCCGGGATGATCGCGGACGTAATCGAGGAACCGCTCCAGGGCCGCCATCCGGCCCGGCCGTCCGACCAGGCGGCAGTGGAGCCCGACCGACATCATGCCGCCCTGCCCCGCCTCGCCCTCGCGGCACAGGACGTCGAAGGTGTCCTTGAGGTAGCTGAAGAACTGCTCGCCGCTGTTGAAGCCCTGCGCCGTCGCGAACCGCATGTCGTTGGCGTCGAGGGTGTAGGGGACCACGAGCTGCTGGCGGCCGCCGATCATCAGCCAGTACGGCAGGTCGTCGGCGTAGGAATCCGCGAGATAGAGGAAGCCGCCCTCGGCCGCGCCGATGGCGAGCGTGTTCGTGGACGTCCGACCCTGGTAGAGGCCCAGCGGCCTGCTGCCGGTCAGGTCGGTCTGGAGCGCGACGGCCGCGTCGATATCGGCCCGCTCGGCCTCCGGGCTGTGGTCGCGGTAGTCGATCCAGCGCAATCCGTGGCTGGCGATCTCCCAACGGGCCTCGACCATGGCGGCCACGGCCTCGGGGTTCCGGCGCATGGCGGCGGCGACGCCGAAGACCGTGACGGGCAGATTCCGGCTCGTGAACGCGCGCCAGAGCCGCCAGAAGCCGGCCCGCGCGCCGTACTCGTAGATCGACTCCATGTTGGCGTGGCGCTGGCCGGGCCAGGGCGACGCCCCCACGATCTCGGACAGGAAGGCTTCCGAAGCGGCATCCCCGTGGAGGATGCAGTTCTCGGCGCCCTCCTCGTAGTTGACGACGAACTGGACGGCCACGCGCTTGCCGCCGGGCCAGCGCGGTTCCGGCCGGGACCGGCCGTAGCCCACCATGTCGCGGGGATAGGCCTGATCGAGATCGAACATGGGAAAATCCCTCGTTCCGACCATCGATAGACGTGTCGGTCTCCCACTGTCCAATATGTTGTTCGGCTGGATTGATAGGTTGTGCGAATGGTTGGGACGCTCGGAGGCCGGCACATCTGAATGTCCGCCCGTCTAGAGCCAGCATATCCCATTCCCTCTCCGAGCCTCAGCGCGCGATCGCTTCACCCCCGTCATCCCGGGCCGCACAGCGGAGCCCGGGATCCGGAGCCGCCGACTTGCCAAGGCCTCGCACTGACAGTGGATCTGGATTGCCCGCCTCCGGCGTGCCCCTCCGGGTCCGGGCTCGCCTGCGGCGACCCGGAATGACGAAGTGGCTTTGTAACGCGAAGGTCCCGCAAGCCTCGGAGATGAACGCCCTCGTGCATCTGGCCGGGGGTGAGACGCCGCGTCAGGCGGCGCGGAAGCGTTCCGCCAGCCGGGGCGCCTCCCGCCGGATCATGTCGAGGAAGTTGTTGAGGACCGGGTTCTTCCGGGCGTGATGCAGGGCGTAGACATCCGCCGAGAGGAAGGGCGGGTCGATCGGGAGGACGGTGACGTCCGGGTGCCCCACGCGGCCCACGAATTCCGGGATGATGGCGAGACCGAAGCCAGCCGCGACCAAGCTCACCAGCGACGAGGCTTCCCGGACCTGCTGTGCGATGTCGGGCGTAAAGCCCCTGAGCACGCAGGCCTGATAGATCTCGTCGGCGAAGCGGGAGCTTTCGAGGCGCAGCGAGACCAGCCGCTCGGTCCGGAAGATGTCGATCGGGACGCTCCGACCGGTTGCGAGCTCGTGTCCCGCGGGCAGCGCCACGCACAGCCGCTCTTCCCACGCCCGATGCGCGACGAGGTCGGGATCCTCCGGGGGGCTGCGGAGGAAGCTCAGGTCCGTGCGATGCGCCTTGAGGGCGGCGATCTGATCGGCCGGCGCCATCTCGTGGATGCGCACGTCTACCCCCTCGAACCGCTGTTCGAAGGAGCGGATCAGGAAACCGAGCGGGCCGACCAGTACGGAACTGGTCATGCCGATGTTCAGGATGCCGGTCGTCCCCGTGCCGATGGTGCGCGCCCGATCGACCGAGTCGGCGGCCTGGGCGAGGATCGCCCGGGCGTTGCGCAGGAAGTCCTCCCCGGCCGCGGTCAGGGCCACGCGCCGGCTCGATCGCTCGAACAGGTTCACGCCGATCTCGATCTCGAGGTCGCGGATCTGCTGGCTGAGCGGCGGCTGCGATACGCCGAGGCTCGCTGCGGCCGCAGTGAAGCTGAGATGTTCGGCCACCGCTGCGAAGTATCGGAGGTGACGGAGTTCCATGCATCCCAACCATACGGAATTCGAATGAATGGCAACACAAAAGGTATTTGACGTCTAGACCAAGGCCTTCGATGCTCAGCGGATCGGATCCCGGCGGGAAACCATCATGACGCATTCGTCCTACAACCCGGTCTGCGGGGGCCTTCCGCCGCAGACCGCCCTGATGACCGGCCGGGCCGTGTTCACCGAGGCCTACGCAGTCATCCCGAAGGGCGTGATGAGCGACATCGTCACCAGCGTCCTGCCGTTCTGGACCGGCACGCGGACCTGGATGCTGTCCCGGCCGCTCTCGGGCTTCTCGGAGACCTTCGCGCAGGCCCTGATGGAGATCGCCCCCGGCGGCGGCAGCGAGCAGCCCGAGCCGGATCCCGAGGCCGAGGGCGTGCTCTTCGTGGTCGGCGGCCAGCTGCGGCTCGTCCTCGACGGGCGCGCGCACGCCCTGCGGCCCGGCAGCTACGCCTACCTCGCCCCCGGGGCGGCCTGGAGCCTGCGCAACGACGGCGGCGAGCCCGCCCGCGTCCACTGGATCCGCAAGGCCTACGAGCGCGTGCCCGGCCTCGACGCGCCCCCGTCGTTCCTCGCCCACGAAGCCGACGTCACGCCCGCGGCGATGCCCGGTACGGACGGGGCCTGGGCCACCACCCGCTTCGTCGCCGCCGACGACGTGCGCCACGACATGCACGTCAACATCGTGACGCTGCGTCCGGGCGCCTCGATCCCGTTCGAGGAGACCCACGTCATGGAGCACGGGCTGTTCGTGCTGGAGGGCAAGGCGGTCTACCGGCTCAACCGCGACTGGGTCGAGGTCGAGGCCGGCGACTACATGTGGCTGCGCGCCTTCTGCCCCCAGGCCTGCTACGCCGGCGGACCGGGACCCTTCCGCTACCTCCTCTACAAGGACGTCAACCGCCACGCGGC
>NZ_JBKFBO010000138.1:0-10680 GCF_053346215.1 Methylobacterium sp. A49B
TGCCGGAGACGCCGTTCGTGGCGCGGGGGCTGCGCCTGGACTGGGCGACCAAGCGCAGCCTCGACGTGAGCGTGGCGGCCACGGCCCTGTTCCTCCTGCTGCCGCTCCTCCTGCTGATCGCCCTGATGGTCTGGGCCGGCGACCGCAAGCCGCCGATCTACCGCCACATGCGCCTGGGCCGGGACGGGCGCCGCTTCGGCTGCCTGAAGTTCCGCTCGATGGTCACCAACGGCGAGGCGGTGCTGGCGGCCCACCTGTCCGCCAACCCGCGGGCGCGCACCGAGTGGGCGGAGACCCACAAGCTCACCGACGATCCGCGCGTGACCGCGATCGGCCAGGTGCTGCGTAAGACCTCGCTGGACGAGCTGCCCCAGCTCTGGAACGTGCTGCGCGGCGAGATGAGCCTGGTCGGCCCGCGGCCGATCGTTCCCGCGGAGGTGGCCCGCTACGGCCGGGCGTTCGCCACCTGCTTCGCCGTGCCGCCGGGCGTGACCGGGCTGTGGCAAGTCTCGGGCCGCTCCGACACGACCTACGCCGAGCGCGTCGCGCTGGATCTCGACTACGCCACCCGCTGGAGCCTGCGCCGCGACCTCGTCATCATGCTGCGCACCATCCCGGCCGTCCTCGCCCAACGCGGAAGTAAGTGAATTCTGCTGTTGATCCGTACGGCAACCAACCCGGTGGCCTTAGATCCGAACCGAGACCGATCTCAAGCTCGACCCAAGTGAAGGACGAGTTGCGATGAAGGGTCTGCTGCTGAATGCGCTGCTCGGGCTGGGTCTGGGGCGGTTCGGCTCGGTGTGGTGGCTCCTGGTGCTGCTGCCAGTCGTCGCCGCCGAACTCGCCTATGGCGTCTATGCCTATAATCTTGCTCTGAACGCAGGCTTCCTCCGGCGCGCCGTGGCGCTGATGGTGTGCGGTCAGCTGGGATTCCTGCTCGGGGCGCTGCTGCGGCCCATGCGCGGCGAAACGTAGGGCGCGATTGTCGACTCCACCCTGCGTCAACCGATCGTTCCGCCTTTGCCGGCCCTCGCGCGATTCGGGAGCGCTGGTCGCTCCTCCACCTGTGCCGGTGGATTGAGGCCATGAACGTGTCTCAAAACCGTGGTGACCGACCGGAAATCCTGAGGTCGCGGCGGTCGACTTCGACACGAAGGTTATTCGCGCGCCTGGGCACGATGGCCATCATGTGCGGCGTCCTGATCGTCGTGATCTCGTGGATCGGCTTTCTGATATGGGCTCTGATCCGGTTGATGGACCGGCTTTAGCGCCGTGAGGTGATCCTCGGCGAAATCCTCAGGCATGACGGGCGCCATGCGGCACAAGCGCCAGAACACCACGCCGCCAACGACATAGGCGGCAGCTACAACGATCAACCAATCCATATCCGAATTCTGTGCGTTTATTCAATATTGGAACGGGCGCATGGCAGATTTTTCCTCCTCGCTGTGCATGTGGGGCACCCGCCAGTAATGCACCCATTGGTTTACATTTCCTTAGGTAAGCCGAGCGATTTGTTGGCATCAGTTGTGGCTATACTGCACCCTCTGCGGCGCGGTCAGGTTTGTATACCTATACTGGTGCGTCCCCGGCTGTTGCAGGCCGCAGCCTCGGTCAATGCATCGTCGACCCATGCGACGGGGGCGGCGGAATGCAGCGGTACGGCGCTGGTCAGCGAGGCTTCCCGACGCCGGGGTCGGACGGATCCGGCGTAACGTGCCGGGATGTCCGAGGTCCGGATGCTCCGAGTGCCGTTCGATGCCGTCACAAGCCTGTGATGGCCGCGCTGTCGCGGCGATGACAAGCCGCGACGTTCTCCCCTCGATGCCTGGGCAAGGTCGGTTTCAGGCTCGCTGAAGAAGTGGCGCCGAGCGGGATGAGGTCGGAACGCGCCGTGCCGTGATGTCGCTTCGCTCGTCTCACGGGCCGGCCCGCTGACCCCGGTGGACGGAGATGCGTGACCTCCACTGCTGCGCACTGGGCGCCGTGGCGGCTCCCCCGGACCACCGGAAAGATCGGAACAGATCGGAGCGCCTCGTGTTGGCTTGGCAACGCAGCAACGAAGGAGACTCCGATGCGTAAACTCGCTCTCATCTCCGCCGTCACGCTCTCCCTCGGGGCAATCGGTGCAACCGGCGCTCAGGCGCAGGGCTACGGCTACGGCGGTCACCATCGTGGTTACGCCCGTGACTACGATCGAGCCTACGGTGCCCGCCGCGATTTCGGCTACCGCCGGCACCGTGGCCTGTCGACAGGCGCTGCGGTGGGGCTCGGGATCGCCGGGGCGGCGGCGGGGGCTGCAGCCGCCGGTGCTTTCGACCGCGGCGGACCCGGCTATTACGGCCGCGGATACTGATTACTTAGAAACCCGCTTCAGTAAGGCCCCGTCACGCGCGTCGTGGCGGGGCCTTGCTCGTTCCCTGACACTGGATTTTCCTCACTTCCCGATCTGATGCCGTGGCATTCGCCTCCGCCGATTGACGGAAGCACCGCCTGTTAACTCGGTGTTAACCATTTGCGAGACGGTAATCGGTGGCTCAACACAGCAACGTTGAGTAGCGGATTGCATCAATTCGTGATGTGGCGCCCGCGCTGCCAACAGCAGGGGCGCGGCGGGACGATCGGGGAGGACGAGATGGCGGCGGGAGCCTTGGCCGATCCGGTCGTCGATCCTCAGGTCGAAAGCCGACGCGCGCTCGCTCCGCCACTTCTGCTTGCCGTCGGGTGGATCGGCCTCTTCGCCTATTGTGCGGCTTACCTGACCGAGGATATGCCGTTCCGGAAGACGGCGACCCCGATGGTCGGTGAACCGCTGATCGACCAGACCGAGGATCTGCCGCGCCACATGATCGCGGTCGCGGCTCCCGAACCGGCCGTGCCTGCGACCCCGGCCGCGGCGACACCACCAAGCTCACAGGCCGTGATGGCGCAGGCCGCGGTGCCGGCGGCTCCGATTCGGCCGGCCCTCGCGGCCGATTATGTCGGAACTTGGGGCCCGACAGCGGAGGCCTGCGGCCTACCCTCGCGGCGTCATGGTTACATCCAGGCGACGATCACCCCCGACCGCGCCAAAGCAGGCGACACCGTCTGCAGCTTCCGCGAGACGCACCGCGCCGGCAGCGGATGGACGATGGCGGCCGATTGCAGTGACCGCGACAAGCGCTGGTCCTCCCAGGTTCGGCTGATGGTGGATGGCGACCGCCTGACATGGTCGAGTGCCTGGGGGACCTCGGCCTATGTTCGCTGCAACCGCCGTTCCGGCTGAGCGACGGGCGCGGGGCTGCGCGAACAAGCGGTACGCCGGAGGCACTTAAGCGGTCCGCGCCGCCGGGTGATTCCTGAAGACGGACCAGTCGCCTCGGCTCTTCTACGATCCCCGCAGGATACCGTTCCCGGTCGATGCCTCCGCTGCCGCCGTTAGGGCCACACTGCGGGCGTCACGATCGGAAGGGCGAGCCGTAGCATCGAGCCACAGTGCCGCCTCGCCGCGCCCTGACGAAAACGGTCAGCCGCCTTCCGGGAGCGGTGGGGCCGGGTGTCCCCTGCGTGCGGCGGTGCGAGAGGAGCCTCGACGGCTGATCGACGCGGTTGCTCACGCGACGCCGGAAGCGACCCTGGCGGATCGTGCAGACCGACCCGCATGATAGGCGGCTGCAGTCGTCCCGCCGGGCCACGGGCTGCCTGTCAGCGGAAGCCCTGCGCCATCCTCTCGAGAGGGAGTGTCATGACCGAGACCATGAAGGGGCAGTCTGCGAACGACGCCCCGATCTGGTGCAGCGGCCGTGTCGGGATTCCGGCTCGCGAATCCCGCGTCCGTCCGACCAGGCGCTGAACCGCGAGCCCGAGGGTGTCCTCGTAGGTCGTCCCTCCCGCGTCGCCCGCGGGCGCGTCGGCGCACAGCCTGGCGAATTCGGCGCGAAGATCGAGGTCGGGCATGGGCTCACCCTGAAAGGCTGTCGAGACCAGGGGACGCCGCCGTGGTTAACAAAGTCTTAAGCGCGCGATCGCCACCTACCGAAGCCAGCGCTTGAGACGCTCGCGCAGGGGCGGCGTGACGGCCCGTCGCGCACGCGCTGCCGCAAAAGCGTCGATGCGGATCCGATCCGTGGGGACTTGGCGCAGGAACCGCTCGGCGATCTCGAAGAGAAACGCGTCCGGGTGCACTGCCTCGACATAGGCCCAATCGATATTCGCCGACCAGATCGCGTGCACTTCGGCGAACGTCTCCGCCAGCATGGCGGTGAGGCGCGCACCCGGGTTGTAGATGTACGAGTCGCCGAACAGCACCAACCGGCGGGGATCGGCGGCCTGAGGGTTGCGCAGCACGACCCGGGACCCGACGAACAGCCCCCGGGGCCTGACCGCTCGACCGCTCTCACGGACATGCACCAGGGCGTTCGCGTCGATCCGTCCGGCACGCCTTGGGAAGTCGTAGGCGACGTAGTCCTCCGCGACCGCCGGGCTGAGCTTCTCGCCGAGGTCGAAGGTGAAGCGCTCCCGCGCATGTGTGCCCGCGAACACATGCTCGGCAACCGGGGCATCCAGGGCCTCGCAGAGAGCCCGGTAGGCGACGAGATACCCGCGATAAGACCAATGGGTATCGGTGCGCAGGTAGACGTGCTCTTCCGCCCGGGCTGCCAGGAGCGGCGCCATCAGGTCAACCATCGGGGTCTGCGTCAGCCGCGCCAGCCGGACCCCCGGCGGATCGTCGACACCGGGGAAGGGACGACCGAGCAGGTCCGGGTAGACCGCGAGCTTGTCGGGAACCACGGTGTGCGCGTGGCGGATCCCGAGCCGGTCCAGCCGGCGCGCGCGCCCGTCGATCAGGCGCGCCCAGCGCTGAAGGATCCGGCGGGAGGTGACGGTGTCGCCGTAGAAGGTTTCGACCTCCCGGGCCCGTCCGACCCAGTAAAGCCAGCCATCCTGCCCGACCGCTACGCCGTTGCCGCTCGTCATTCCGGGTCCATGCCTCCCGCCACTCGGCGACGCGTCGCGCGCCGGAGATCGGCCGACGGCCTCACCGGATCGCGACGGGATTGCAAGCTCCGACGGACAATGTGCGGGTGCGTCGGGCGGCGTGGTCAGGCGTCGTGCAGCACGGAAACGGATGGCGCTCATCGGTGGAGCGACGCGGGGCCTGGCCGGAAGAGGCGCCATCACCATCGGCCCCTGCGAGCGCCAGCCCGCCCGCCGATCGCGCCGAAGGGCGTTTTGCGGTCGCGTCCTTGAAATCCCGGAGAACCATATCGCGGTCCGCCGGGTAGTTCAGATCAGGCGCCGGGCTTCTGCGTCGCGAACCGGAGAGGGCACATGTCCGCGCTTTCGACCTTCATCGGCTGCATCCTCGTGGTGGGCGGCTTCGCGGCGGAGAAATTTGCCGAGCACCGATGGCTCGCCGCCGGCAGGCCCGCACCCCTCGACACGTTCGCGGTCCTGGCTCTGGCACTGCCTGCCGTCGGACTGACGCTGATGGCGACCCTCGCGGTCTGAGCCGTCCGTCACTCGGGCTCGGGACAGAACACGACACCGGCCGTTCGCTCCTTCCGCCAGATGAGCTTGACCGAATAGCGCGTCTCCGCATTGGCCAAGACCAAGTCGAACGCGTCCTCCAGCATCACCGCCTGCGTGCCGAGAAATTCCAGCATCGCGCCACGATCGGAGATGTTCTTCACTTGGCAGGGAAAGCGCCACCCGTTCGCATGCTGCGCGAAAGCCAGCAGGGCGGTCGGCTTCCGCTCGGACGCGCGTCGCTCGACGAAGGTGCCGATGGACCTGCTGCTGTGGGACATGGCCGATGTTCCTGCCCCTTCCGACCACCGTGACGGGATCCCAGTCAATTTCTACTAGATTTACTAATACTTATTTTATGCTGTAATTGGGACGAATTATTATCTTGGCGACGATCGTCCAAGGGCGCCGAAGCGTCGAACTGGAACGCGCGGCGAGTCCCGGCCGGTATCGGCGGCGGCCTACGAAGCGCATCGAAAGCCCAGCGCCGCCCGCGATCGCTGAATGCCTGCAGCCCGGGCGGCGCGCTCGTCCGCCCCGAAGACCGGCCTATCTTGCCGCGGGCCGGTACTTGCCGAGCCGGCGCGGGGGCTCGCGCTCCTGCAGGACATCCGGAGACGATCATGCGCAGCCGCCGAGGCCGGACGCTTCTGCCGCTATTCCTGCTCGGGCTGGCGCCCGGCCTGGCGGTTCCCGCGGCCGCGGAGGCTCCTGGGCGGCCGCCGGACTCGGCGCCGACACCGCCATGGCCGCCAAACTTCTCCCGCGATGTCCAGGGCACCGGTCTGCCCGGACTCGACGGGGGCCACGTCTTCCTGTGGAACCGGCCACAGGTTTTCGACCCGGCCGCGACCCTGCGGGTCGACCGGCATGTGCCGGAGGGATCGGGCGAAGCCACGCACACCTACAAGGCGATCTGGGCGCTCGGCTCCACCGGCCCGCACAACGCGGGATACGAGTGGACGATCACGGGCGAGCTCCACAACCGCGCCCTCGCCAGTACCGGCGCGCAGAACGTCGCCGTCAACGGCACGAGCTTCAAGGAAGCCAACGGGATCGGACCGGTCGGGCCGTCCTGGGCCGGCAACTTCAACTGCGTGGACACGACCGACGAGGCGGATCCGGTCGCCTCCTGCATCGGTGCCGAGATCGACGTCTCCGCGCAGTCGCCGACGACCGATCGCAACCGCCAGCGGGTCGGCCTGCAGATCTCCACGGGTGGCGTCGCGGGCGCCCATACCGGATACGGCATCCTGATGGGCAACCTCGCCGGCTCGATCACCGACCGAGGCCTCTCGTTTCAAGGAGAAGGAGTCTACGGCATCGGGATCGACGCCGCCGCGGCCCGTTTCACCGGCGTGCCCATCCTGCTGGGGCCGGGACAGGCGATCGGCCTCGACGGCTCGAAGGAGGGAGGCTTCTCCCGCAGCCTCGGTTTCGACGGGCGTGATCTGGTCTACGGGACGGGCGGTGGTCCGGTGTTCCGGGTGAGCGATGCCGGAGATGTCGAAGCGGCGTCCGTGCGCGAGACGCAGCCGCGGCCACCCCGCAGCAGCCGCGAACCCTGCGTGGCCGGCGACCATGCCTGGGACGAGGCCTACGAGTATCGCTGCGTCGCCACCGACCGGTGGAAGCGCGCGCCGCTCAGCGACTGGTGAGCGGCGCGTACCGCTAGCCCGGCCGGGTTCCTCTGCCCGCCCGTGAGCGGCCTCGGTGGGCCGCCTCCTCGGAACCTCCGACGGTCTGGCGCCGATCCTGTGTCCGAAGCTGCAGGATGCTTTCGCGCAGCTGCGCCACACCGTCAGCCGTACGATCGCTGCTGAAGTTCGCACCAGACGGGGGGGCGGGGCCGCGCGCCTTCGGTAGAGACCGGGCCGGGACGCGGTGAAGGGCGCACCGAGAGATTGGCGGTGCGGGCCGGAACAGCACTTCGGCCTAGCCTCACTCCGATCCACGGCCAACGTCGCGGCATGTCCCGCCGTCGGGATCTGATCGGAGGCAGGGCCTCTCGCGCCACCCCCTTCGATCACGCGGCAGGTGACGCTCAGGCGACCTTGGCCGCCGGACCGGCCGGCCCGCCGCACAGGTTCGGAGCGCTGAGCATCGCCGCGTAGTCGCTGATCGGACCGGGCTTGCCGAAGAGGTAGCCCTGCATCTCGCCGCAGGCTTCATCCGCCAGGAACCGGCGCTGCGCGGGGGTCTCCACGCCCTCGGCGACGACGCTCATCCGCAGGCTTCGCCCCAGGCTGAGCACGGCCCGCACGATCACCGCGGCCTGCGGGTCGGATTCGAGCTGCGCGATGAACGAGCGATCGATCTTCATCTTGTCGAACGGGAACGCCTGGAGCGTCGCGAGCGAGGCGTAGCCGGTGCCGAAATCGTCCATGCTGATGCGGATCCCGAAGCTCTTCAGGCGGCGCAGGATTCCGATGGCCCGCGACATGTCGTTGATGATCACGCTCTCCGTGACCTCGAGCTCGAGCCGGTCGGGCGACAGCCCGGTCTCTGCCAGCACCGCCAGCACGGTCTCGGGCAGATCGGGCTTCAGCAGCTGGCGCGGTGACAGGTTCACCGAGACCTTCAATTCGGAAGCCCAGGATGCCGCCTCCCGGCACGCTTCGCGCAGCACCCAGTCACCGAGGGCGACGATGAGCCCGCTCTCTTCCGCCAAGGATACGAACACGGTCGGTGCGATCGGGCCGCGCACCGGATGGAGCCAGCGGACGAGTGCCTCGAAACCCAACAGCTTGCCCGACGCACCATCCACCTGCGGCTGGTAGTGCAGGTCGAGCGAGCCGTCCGCCAGAGCCTGCCGCAGATCGCTCTCGAGGGCATGGCGCTCTTCCGCCTCCTCGTCCATGTCGGTCGCGAAGACACGGTATGTGCCGCGGCCCTCGGCCTTGGCGCGGTACAGCGCGAGGTCGGCGCGCCGGTAGAGACATTCGGGACTCGTCCCGTGCTCCGGCGCCAAGGCGATACCGACGCTCAACCCGACGCCGATGCGAATCTCGCCGACCTGGATCGGCGCCTCGAACAGCGCGACGAGCTGCGCGGCAACATCGGCGGCTTCCTGTCGTCCTCCGGCGAGGAGGACGGCGAACTCATCGCCGCCGAGCCGCGCCACCACGCCGTCGCCGACGGCGATGCGCAGCCGGTCGGCCACGGCACACAGCAATATGTCGCCCACCTGATGGCCGAGGGTGTCGTTCACACCCTTGAAACCGTCGAGGTCGATGTACAGCACGGCGGCGGCCCCGCCCTTCGAGGCGATTTCGGACAGCCGGCGGTCGAGATGCTCGCGGAACAGGCCGCGGTTCGGCAAGCCGGTGAGGATGTCGTGCCGCGCCAGCCGCGCGATCTCCGCCTCCGCCTTCTTGCGCTGCGTGATGTCGGTGAAGGTCCGGACGAAGCCGCCCTCCGGCAGCGGGACGGTGCGGATCTCCAGCACGATGCCGTTCGGGCGCAGGCGCTCGTGGACATGCGCCTGTTCAGCGCCGCCGCGCTCGATCCAGTCTCGGAACGATCGGTCGGTCCGATTGCGCTCACGGTGACGGAGCTGGTGGCGCAGGACGGCCTTGTAGCTCGGACGGTCCTGCATCATGGCGCGCGGCAGATCCAAGAGGGCCAGGGCGCGCTCGTTGCACACCTGAACGACCCCTCGAGCGTCCACCATGATGAGGCCCTGGTCCATGTTGTCCAGGGTCGCGTCCAGCAGCAGGGTCTTCTCGCGCAGGATGGTACTTTGGCGTGCCAGGGCGGCGTTGATCGTGCGCAGGTGGTCCAGCATGAGGGCGAGGGCGGCGAAGGCCAAAATCACCGCCATCAGGATCGCGATGCCGAGCGCCAGCGCACCGCGTGCAAGGCCGAGGTCCGGCGTCACCACCGCGGGATCCGGAACGGCGCGGGCCGCAGCCATGGCGAGGAAGTGCAGGCTGGCGATGGCGCCCGTCAGGACGGTGGCGGCGATGATCCGCGAACGCGCCTCCGCTCGGCGGATGTGGATCGCCAGGGCAGCTGCCGACAGGCCGCAGCCGCACAGCAGCGCCGCGCTGACCAGCGCCGGATCCCACGCGAAATGTCCTGGCAGCACCACGCCGGCGATGCCCAGGAAGTGCATGCAGGCGATGCCGCCGCCGAGGAGCAGGCCCGCGATGATCCCGGCCCAGGCCGCCCCGTGCGGAGCGGCGCGCATCAGCGCGAACGCCACCAGAGCGGCCGTGAAGGCTACGATCAGTGAGAGGAGCGTCGTCGCGGCCTCGTAGCCGATGACGACCCCTGGATCGTATCCGAGCATCCCGATGAAATGCGTGCTCCAGATGCCTGCACCGGCCGAGAAGCTGGCGGCGAGGAGCCATGCCGTGGCCCAGGAGCCGCCTGACCGGACGCGCTGCTCGAGCTGGAGGGCAACACAGCAGGAGATCCAGCAGACGCAGGCCGCCAGCGGCAGCACCCACAGGGTGTGCTCGTCGGTCAGACAGGCAAGAGCGCGGTACATCGGGGGCCTCGCCGAGCGCCAAAACGCCCGGACGATACCGCCATCATACTAATTAGAAGTTGCATGTTGCTGGCGAGTTTCGCGCGGGCAGGATCCGCCGCTGTCTCATGGCGCCGGCGCGGCACGCGTGACATTCTATTTCTCACCGAGAGCACTGCTCCGCGCGGCACTCTCGAAACCACCCGTGCTTGGACCTACGATCCGAGGAATCCTGTCATAGCGGTGAACCATCGGCGACGGCAGATGCTGAAGCCAGATGCGATCGAGCAGGTTCGGTCAGCGACGGACCGGAGGGCTCAACGCCCGGCCCGAAGCGTTGCGGCCGCCTTGACGATGGACAGGACGCTGGCCCGGGTCGTCTCGTCGGCGATGCTGGTGAACGCCATGACGAGTTCCATGACCTGCGGGTCCTCGAAGAACGTCCGCGTCCCCGTCTCCTCGGAGTCCGACCCCGCCTGCCCGACGAAGAACGTCTCCACCGGCACGTGGAGCACGTCGGCGATCGCCTGCAGCCGGCCGACCCCGATCCGGTTGCGGCCTTTCTCGTACTTCTGGACCTGCTGGAAGCTGACGCCCAGCGCCTGACCCAGCGCGGACTGGCTGAGACCCTGAGCCTTGCGCAGCGCGGCGACCAGGCCGCCGATCGTGCGGTCGGCCTCGGTGGTGAGCTTCGGGCT
>NZ_JBKFBO010000139.1:0-64360 GCF_053346215.1 Methylobacterium sp. A49B
AGCGCGTGGATGGCTTCGCAGACGCTCGCCGGGAAGCGAAGCTGACGGGCAATCTGCGCGCCGCGCTGGCAGCGCGTCTGGATAAGGTCGTCGACGATCGTGCCGCCGTTCTGCAGGATGTTGAGCACAGCGCGGAAGCGTTCGGCGAGGCCTGCCTTGAGACCCGTGTGAGAAAAGACGAAGCCGAGCACCTGGGGCATGCTGTCGCTCACCGTCTTGAAGTCACGCTTGAAGCTGAGGTCGTCGGAGAGATAAAGCTCGCAGATGCGCGCGGCGTTGCTGGAGCAACCGAGGTCCTTCAACATCACCGTGTGGTAGAGTTCCCAGAGCTGCAGATCCGGAAGGCCTAGCTCACGACCGATGTGGAAGCCGATCCAAGTCGCGCGGACGCAATGGCCGACGGGCTGACCCTCCGTGAGGTCGAGGGCGTGGCTCAGTGCACCGAGAATTTCCGAGAGCTGGATCGTCGTGGCTTCCACTTCGCCGCTTGACACGATCCGCATCGTTCTCGTCCAGTCTCTTGCCTTATAGGCCTCTATAGGCGGCGATACTGCCAGCAGAGCCTGACCAAAACGTTGCGCGTAGTCCTATTTTATTCGCCTAAAACGCGGGCCACTGCGCGGCAGCACGAGCGTCGGCTCGGAGTTTTACACCGAGGGAACGGGACGTTCGACGCGACAGGTGCCTCCGCGTCGCGGCGGGGACTGAAGCTATGTGGACGTCCGCTTCTAAGCATAAGCCTCTCGGAAGCGGACCGGCAGAAAACCACCCCAAGCGGTCATTCCGCATGCGACCCAACTCAGCCGCCGGAAGCGCCGTCGGCGTCCCCCCGAAGCGGACGTTCGTCAGCCGGCCGGCAACTTCTGCTCGGGGTGGCAAGTAGACCCTGCCCTTGCGGCCCAAAGCAGATGGGGTAGATGGCTCCCGCCCCCGGCGCTGTAGCCGGCCCTCAACCAATGGTCGAGAGAGCGGGAGCCGCCACGCACGACCTCCCAACCAGGAGCGAAGCTTACTTCTTCTCTCCGTCCTTCACCATGCCGTCCTTGTGCATGCTGTCCTTGTGCATGCTGTTTTTGTGCATGCTGTCTTTGGCCATGCTGTCCTTGTGCATGCTGTCTTTGGCCATGCTGTCTTTGGCCATGGCATCGACAGCAAGGGCGGGGGTTGCAGCGATGGCAGAAGACATGACGAGGGCGGAGGCGACGCGAGTGATGAGGCTCATGAAATGCGTCCTTTACGTGTAATGGCTCGAAGCGAGCGTACCTTACTTCGGCCGGAACGCGGCCTGGTTACATCTCGGTGCTCTGCACCTTTTTCGTGATCGCGGGTCGCACGCGTCTCAGAAACAGTTGTCTTGAATGATCGACAGCAGTTCGTCGAGTGCATTGATCACAGCTGCGCTACTCACCCTTGAGCACGGGTAACCACTGACACTTGCGGAGCGAAGAATGTCAGCGCGTCAGCCCGCAGCAGTGATGCTGCGCCTGTAGGTCAATAGTCGAGAAGCAACATGAATGATCCTCATTCTGCGATAAGCCGGCGCATTCTCTTGAAGACGGGTAGCGCCGCTCTGGCGTCGAATGTTCTTGTAACTCAGGCTCACGCCGCACCTCTCGCTCCAGAATTCGTTGGAATTGATGGATGGCTTAACAGCAACGCATTGACTATGCGGGGCTTGCGCGGACAGGTGGTGCTGATAAATTTTTTCGCACGTGCTTGTTCCAATTGCATCGCAGCAATGCCGTATATTAGATCATGGCACTCGCGTTATCGGGGACAAAGATTTACTTTAGTCAGTGTCCATACTCCGGAATTGCCGGCTGAGAAGTCGCGACCGGCCTTAGAGGATGCAGTGCAACGCTTCGGCCTGACTTTTCCCATCGCGATTGACAACGCTTCGGCCACTTGGAACGCATGGAACAACCGGTACTGGCCAGCCGAGTATGTCGTCGATCAACAGGGGAGAATTGTCTATTCGCATTTTGGTGAAGGTGCGTATTCTCAGACCGAAGCTCTTATCCAACGCCTGATAGCCACTTGACGATGTAGCAAGGCCGCGCGGCGAAACGACTGGAATGCACGCGAAGCTTATAGTCACCGCTTCTCGACAAATGTCCCCTTTTTAGGTTTGGCTCTTGGAAGCAGGCCGGCAGAAATCCGCCCCAAACGGCCCTACCGCTTGCGACCCAACCCAGCCGCCGGGAGCGCAGTCGGCGTTCCTCCAAAGCGGCCGTTCGTCAGCCGTCCGGCAACTTCGGTTCCGAGTGGAGAACCGACATACTGTGGCGCTAACATGATGGTGTCACCGTGGAGGTCAGGGTTCATGTCGGATGCAGGCTCGGAAGCCAAACCCACCGGCCTACGCCCTTTCATCCCAGCGGCGGATTTTGAAAAATCTAGGCGTTTCTACGAAGCTATAGGTTTCACGGTGGAATTCAGCGACAACGAAATTGCCGTCATGCAGTCGAGTGCGGCCCGGTTCATTTTGCAAAATTTCTTTGAAAAATCGCTAGCTGAAAACCTGATGCTTCAATTAGCAGTAGTCGATGCTGACGCTTGGTGGTCTGAATACAAGCCAGAACAACTAGCAAGAGAGTTTCAAATTCGTGACCCGAAGCCGCCCGCGATCCAGTCTTGGGGACGCAAAGTCGGCTATGTCATAGATCCATCTGGCGTTTTGTGGCACATCGCTGAGTTGGGATGAGTTCTGCAAAGCGTCGGAAGTGGGCGAGGCAGTCACGTACGCTTCGATGCCTTGCCGCTCGCAAGCGGACCGGCGGAATCCACCCCGTGCGGCCACTCCGATAGCGACCCATCACAGACGGTGGGAACGTCGTTTGCGTTTCTCCAAAGCGGTCGTTTGCCGGAACTACGGCACGTTCGGCAAGGTGAAGAGCAGGCACGAAGCCAACGTCTACGTCCCTCTGTTGCTGCTCAGAACCAACCCCACCTGTGGTGACGTCGAAAGCGCGCTCTGCTGAGGAATTATGGACAAGCTTACCCTCTACACCTCGCCGTCAGCCTTCCCGAATCCGCAGCGGGTGCGCCTGCTCATGTACGAGAAGGGTATTGCGCAGCATGTCGAGGAGCGTGTGCTCGACATGGCACCGGGCGGTGAGCAGCGCGGCTGGCGACATCTCAAGCGCAATCCGTGGGGCGAGACCCCGACCCTTGAGCTCCCGGGTGGCGGTTATCTGGCCGAAAGCGTCGCGATCGCGCGCTACCTCGACGAGAGCTTTCCGGGCCGCAAGATCATGGGCGAAGGCGCATTGGAGCAGGCACAGGACGTGATGTGGAACGACCGGATCTGGGTGCAGATCCTGTACCGGCTCACAACGCTGTTCCACGTGCTCCACCAGGGCCTTGGGCCGAAGCTGGAACTGACTAACAACCCGCAATGGGGCGAGCATTGCCGTAAGGAGGCGCTCTCCCATGCCGGGCTCGTCGACCGGCATCTGTCGGATGGGCGGGATTGGATGCTCGGTGGCGCGCACCCGACCTTCGCCGACATCACGCTGTGCACGGCGATCGCGTTCTCGAAGTTCGGTCCGGTCGCGACCCCACTGGATGAGCGCTACGAGCAGCTTGACCGGTTCTGGCAGCGCTGGAAGGCGCGCCCGAGCTTCCGCCTCGCTTATGCGGATGGCGGCGGCCTTCAGGAATTGAATGCGCTTCAGACCGCCTGATCGGGACCGGGTTCGGCGGAGCGACCGCGCAACGCGCCGGCTCGCTTCGCCCGCCTGCCAGCATAGGCGCGCAGGGCCGTGCACAACAGCGCGGTCTTCAGCGCGGCGGGGGCTCTCACGGCGAATGTCGCGCGATCGCGAACATCCGCGATAAAGCGGGGGCGTGGCATCACGCTTCGCCCCAGATCACTCCGATGAGGTCCGCTTTCGTCTATCGTCGCCCGGCAGCGGACCGGCGGAAATCCACCCATCCCAGGCGTTCAGAGGCGCCCGTTGACTTGACCGGTGTTGGCCGGAAGCGGAACGACCGCTCTCAGCGGCTGAGCCACCTAAGCAGACAGCGCCGCGTGGTCACGCGGTCCGGATCATGGAACTCGTCCGGCAAGGACATCCGCGACCGTCGCACACAGGTCGCCAGGAAAAGCTGTCCGTTTCTCCGATTGTCTCACGCGATTCCGGTCGGTTTCGAAGTCGAGCGCGACGACCGAGATGTGATAGCCGCGGCCACCCTGCTCGATCGCCAAGACCCAACGTTCACCGTTGCGCCACACGTCCATGAGGCGCCGAGTTGGGATCCCGGGCTGCACGACGTCGGTCGGGTTGAAGAGGCCACCCGGCCAAGACAAGGGACCGAACCGCTCGCGGATCTCGGTCGACACGGAGGCCGGTAGGTCGTCGAGGGGGGTCCGGCCTGGAATGCGGCACTCTGGAAAGGTGTCTGCTCGAACGGGCAGGACGACCGCAAGGGCCGCAACGAGAGGGATAGCGAAGCGAGCTGCCGTCATCGTCCTTGCTTGCCGAGAGCCCTGACCCGACGGGCCACGAGGAACAGCGCGCGCGCCAACCAGATCAAAACCGTCAGCGCCATAAAAGGAAGCGTCACAAGCATCAGCCATCCGCTCACCGCGAAGCTGTAGAGAAGGTTGCCTAAATCCACGCCGAGGATGACGCAGGGATGAGCGCTGCCCTCGTCCAGACGGCAGTCCGCGATGCTGCTGACGAGGATGGCGATCGTCAGCAGGATGACGGGAAGCCAGATCACGATGGTCGCGACCAGGAGCCGCCTCCACCGCCACCGCACGGCCGGACGCGAAGATTTCATCTGGGTCGCAGGCTCGATGAGGAGCCGGCGCCCAGCCCGTCGAGTGCCGCTAAGGCGCTGAGAGCTTGCATCAAGTCGGAGTTGTATTGCATTGGGATCCACGAGAGCCTGTGCCTGCTACGCGGAATGTCACGGCGTCCAGTCATCGAATCGACGATTTTCCGGCCCAGCCGGTCGTTGAGCCGTCACCCACCACTCGGTTGACGTTGGTCGCACCGAGGCAGCCGACGATCAGCCCGCTTTGAGCCGGAAGGCTCGGTCGGACGAGGAGTGGATCGAGGTGAACGCCAGCCACCATGCCCAACTCTCCGACGAGGGCCGGCAGGAATCCTCAACCCGCCATATGATCATCGCTTCATCGCTCCGCTGTGTCTTGGTTGCCGACCCTGGGCGCCGCCCGACAGCCTTGAACTGTCCAGAAGGGGTTTCGCGATGTCACCGCTCGCGGGCGCAGGAGCCGCGGTTCGCTCAAGGACGCGATCCCCTGCCTCGACCTGTCCGGCTCAATGGCCAATTCGGTGGTCTATTTGAGCATCCTCGGCGCCGTGATGGCCTCGCTGCCCGCCGTCTCGACCCGGCTTGTGGTCTTCGACACGGAAGTCGTCGATCCCACCGACGACCTCGACGATCCCGTCGCGGTGCTGTTCGCGATCCGGCTCGGCGGCGGCACCGACATCAACCGGGCGGTCGGCTGTTGCGCGTCGCGGATCACGCGCCCCGAGGACACGGTGATCGCGCTGATCTCCGACCTCTTCGCCGGCGCGGCGGAGGCCAGCCTGCTGATGGTAGCCTCGGCCGGCATCGCGGCGGTGCCGGTGGGTTCAGGCCCGCGCACCGGATGATCGGGGTCCGGCGGCGAAAGCGGGACTGCGCCGCCCACCGTAGAATCGTGCCGGCCCCGCCGGCCGGGTCACACCGCAGGCGGTGAGACCGTTCGCACACAGAGGAGAGAGACGGCGATGATCATCTGGTCCGGCTGGGGCATGCTTTCGGCGTTGATCGCGGGCGCGGGCCTGATCGGCAGCGTGTTGCTCGATCCCGCGCTCGCGCGCCTGGGCATCCCGACGCCCACGGGGGTGATCCTGGTCTGGGTCGTCGCGGCGGGCTTCAACTGGTGGCTCGGCACCCGGCTGAACAACCGGCCGGGCCGGGAACTCCTCGATCCGCGCACAGGGCAGACAGCGATCCTGCGCCCCCGCCACACCCTGTTCTGGATCCCGATGCAGTACTACTCCGTGCTCATGGTGCTGCTCGGGGTGCTCGCCGTCATCGGCGCGATGCACGCGGGCATGTCGGGACGGGCCGTCTGATGCCGGCCAGCCGGGGCGGCGGCGAACGGAGCCGGCCGCCGCGCGGCCCCGCGCGGGATTTAGTGCCGGACGAGGGTCGTGTTGAGCTGCCCGCGGCACGCGGGCGCCTGACGGGCCTCCTGGCGGCTGCCGCCCTCTTCATCGCCGGGGCGGCCTTTGCTCTCGCGTCTGGTACGGGTCCGGTCGGTACGACCGTGCTCGTCTTCGGCGGGGCGTTCTTCGGCCTGGGCGCCCTCGTGATCCTGCGCGACCTCCTGCGGCGCGGCCCGGTCGTCTCGGTCACGGCACACGGAATCTTCGACCGGCGGCTATCGACGGACTGGATCCCGTGGTCGGCGCTCGATCACATTGGCGCAACCGGGATCGGCCCACAGGCCTTCCTCTGCCTCTACCCGCGGGCGGATCGCCGGGCCTCCCTGCCGTGGACGCGTCGGGCGCGCCTCACCGCGCGCCTGAACGGCATCCTCGGCGGCGGCTACTGGCTGCCCGGTCAGGGCGTTCGGGGCGGCATCCCGGCGATCCTCGACGCCATCGCGCAGGTTCGGGGCAGGCGGCGCTAGGCACAGTCCGGGGTGTCCGGGATCGCGTCGAATGCCTGCGGCCCGGGCTCGGCACGGGGGCGGAAGACGAGGCGGATCATGACGCGACAAGCGCCCGCCCGCACGCGGTAGCGCTCGCCGTCAACGCGCTCGACCATCTCGATGGGGTGGGGTCCGAGGACGCGCGCGGCCGCCTCCACAACGGCCTGGAACTCGCGCACGCGCTGCCAAACGGGCGGCAGGGCGGCCAGGGCGGTCGTCGGCAGGAGGAGGAGCCCGGCCGCAAGCGGTCCGCGCAACGAAGCGATCATGTCCCGGTCCCTCAGTGCGGTGGCGTGAAGGCGTCGTCGCCCACAAAGATCATGTCGCGGTCGATCGCAGGCGGATCCCCGTGGGAGGCGAAGGCGAAGAACAGGCGCCGCACGCGGCCGTCCGGCGCCGTCAGGGTCAGGGTGTGGCGGTCGAGGGCGTAGCGCCCGCCCTCGGGCGCACGGCGGCCCGAGACGGCGGAGCCGACGCCGCTCGTCGCTCCCGAATTCGTGGCACCCACCGAGCCGTCCCGGCCGTAGGTCCCGTCCGCGCGGAAATCGTAGCGGTTCGAGACAGCGATCATGACGTCGCCGCCCAGGGCGGTGTTGCCGCCGCCCGAGAGGTTCCGGTAGCTTTGCGCCACCGTCTCCGACGGGCCGGCCGGAAAGGCCCGGAAGAAGCGGCCGTCCTGCAGCTTGTAGGAGTCCGCGCGGCCCCGGTCGTCGGTGAGGGTGAACGTGTCGCCGGCGCGGGTCCAGCGTCCGAACCGGCGGGGCTTGGCGACGCGCTCGGCCGTCAGGTCAACATCCTCCAGCGCCGCTGCGGCGACCTCGTAGGTGGTGCCGTCGCGCAGCAGGATCAGGGGCTCGAAGCGCAGGATCATCAGGCCGCCGACCCCGACGCCGTAGGCGGCGCGGAAGTACACGCCCTCGACCTGCGCCCAGTTTCCCGGGAAGCGCGGCTCGGCCGGCAGGTCCGGCTCGGGCGGCGTCACGCGGGTCGTCCCTCCGCGCGCCGGGGCCGCGGCGGCGGGCGGCGCCGCGCGTGTCCGGGCGGCCCGCGGCACCAGCCCGTCATCGGTCATCGCAAGGGTGCGCAGCGTCGCCGGCGCCAGGAGATCGCCTGGCAACGTCGCGAGGAAGCGCGGCAGCGTCCCCGCGCGCTTGGCCGCCTGCCAGCCGGCATGGTGCAGGACCGCGCGCAGCTTCACCTCCTCGGCGAAGGTCGCGCGCGCGCCGGGCACCGACAGGGGTGGTTTGGCCGCGAGCGGCGCCACGAACTGGCGGCGGATCGCCCGCAGCGCCGCCGGGCCGGGCTCCGTCGTCGCGTCGTTGGCGATCATCCATTGCAGGACGATGAAGGCGGCGAGCACGTCGCCCGCGTCGGTCTCCCGCAACGCCGTCCCGTCGAGGAAGCCGCGGAAGATGGCGTCGTAATCGTGCTGCGCGAGTTCCCGGGCCGCCACCGCGGCGCCGAGGGGATCGGCGCCCTGCATCCGCCGTACCCGCTCCGCCACCGTGCGGGCGCGCAGCTCGGGCGTGGAGGTGAAGGGCAGGTCCGGCCCCGGATCGCCCGGCTTCGAGGCGACCGCATCCGACGCCGTCTCGGACGACCGGGCGTAGCCGGGCGCGGTTTCGCGAAGTCTGTACGGAGCCGGCGCCTGCGCGGCGGCGGCGGCCGGGATCAGCAGGAACCAGAGACATCGAAGGCGTCCGCGCATGCGCGTCTCCCGTTCAGACGATGTGATCCGGTTTCAGCGGACCACGAAGACGGAGGCTGGGGCGCCGTGGCGGCGGCCCCAGCCTTCCCAGGCGACGTCGGTCGGTCCCACGGCGAAATCGACGACCCGCCAGCCGGCGCCGTCCTGACGCAGGAGCGCGGCGTAATCGTCCGACGCCAGGCCGTCGGCGGCGCGCCCGAGGGAACGGCCATCGGGCCTCTGCATCCGTGCGAAGAGGAAGGCCCAGGGGCCGTCCCGGTTGAGGGCGTGCACGACGAACTGCACCGGCTGGCCACGGCCAGCCTCGGCGGGGCCGCGGGCGGCGTCGAGGAGGGCCCGGCGCGCCGCGCCCTGCGGCGTCCCGGTCCCGGCCTGCGCGGCCCCGGCGCCGCAGGGCTGCCAGGTCCGCTGGGCGCCGAGGTCGCCCGGCTGCCCGTAGCACCAGCTCGCGGCGGCGAGCCGGCGGTCGATCGCGTCGCGCCGGTCGCAGGCCGTCCGCGTGCGCGGATCGTCGCCGGAGCCGCCGCGGCAGAGGCCGTTGAGCGCCGTCCAGTCCTGCAGAAGCTTCGGGACCGCCTCCGCGCGCGCCGTCGACGGCGCGGCCATTATCAGGGCGCCGACTGCGCCGGCCAGGATCGTCCGCATGGTCAGGTCTCCCCGGCGCGCATCGGGACGCTGCCGTTACGACACGGCGGGCAGCTGGGCCCGGTGGCCGCGCGGCGCATCAGTCCATGTCCGCGAGGTCGGCGAGTTCGGCGGCGCGGCGCTCGTCGTGGACCCGGAGGCAGGTGAGCACGGCGTGGTTCCGGCCGGTGCCCCCCGTGAAGGCGACCGGGACCTCGCCCTCGCAGCGCGCCCGGACGTAGGCTTGCCAGGCAAGCTGCGTCCGCTGCACCGCCTCGAGTGACGCTGCGCGGGTGCCCGCCGCCTCGACCGTCGCGCTTCGACCGATCGCCGCACGGGCCCTGGCCAGCGCCGCGCGCATCTTGGCCTCGGCGCGGTCCGCGCGCCTGGACAGGCAGCCGATCCTGTCCGCGGCCGTGGCGCAGGCGGGTGTCTCGCCGGGAATGTCGGTGAGGCCGGCCGGCGCCGCCGAGACCGGCAGCGGCAAGCTGAGCAAAGTGGAGAGACACAGCAGCGCGACGGCTCTGGTGCGGATTGGGGTCACGGCGGCGTCACCGCAGCGCCAGGGAGGCGGCGACGCGCTCGATCCCGTCCAGGACCTGGGTCTGATCGGGGCCGGCGACGCCGAGGAGGCGCAGGTAGCCGGATTTGGCGAACAGCATCGTCTGGGTCACGCGCAGAGGCCGGCCGGACCGCGAATCCTTGGCGGTGCCCTGGAGGCGCACGACCGTGGCACCGTTGCGGACCGAGCGGTCTTCCCCGGTCACCGTGATGTCCTTGATCTGCGGCAGGCCTCCGAGGAACGCCTTGCGCGCGAGGGCACCCTCGCCGCCGGCGGGCACCGCCACCTGCCCCATGGACGGCGTGACGATGGCGAGCGCCTGCGTGCCCTCCGGGTCCACGTCCTTCGGGCCGTCGGTCATCAGGAGGCCGCTGCCCATGAAGACGCGCACGGGACGCAGGCCCCCGAGGTCACCGACCGTGTAGGGCAAGGCGGCGATCTGGTCGGACAGGCTCGCGGGAGCCCGGAAGCCGATCGTGCGCAGCGCCACCTCCACGGCCGGTCCCAGCACCTGCGCGTCGGCGGCCTGCGGCACCTGCACGGTCACGAGGCCGGTGCCCGGCCCGCCGCGGACGATCGCGACCCACTTCGTGTAGGTCACGCCGTTCGCGGCCTGGCTGCCCCGCAGGATGCGCCCCTCGCCGCCCGTGACGGCGAGGGGCTCGCCGGCTCCCCTGGCCTCGAAGCCGGTCGTGCGCAGAGTCTCGGGTGTGAAGCGCTCCACGAGCTGCGGGTACGCTTCCGGCGGCATCTCGGCGATGACGATGGAGGCGCCGGTGGGATGCTCGAAGCCCGCGAAGGTCTTCGCGGGCGTCATGCCGGGCGGCGGCACGAGGCCGACCGACGCGTTGGCCGGAAAGACCGGCTCGGCGGCGGGGGCGGCGAGCGGCGCCGTCAGCAGCGCGAGGAGTGCGGCGAGCCGGACGAGCGGGCGGGGGGCGTTGAGGTCAGCCATCGGCGGGTCCCTGACAGGTTCGCGGGGTTCAGCGCGTCGCGATGCGGCGCACGACGATGATGTTGCCGGAGAACTGGACCTGCCCGGGCGCGCTCATGTGGTCGAGCATCAGGCGCAGGTTGCGGGTGAGGCGGGCAGAGTCGGAGCGCGTCTCGTACCAGTACTCGGCCGAGGCCCCCCCGGCGCGCACCGGGCGGTGGTGCTCGTAGCAGCGGAAGGCCGCCATGTACTCCTCGGCCGCCTGCACCTCCTGGGGCGAGAAGCCGTCGAGGCGAACCGTGTAGGCGGTGGGCAGGCCGCCGCAGCCCTCGCCGCCCGCGGCCGGCCCGCCCCCTACGACCGGAGCGGGCGGCGCGGTGTCGCCCGCGGGCGCTCCCGCGTCCGCCCCGCGGCGGGGCGCCACGAAGCCGTCGAGCTTGGCGGTGAGCGCGGAGGCGACATCCCCGGCGATCGTCTTCGCCTCGGCGCCGACCCGCTCCAGAAGGCACTCGCGGTCGCAGCCCTGCGGCAGGGGCGGCAGTTGCAGGCCGGCGACCTCGAAGGCGCCCAACGACTGGCCGGTCCGGACGTTGAGGAGGCGGCCGGGGATGCGCACCTGCGGGCGCACGATGTCCGAGTAGGCCGACTTCGACGCCGAGGCGTAGATCTGGAAGATCGCCACCACGTCGAGGGGCGGGCTCGACACGGCGCGGGCGACGTCGATCAGCTCGGCGTCCCGGCGCCGGACGCGGTTCGGCTGGGTGAAGCCCATGGCGACCGCAGTCTCGTCGTAGACGTTGTAGCCGCGCAGGTTCATCGTCTCGGAGAGTTCGGCGATGACGCGCTGGAAGATGCGGTTGCCCCGCGGCACCGCATCCTCGTCGGCATCCTCGCCCATCACCACGATGTTGGGCTTGGCCTGTGCCTGCGCCGGCGCGGCCGACAGGGCGAGGACGAGGGCGAGGCATGCCGACACGGCGGCGGAGAGCGTGCGCATGGGTTGGGGTCCTATCTCGGTTCGCGGGGATCGCTGAGGGTCAGTCGACGCAGGTGAGCGGCGTCGGGGCCGCGTCGAAATCGTCGAGGTCGAGGGCGACGCGGCGCCGTGGGTCGGCGAGGACCGGCCCGTGGCAGCCGGCCTCGGCGACGGGAAAGCTCCAGGCCCCCAGCGCGGCGCCGCGGGGTGCAATCAGGCTCACCTCCACGCGGCGGTTGATCCGCGCCAGCGGCGCGTCCGGATCCTTGAGCCGCCCGGGGCCCCAGCCGTGCACGCGCAGGCGCTCGGGCTCGATTCCGTAGGTCGCGACGAGGTAGGCCCGCACCGCGCGCGCCCGGGCCAGCGACAGGCGCCGGTTGTACGGCCAGCCCCCGGCCGCGTCGGTGTGACCGGCGATGAGGAAGCTGTGGCGGGCAAGCTCGCCCGAGCGCAGGGCCTGCCCCAGGGGCTCCAGCTGGATGCGGGCCTCGGGGGTCAGCCGGGCGCTGTCGTAGGCGAAGAACACGGTGAGATCGACGGCGCGGGCCGCATCGACCCGGATCGGCGCGCCCCCGTCGGCGGGGGTCACCGCCAGCGGCTTGGCCGGCGCGCCCGGGTTGCCGTCGGCGAAGGGAGCGAGGGACCGGATGATGGCGGTGGCCGATGGGTTGGCGGCACGCGCCTCGTCGGCCTCCGCGGCTGCGTCGCGCGGCGGTGCCGCGGCTTCGGGCCTGTCTTCGGCCGCGGCGTCCCGCGCACCCGGCACCTCGGTCAGCGGTCCCGCCCAGGCCGGCTGCGCCGCGAGCAGGGTGGCCAGGATCAGGGTCGGCGGTCGCACGAAACTCGTGGGCATGGCTTGGCTCCTCGTACCTGCGGGCCGCGCATCGGCCCCTCTTGATCCGTCCATGGGCGCCGCAGAGCGATTTTCGCCGCCGGATCCCATCAACGGCCGCGCAGGATCGCGTTCATCCCGTCGGTATCGAGGGGGCCGCCCGCGGGTGGGCTGGCCGCGGCGGTGCCGGTGGCCGACGGGGGGCTCGCGGCTGGGGCGGCGGGCGAAGCCGAGGCCTTGGCGACCGGCCGCGCCTGCGCGGCGACGGCCTCGGCGAGGACGCGGCTCTTCCCAAGGATCGCGGCGAGCCGGGTGGCGGCGTTGAAGCTGGTCGCGTCCTTCGGGTCGAGCCCGCCCTCCTTGTGGAGGGCGACGCCCGCATCCGCGTCGAACATCAGCGAGCCCGACGAGCCCCCGAGGGTGTCGCAGCGATGGCGTAGGTCGGGCCCCTCGGCTTGGTCCTTGAGGGCGAAGCACCGAAAGCGGCTCATCACCTTCGGCCGGCCCATCGGGTGGTGGATCACCAGCATGGAACGGCTTCCAGGCACGGCTTCGGCGGAGAGGCGCACCGACCCGTAGGTCCCCGTCGGGTGGCCGGCGACGCGGGCGAGGGCGTAGTCGAGGCGCAAGTCGAACTCGACAGGGCGCGGGTCGATCTCGAAGCGCCGGGCGCCCTTCCCGTCGAGGGTCAGGTAATCCATCAGGATCGAGGCCTTGACCGGCCGGAGGTCGCCCGATTGCGGCAGGCAATGATGGTTCGTGAGTACGTAGTCGCCCGCGACCAACTCGCCCGTGCAGGAGGCGCCGATCATCTGGCCGCTCGACACGTTCCGCATCACGATGTCGACGCGGCCGATCGGGCGGGCCAGCGCCGCGAGGGCGCTGCTGGGGTCGAGCTCGGCGATGGGCTCGAACGCGCCCTTGTTCTGGTCGACGTAGGATGCCGCATCGCCGGTCGTCTGGCGAAGGGGCAGCTGCGCCTTGCCGTAATCGGCGGGGTCGAAGCCGACGCTCTGCGCGCGCGCGTCCGTCGCGGCGCAGGCACTGAGCACGACGAGGGCGACACGCGTGGCGAGCATCGCGCGGCGTCTCCGGTGGCGGGCCTCAGCCATCCCTGTCCTCCCCTGATCGTCCCCGGTGACGGCGCATGCGCCCCGCGACGACGCATTGTTGACGTGACGCCTCACGGGCGCTCCAGCGCGTGGGTGATGCGGCGTGCGGCCCCCGCCTCCGGAACCGCTTGGACCGCATAGACGAGGTTCTGGCGCGCGCCCTCGCGCAGGAAGTATGCCTGGGCGCCGTCGTCGAGTGCGCTCGGCGGCAGCGACGCCGCGCGCAATTCTGGACCAACCTCGATCCGGCCGCCGGGCGCGGCAGGGCGGAAGGCGAGCCCGCACAGCTCAGGCGTGAGACGGGTCGGGCGCAGCCGCCCCTCCGCCTCCTGGGGCACTGGCCGACGCTCGGGCGGATCGGCTCCGAAGGCGACCCGTCGGCAGGAGGAGCGGGTGGGCGCGACGAGTTCGTCCACGCGGACGACGGGTGCGGAAGCGGCCGGCGCGCGGTCGGCGGTGCCGGCGGCCGCGATGGAACTCGTCGGGCGTGCGGTCCCGCCCGCCTCGTCCGGGCGCTGCGCCGGGCCGGTCGCGACGGTCACCGGCGGTTCCACGACGGGCGGGCGGGCGTAGCCGAGCCCGAGCGCGACGCCGGCGAGGCCCAGGGAGAGGGCTCCGGCCGCGAGGACAGGGCCGCTTCGCCGCCTCGGCGCGGGGATCGCGGTTCGTGCGTCGGCAGCCTCGCGCGGGTCGAGAGCTCCCAGCGCCGCCGCCACGGTGGTCGCCGGCAGAAGGCGAAGCATGCCCGGGGCGCTGAGAGCCTGCACAGTGCGCAGAGCCTCCGCACGCTCCTGCCCCTCCGGCAGCAGCACCGCGCGGACGGCCTGCGGCGCCGAGTCGAACAGCGCGCGCGACCGCTCGATCTTGTCGAGGAGGGCGTAGTCGCCGGACAGCACCGCGAGGTCGAGATCGACGGCGCCTGTCGCCCAGAGGACGAGGTCGGCCTCACCCGGCTCGGCGACGAGGCGATGCCCCCGCGCCAGGAGGCCGTGCGCCAGGCAGACCGGCACCTCCCAGGAGCGGCCGGCATCGAAGGAGCCGGACAGCCGCAACTCGTGCGCGGCCGTCGCCCCCGCGAGGGACGAGAGCGGTCCGCCGGGGGCGGCGAGCCGGGCGTAGTCGCCCGACCAGGACAGCGGCCGGTAGTCGCCCTGCGCGAAGGCGGCCGAGGCTGGCAGTCCCGGCCGGGCTTTGAGCGAGCGCACCACGAGCGGGCCGCCCGTGGTCGGCACCACGATCAGGACCGTGACCGGCTTCATGAAGTTCCGGTGCTCACAGCAGGAAGACCGCGGCGGCCGGGTCGCGCAGGAGCTGCCCGAGCCGGTCGGCTTCCGGCACCTCTGGGTCTAGGGCGATCACGATCGCGCCTTCGACCGGCAGCGGAAGCGCGAGCCGCACCGTGTCGTCGCCGAGGTTCACCTCCAGCGCCCGGACCGCTTTGTCGCCGCCGCGGATGACCAGGAGCGGCGGCGCGTCCTCGTCGGCGGCCACCACCTCGAGGAGGAAGAGGCCGACCCGGCGCGCCGCGAGGTCGCCGTCCGAGGCGGCGATTGCCTGCGGGGCGTAGGCTACAGCCTGTCCGGCAAGCAGCGTCCGGTAGCGCAGCGCGGTATCGGGGTCGCCGCGGAGCGCGCGCCCGACTGCGAGGTCGACCGGCGCGCCGGGCTCGCGCAGAGCGTGGGCCCAAAGCGCCGCCGTCGAGGGTCGGGCGGTGGCGGGAGCGGGCGCGCGCATCAGGGCGCGGGACGCGTGGATCTCGGCGAGGAGGCGCGCCGCCTCCTCGCTCACGCCGCGGCCTTCCCGGCATAGGCCGCCGATAGGGTCTCGGCGAACACGGCGCGGTCGGCCGCGAAGGCGGCCGCCAGCGGATGTTGACGGGCGAGCGCGTCGAGCGCCCGCTCCAGCCCGCCGACCTCGTCGGCAAGGCGCAGGAGCGCCGCATCCGCCGCCGCGAAGCCGGCCTGGAGCTGAACGCGGTCGTCGAAGCCTGCCCGCCGCACCCGCTTCAGGTCGGCCTCCGCGGAGGCGAGCGCCGCGCGCACCTCCGGCGCGAGGGCTTCGGCGGCTGCGAGCCGCAGGGCCGCCGCGATGCGTAGCATCCGCGCGAGATGGGCCGACAGCACCTTCGCGCGGGCCGCCACCGCCTCGTAGCTCTCCGCCTCGGCGCAGGCCGCGCGCTCGGCGAGGCCGGCCCCGCCGCCGCCGCGGCGCAGACGGTTCGCGAGACCGGACTGGACGCGCCCGAAGCTCACCGCGCGCAGGCTGGTCAGCGGGCGCGTCCGGTGGAACGGGTCGAGGCGCAAGAGGTCGGCGAGGTCGTCCCGCTCCGCGCCCGTGAGGATCTTGGGCCCGTCCGGCAGGCCGGCGAGAAGGTCCGCGAGTTCCTCCGCCGGCTCGGCGGTGGCGAGATCAGCGAGCGAGGCGTCGAGACGCTCTTCCCAGCCCACGACCGCGTCGAGGGAGGCGGCCGAACCCAGGCTGGCGAGGCTGCCCAGGAGATGTCCGGCGACCTCGAAGGTGACGAAGTGCTCGGCGACCGTGCGGAAGCCCGGCCGCTCGTCGCCCGCGGCCATCTCGCCACGCCAGAAGCCGACGATGTCGTCGTCCGTGAAGACCGTGCGCCCGTCGAGGTGGTCGAGGATCGCCCGGAAGCGCCGCTCCAGGGAGGCGAGCGGCAGGTGGGCGTTCCTGTAGGCCGCGAGCTGACGCGCGAGGCGCTTGCCCAGGAACTCGGCCGCGTCTGGGCCCGGGGCGCGAACGAGTTCGTCGAGCCAGCCGGACACCGTGGCGAAGGACGCGAGATCGTCGGCGGTCAGCACGAACTCCGCGACAGTGAGCAGGCGGCCGAGACCGGCCCAGGTGCAGCGCCAGTCCCGCGCACCCGATAAGACGAGGCCGCGCGCGTCCGTGGTGGCGCCCTCCGCCCGCGCGTCGGCGAAGCGGGACGCGGCCGCCGCTGGCCGGGCGAGGCGGGGATCGAGGATGAGGGTGACCAGGTCCCGCCCGTCCTGCGCCCGTGCGAGGGCGGCAAGGGCGGCGAGGGCGTGGGCGAGATCCCAGAGCGGCTTGTCGCGGTTCGGCCGCACGGCGCCCGTCACGACGCGGACGAGCCATGCCCGATCCTCGCGCGTCAGGTCGCGGCCCTCGCCGATACTGGCGAAGTCAGCCGCGCAGCGTTCGTCATAGCCCCCGATGAGTCGCCCCCCGTGGTATGTCTCGCGCGCCCGAAGGCCCGGCCCGCCGATAAACTTTCCGTGACCCCCTGTCATCCCCCGAACACCCTCGCGTGAGCTGATTTTATGTCAGCTTTGGACCGCCAGAGCAGATTTCGCGCGCGGTCAGCGCACCGTGATACGCGCGGTCGCCTCGGTCACGCCGGGCACCCGGCGGATCCTGTCGAGAAGGTCAAGCACCTCGGCGGGCTGGAGCAGGCGCGCCTCCGCGCCGGCGGCCGGCGCGGCCTCGAGCCAGCGCGCCGCCAGTTCGGGGGGCAGGCCGCCCTCGACCCCGAAGCAGGCGAAGAGATTCTCGAAGGGCTCGGACGCCACGATCTCGTCGAGCCCGTAACCGCGGGGGTAGCGCCGGGCCGTTCCCGGGGCGAGGGGCGCCTGCGAGGCCGGGTTGCCGCGCACCGGCAGGGCGACGAACGCGGTCTCGTCCGGGGCCAGGACCCAGCAGTAGAGGCTCTGGCGCGCCTTCGCGTCGATCCGCATCTCCAGGCGCTCCCCCCGGGCGAATGGCGCCGAGACGGCCGAGACCGAGAGCCGCGCGCCGTCGGTCGGCGCCGTGGCCGCCACGTGGTCGAGGAAAGGGCGGGGCGTCGGGTCGCAGCCGAGGCCCTCGACGCCGATGCGGCGGCGGCCCGTCGGCGCGACGACGGTCCCGTCTCGTTGGAATTCCAGCTCCATCCAGAACTGGCGGGCCTGATCGGTGAGGAAGCGCCCCCGCGCCGTGAGGCCGCTGCCGGGGCAGGTGGCGCCGGGGGGGTGACGCCGCACCTCCAGGCGCCCGCCCTTCAGGACGCGGTTCGGTGCGCGTGCCTCCGCGTCGAGGGCGATCACGAGGCGGTCGGTGAGTGCGCCCGCGCAGGAGGAGTGGCCGCCATCGGTGGCGAAGGGGCAGATGTCGACGCGGCCGGCATTCGGCACGGCCGCGTCGAGCGCCCGTACCGCACTCTCCATCACGGCGTCGACGTCCGAGACGCCCGGCCCGGTGCGGATCGGCACGACCACCGGCTCGCTCGTCGCCTTGCAGTCGGCGGCCCTGGTGATGGCCTGGAGACGGAAGGCGGCGGTGTCGCCCGCGCGCCGCGCGTCGACGAGGAAGACGCTGGCATCGCCCGCGAAGGCCGCGCGGATCTCCGCCTCGGCTTCACTGGCCGAGAGTCCCGTGGTGCCCTCGCGCAGGGCCTTGATGCGGACCACGTCGGCCGCGGCCCCCAGGCGAACGCGGCCGGTGGCCTGGAGCCGGGTTTCGGCCGCGAGCCGCACCTCCTCAGCCTGCTCGCGCGAGAACGCGGTCTGTCCCGGACCAAGGCCGACCACCGCGAGGGTGAGGTCGGACCGACCCGCGCAGGTCGACACCGCGTCGAGGAAGGGCGTCAGCGCCGCGGTGCCGGGATCGGCCAGGGCCGCGGACGGCGCGGCGAGACGTGCGGCGAGGCATAGGGCGACGAACAGGGCCGGGCGCCGTCCCGTCCATCCCGCGCGGCGCGCGGATCCTGTGCGGCGGATCGGGGCGTCGGGCCGCGCCGGCCCAGATCCGCTCATTCCGCCTCGTTGGCGCGCGCGTACTGATCGAGCGCGCGGACGAAGACGGGGTTGAAGCGGCCGTCGATGGCGCCGGGATAGTAATCCGCCTGCTTCACCGCCTTCTGAACCGCCCGGATCGTGTCGGGCTTCAGCTTCTGAGCCGCGGTGTCGGTCGCCGAGACCGAAGCCGCGCCGAGTTCGCCCCGCTTGAGTGCCTGCAGCACGAGGTCGGCAGAGCGGATTCCGGGGAAGAAGCGCCCGAAGCCGTTGTCGATGAGCGTCGCCATGGTGGCCATGGCGACGGGATCACCCCGGTCGGCGGCCTGCCGGAACAGGTCGAAGCCCTGGCGCAGGTCCTTCGGGAAGCCGTAGGCGCCGGTCGCGTAGTGCGGGACGAGCTTCGAGATCGACGCGACGTCGCCGCCGTCCACCGCCCGCTTGTAGAGGGCCACCGCCTGCGCCTCATTCTTGGGGATGCCGTTGCCGTATTCCAGCATGCGCGCCGCGTTGGCGAGGGCCACCACGTTGCCGCCCTCTCCGGCCTGCCGGTAGAGGCGGAAGGCCTCGGCCTGAGAGCGCTTCACGCCCTGGCCGTTCTCGTAGAGGGCGGCGAGGTTGTTCATCGCCGAGATGCTGCCGGCCTTGGCCGCCTGATCGTAGGCGGCTAGGGCCTCCTTGAAGCGGTCCGCGCGGTCGTAGGCCCGGCCGAGCTGATAGGAGAGACGGCGCAGCTTCGGGTAGGCCTCCGCCGCCGGGCGGCAGGCCTCGATGGCGGCGGCGGATTCGATGCGCCCGAGCTTGATCCCGGTAACGGCCGCCGGCCGGTCCGGATCGTCCGCCCCGGCGGCCAGCGCGTCGCAGCGCTGGACCCGCGGGTCGCCCGCGGGATCCGACCCGCCGAGATAGCCGAGGGCGAGGCTGCGGTAGGCGCAGACTGCGCCGCAGGTGTCGAGATAGGCCTGATACTGCCGCGCCGCGCCGAACTTCGCCCAGTTCTCCTGGTCGAGGGCGGCCGCGTCGCGCTGCCGGCCGGCGAATAGCCGGTCCATGGCCTGGGCGCGGTAGGCGCAGGACGGCCCGCAGGTACCGACATAGGTCTCGAAGGCCGCCTGGGTGCCGAGCGCCTCGGCCCGGCGCCACGCCGCCTCGTCGCGCACCTGCGCGACGCCGTCCGCCACCGCTGCGACCGGAGCCGAGGCCTTGAGGACGATGGCGGCGTCGTCCACCTCGGGCACCTGCTCGCGCCCGCTCGCGCGCCGCGCCGCCTCTGCCACCTCGCGGCGCAGGTAGGCCTTGAGGGCGGTCCATGGGACGTCGCCGCCCGCCTCGCCGGCGAGGCCGGAGACACCCATGAGGAACCGGCTGGTGAGCAGGCCGAGCCTGTTCGCCGCGTCCCAGTTGGCGGGCGTCGCCCCGGAGGTCGCCACGACCCGCACGATCCCCGCCTCGGCCTTCGGCTTGGCCGGCGCGAAGCCGGGGGCGGAGACCGCCAGCAGGCTCTCGCCCTTCCGGCCGGTCTCCCCGGTGAAGCAGGCATCCACCATCACCACGAGCTGGCGCTCGGGTCCGATCTTGCGCTTCACGAGGTCGAGGTTGCGGTAGAGTGTCTCGAGGGAGAACCCGCTCTCGCCCTGGTTGGGGTTGCCGTCCTGCGGCAGCAGGAACGGCTGGCGGGTGGCGAGATCCGGGACGCCGTGGCCGGAATAGTAGACGAACACGTTCGACCGGCCCTCGCGCACGCTGCGCCACAGGCGGCCGGATTGCGGGTTCCGCTCGGTACCGAAGACCTGGTTGAACTCGTTCAGCGTCGCGTCCTTGAGGACGAAGACGTTGGCCTCGCGGTAGCCCAGGCGCTGGACGAGGTAGTCGCGCATCGCGTCGGCGTCGTTGTGCGCGTAGTCGACGGGCACGGTCTGCTTGTAGTCGCGGTTGCCGATCACCACTGCCACCGAGTCGCCGTTGTCAGCGAAGGATGCGGGTTCGACGGCCAAGGCCGCGCGATCGGACCAGAGGCAGGCGCACGCGACCAGCACGAGAACCCGTATCCACCCGGCCCGGATGGGCCGATGTCCGCGACGAGCCGACACCGTGACGGGGGTCACCATGCGTCACTCCTTCTCGGCTGCCGGCGCGACAGTTCGCGTTGCCGAATACTCAGGACCGGGGCCGGAATAGTCGGCCAAGACCGGCGAGACAATGCCGGCGGCCATGTCCGGGGCACCCGCGCTCACATCCGGTCGATGAGCGCGAGGACGAGGCCGAGGGCCGCGAGGTGCAGTGGGGAGAGCCGGGCGAGCATCATGCCGCTCCCCTGTCAGCGCAGGTAGAGGCCGCGGCCGCAGCGGCGCACGCGACGGGCCTCGACGTAGCCGGTGTAGCGGTTGAACACGTCTACCGTGCGGTAGACGCAGAAGCGGCCCGAGTCGTGGCCGTTGTAGTAGACGCCGCCGTTGTCGAGGTCGACGCCGATGAATTCCTGGTTGCCACGGGGCTCGGCCGTCGCGGTCGGCTCCTGCGCCAGGGCGGGGTGCGCCGCGCCGATCAGGCTGCCGGCTACGAGCACGAGGATAATCGTCTTGGTCATGTCACGTCTCCCGCAGGCGGTCCGTTCCGCCCTCACGAGAGCCATGGGTCGGGCAGAGCCGAATTTGCGGGCGCCGATGCGAAGATCGGGGACGGCGCCAGCGCATTGATCGTCGAACGCCTCGCTGCGTGCTCGACGCCGAAGCGCGCGGGATCGGCGCTTCTTCACGCCTCTTTCAATGTCCGCTCTTGCGCTGCGCCTCGCAGGTTCTGAACGGCTGGATTGGGCGCCAAGCCGAACGACTGGTTTTTCTCCCGTCGGCAATCCGGCATGGCTTAGTCTGGCCGTAAGCGGAATGGCTGCTTCCAAGTGGGGGCGCCTAAAAAGCGGACGGCCTTCTATCGACCCAGCTACGCCGAAAGGTGCCGGTCTGTTTCGGTAATGATGGGCGCCTTCCGCGCGGGTGGCACGCTCCATTGAAACGAGAGTTTCTGGCCCGAACCGATGACCTTGCAGGTATGCACCGTGATGGCCAGACGGTATCGACACATTATATTAGGAGCAGCTAAATAAACCGAGACCAACGATTCAGGAACGACGCCGATGGACGCCGTCACGCCGAGCGAACTGATGCGGCTCCAAGACAAGGCCGGCGACGCGGCACGCCTGCTCCGTCTCCTCGCCAACGAGAAGCGCCTGCTCATCCTGTGCCTGCTGGTCGCCCGTGGCGAGATGGACGTGACGAGCCTCGCCGAGGCGGTCGAGCTCAGCCAGTCGGCGCTGTCGCAACATCTCGCAAAGCTGCGCGAGGACGGATTGGTCGCGTACCGCCGCGAGAGCCAGACGCTCCATTACAGGCTTGAGGATCCCCGCGTCGCCCGGGTGCTGACGACGCTCAAGGACATCTTCTGCCCGGAACTCGGCTGACCGCGTCAGGCGCGGACGATCTCCGCCTCAAGTCCCGGACGATCCGGCCGGTTGCGCAGCCGCAGGCTCAGCCCGCTCCGGCGGGACGCCATCTCGGCGATGGCGAGGCCGAGTCCACTTCCTGTCGCGCTCTTGTGGCGCCCGCGGAAGAAGCGCGTCGTGACGTGCGGCAGTTCCTCGGCGGGAATCCCCGGCCCCTCGTCGCGCACCAGGAAACCGTCGCCACCGGGTCGCGCCGTCCACTCCACCGTGCCGGCTTCCATGTGCTGCACGGCGTTCTCGTGCAGATTGCGGACCGCCAGACGCAGGCTCTCGGCATCGGCCGGTAGGGTGTAGCCGCGAAGCCCCGGGTCGATCACCGTGCGGACTCCGGGCGGCACCCGCATCCCGTCGACGGTCTCGGCCACCAGCGCGCCCACATCGACCTCCGCCAGGGACGGCATCTCCCCGGCCGCGTCGAGCTTGGCGGCGTCGAGCAGTTGCCGGACGAGGCGGGTGGTACGGTCCACGGCCGCCAGGATCTGGCGCAAAGCCGCCTTAGCCACGTCCGGGTCGGTGGTGGCCATGGCGACCTGGGCCTGGGTCTTCAGCCCTGCCAGCGGCGTGCGCAGTTCGTGCGCGGCGAAGGCGGTCACCTCCCGCTCGTGCCGGCGCGCCGCCTCGACCTTGAGGAACAGGCCGTTCAGGGCGTCGGCCAGCGGCCGGACCTCCGCGGGCGCCCGGCCCGCGTCGATGGCACTCATGTCGTCGGCGTCGCGGCCCGCGAGGTCGCGGGCCATCCGGCGCAGGGGGCGCAGGCCCCGCCCGAGGCTCGCCCAGATCAGCATCCCGAGGAACGGCACGACGAGGAGCGCGGGGGTGACGAGGCCCATGATGAGATCGGTGACGAGGCGCTCGCGCAGGCCCAGGCGGTCGCCGACCATGACGCGCACGCCCTTCTCGGCATCCTCGACCGTGAACACCCGCCAGGTCTCGCCGTCGACCTCGCGCTCAGAGAAGCCGGCCGGTGCGTCGGTCAGGCGCCGCTCCGGGGCCCCGCTCGACCGCGCGACCATGCGCCCGTCGAGGGACCAGATCTGGCAGGACAGTTGCCGCTCGTAGGACATCGGAGCAGGGATGGTGGAGCGTGTTCCATCGGGAGTCGAAGCGCCGACCGTTCCCACGAGGGAGCCGACCATGCGCGCGGCCTCCTGCAGGCGGGTGTCGAGCACCTGCTCCACCTCGCGCTTCGAGCCGAGATAGATCCAGGCGACCGCGCTGAGCCAGATCAGTCCGGTCGCGAGGATCAGGATCGCGAAGAGCCTGACGCGCAGGGATGTCATGCCGGCGCCCTCATCCGGTAGCCGACGCCGCGCACCGTCTCGATGGCGTGCTTGCCGATCTTGGCCCGCAGGTTGTGCACGTGGACCTCGACGGCGTTGCTCTCGACCTCCTCCTGCCAGCCGTAGAGGCGCTCTTCCAACTCGGCCTTGGAGCGGAGCACGTTTGGGCGTTCCATCAGCGCCGCCAGCACCATGACCTCCCGCCTGGACAGGCCGACCGAAACGCCGTCGACCGTAACGGCGAGGCTGCCGGGATCGAGCCGGATGCCGCCGTGCTCCAGGAGGGCGGCGGCCCGCCCCGAGGCCCGGCGGACCACCGCGCGGATGCGGGCCGAGAGTTCGTCGAGATCGAAAGGCTTGCCGAGGTAGTCGTCGGCGCCGCCGTCGAGCCCGGCGATCCGGTCGGCCACCGCGTCGAGGGCCGTGAGCAGGACGACGGGCGTCCGGTCCTTCCGGCGGCGGAGGCCGCGCAGCACGTCGAGGCCGGAGCCGTCGGGGAGCATCAGGTCGAGCACGATGGCCGAGAACGCGCTCGTGGCCAGCGCCGCCTCGGCGTCAGCGCAGGTCGCGACGCAGTCGACGGTCGCCCCGCCGAGGCCGAGCCCCGCCCTGAGCCCGTCCGAGAGGATGGGATCGTCCTCGACGACGAGGATGCGCATGCGTGTCTCCCCCTGACCGTCCCTCATCCGGCGGGCCTGGCTTAAGCCTGGCTTAAGCTGCACGTCCGACCTGCGGCGGGCCGATACGGACCCCGCCCATGCCGAACATGTTCGCCCACCTCATCCTCGCCGCCCTGGTCTGGGCTGGCGCGGCGACCTGGTCTCCGGGATGGTCCCAGGAGAGCGCCGCGCGGCCAACGCCCTTCACCCTCGTCGCGACCCGCGACGCGAACCTCGCCTTGCACCTGCGCTGGACCATCGCGCCTGGCACCTACCTCTACCGGGACAGGATCCGCGCCGAGGCCGGCACGGGCACGGAGCTTCCCGTCAGCACGCCGCCCGCGGAGACCAAGGACGACCCGAACTTCGGGCCGACGGAGGTCTACCACGACTCCGTGGAGGCCATCGTGCCCGGCGCGGCGCTGGCCAGCCTGCGAGAGGTCCGGGTGACCTACCAGGGCTGCGCCGAGCGGGGCATCTGCTATCCGCCGGTCACGAAGCGGCTGGACCTCGCCGTCCTGGCGAGCGCCGAAGCGTCCCGTGGCGGCGAAGCCACCCCTGCAGGCGAAACGGCCGCCGCGCCTATCCGCCAGGACGTTTTCTCCGCCGGGCCGGCCGCCCTCCTCGTCGGCAACCTCGTCGGCGTCCTGGCGGGCATGTTTGGGCTCGGCCTCCTGCTGGCGTTCACCCCCTGCGTGCTGCCGATGGTGCCGATCCTGTCGGGCATGATCGTCCGCTCGGGCCAGGGTCTCACGCCGGGGCGGGGCTTGGCGCTGTCTGGAAGCTACGTCCTCGCCATGGCGGCGGCCTATGCCAGCCTCGGCGTCGCGGCGGCGTGGCTCGGCCGCAACCTGCAGGTCGCCCTTCAGACCCCGCTCGCCCTCGGCCTGATGGCCTCCGCCTTCATCGCGCTGGCCCTGTCGATGTTTGGCCTGTTCGACCTGCAGGCGCCGCGCTGGTGGCGGGACCGCTTCGGCGCCCCGGCGGCGCAGGGGGGATCGGTCGCCGGCGCCGCGTTCCTTGGCTTTAGCTCGGCCCTCGTCGTCGGGCCCTGCGTGACGCCGCCCCTGGCCGCCGCCCTGCTCTACGTCGCCCAGACGGGAAACGTCCTGCGCGGGGCGCTGGCCCTCTTCTCCCTCGGCCTCGGGATGGGCGCGCCGCTGGTGCTCGTCGGCGCGTTCGGCGCCGGCATCCTGCCGCGATCCGGCCCCTGGCTGGTGCGGGCGAAGCAGGCCTTCGGCTTCGTCTTCCTCGCTCTCGCGGCCTCGCTGGTGACGCGCCTCCTTCCGAATGGGCTGTCGCTTCTCCTCTGGGCGGCGCTCGCCATCGGCCTCGGGCTGGCGCTCGCGGCGATCACCGCGAACGGCCGCCCGTCACGCGCCGGTCGCGCGGCGGGCTTGGTGGCCGTCACCTATGGCGGCCTCCTTCTCCTCGGGGCCGCCACGGGCGCGGACGACCCGCTGCGGCCCCTCGCCGGCCTCGGCCCATCCCACCCGGACCGCATCGCCGAAGCCCGTACCGTCTCCACGCTCCCTGCCTTCGAAGCGGCCCTCCTTGCGGCCCGAGCCGAGGGCAAGCCGGTGCTCGTCGAGTTCGCCGCCGACTGGTGCACCGTCTGTCGGACGAACGAGCGGACGGTTTTCGCGGATGCCGGCATCCGCGAGCGGCTCCAGGCCGTCTCGGTCATCCGCGCCGACGTCACCCGCGACGACGCCGACACCCACGCCCTGATGCGCCGCTTCGAGGTGGTCGGCCCGCCGACCCTCGTCCTGATGCGTCCCGATGGCGGCGAGGTCCGGGAGGCCCGCACCGAGGGCGAGCTCACGGTCGATGACCTGAAGCGCCGCCTCGCCCTCGTCGGGGCCTGAACGCCCCCTCTCGAACCAACCATACCCACGGAGACCGTCATGGACCGCAGGACCCTGCTCGCCCTGATCCGCGCCGTCGCCCTCGCGCCCGCCTTGCTATCGCTGGCGCCGCACACGGAAGAGGCCTTCGCCCAGGGCATCGACCCGAACGCCATCCTCAACGACCCCGAGGCGCCGGTCTCGGGCAACCCGAAGGGCGACCTGACCATCGTCGCCTTCCTCGATTACAACTGCCCCTTCTGCAAGAAGGCCGAGCCCGACCTGCTCCGGCTGGTGAAGTCGGACGGTCGCATCCGCCTCGTCCACAAGGACTGGCCGATCCTCGGCGACGCCTCCGTCTACGGCGCCCAACTCGCCCTCGCGGCAAAGTACCAGGGCCGCTACGACGACGTGCATCGCGCCCTGATGGGCATCCCCGGCCGCAAGATCCCGAAGGAGCGGATGCTGGAGGCGGTGTCCGCCTTGGGCGTCGACATGGCCCGCCTGGAGGCGGACCGGGCGTCCCACCAGGGCGAGATCGCGGCCCTGCTCCAGCGCAACCTCGACCAGGCGGACGCCCTCGGCCTGCAGGGCACGCCGGTCTTCCTGATTGGCCCCCTGAAGGTCGCGGCCGCCCTCGACTACGACGGCTTCAAGCAGGCGGTCGCACAGGCGCGTGCCAAGGGTCGCTCGTGATGCGGCGGGTCCTACGCCTCCCGGCGCTTCTAGCGCTCGCCGCGGCGCTCGGAGCCTGTTCGGCATCGATGGGCGCCCCCGGGCCGGTCGCCGAGGCGGGACCGCGCCTTCCGGCGGATGCCGTCCGCCGCTACGCGGCCGTCACGGACGAGCCGTTCCCGGTCGATGCGGTCGATCCGCGCGACTTGAAGGCCCGCAACGTCCGCCAGGTCGTCGACTATCCGACCCATCAGCCACCCGGCACCCTGGTGGTCGACCCCTACCGGCGCTTCCTCTACCTCGTCATGGAGGGCGGCAAGGCGATGCGCTACGGGGTCGGCGTGGGCAAGGCCGGCTTCGAGTTCACGGGCGAGGCGACGGTCGCCCGCAAGGCGTCCTGGCCGCGCTGGACGCCGACCCCAGACATGCTTCGGCGTGACCCTGAGCGGAACGGGCGCTGGGCCGGGGGCATGCCCGGGGGCGCACGCAATCCCCTCGGGGCCCGCGCGCTCTACCTGTTCAAGGACGGCAAGGACACGCTCTACCGCATCCACGGCACCACCGAGCCCTGGAGCATTGGCGAGGCGGTTTCGTCCGGATGCATTCGCATGCTCAACCAGGACGTCATCGACCTGCATCGACGCGTTCCCACGGGCACGAAGGTCGTCGTGCTCGGGTCGCAGGGCACCGCCCAGGCCTCGCGGCCGGCAGCGCCGGAGACCACCGGCAGCCTCGGCGGCGACGCCGGGATCGGGCCAGCCACGAGCGGCGGCCTCGACCGTGCGCGCCTCGACGACCTTTCACGCGGCGGGTCGGCGCCTGAACCTCTAATGGACGACGGAGTGGCGGATGACGACGGTCCTTAAGAGCCTGATGCTGGCGGTCGTCCTCGCGACGATGGGCATCGGGACGGTCCGCGCCGGCTCGGAGGCAGCGGCCGGCTACTACGCCGACCAGAAGGTGGTCTATCACAACGGCGGGGGCGGCCCGGACGGAGCGGCATACTTCAAGCGCCTGCTCGCCAACCTGCGCAACCACGTCGAGGCCGTGGGCAAGGCGCATGTCGAGATCCGCGTGGTGAGCCTCGGCGACGGGGTCGGCCTGTTCCAATCGGCCGCGAACGACAAGGAGCTCGCCGGCCGCATCGACGCGCTCAAGGGGATGGGCGTGCGGTTCCTGGTCTGCGCCAACACCCTGCGCGAGCGGAAAGTCGACCGCACCACCCTGTACGGCGTCGGCGAGGACGACCTCGTACCGAGCGGCGTCGCCGAACTGGCGCGCCTGCAGGGCATGGGGTTTGCCTACATCCACCCCTGATCTCGTCGGGCTGAAGTCGATGCCCCCCGCCGGCACCACGTCGGCGGGGGGCGCCCGTGCGCCATCGCACCCACGCAGCGCATCCGAGGCCAAGGCGCAAGTTTCCCGCTTGCCATTACATTAGATATTGCTAATTAAGAGTCATCTAATGTTCGGTTCGGCCGGGGACGGCGTCCCCCGCGGCCAGCCGGACCTGGTCCGGACCAACGCCTGGGAGCGACCACCATGGATGGCTTCACGCCTGTCAGCGCCCTCGTCGGCGGTGCCATGATCGGCACCTCCGCGGCCCTGTTCCTGCTCCTCAACGGACGGATCGCCGGCATCAGCGGGATCCTCGGCGGACTGCTCGCCCGACCCTCGCGCGAGACCGGATGGCGGGCAGCCTTCGTGGCAGGCCTCGTCGTGGCGCCGCTCGCCTATGCCGGCCTGGGGGGCAGCCTTCCGCCGGTGACGGTCGGGGCGTCGTTCCCGCTGTTGATCCTCGCGGGCCTGCTGGTCGGATTCGGCGCGCGCCTCGGCGCCGGTTGCACCAGCGGCCACGGCGTCTGCGGCATCGGCCGCGGCTCGCCCCGCTCGCTGGCCGCGACCGGCACCTTCATGGCCGTCGCCGTCCTGACCGTCCTCGTCATGCGCCATCTCGTCGGAGCCTGAGCTATGGCCAAGACCGCTTCCGCCTTCGCCGTCGGCCTCCTGTTCGGCTTCGGCCTCCTCGTCTCGGGCATGGCCGACCCGGCCAAGGTCCTGGCCTTCCTCGACGTGACCGGACGCTGGGACCCGAGCCTCGCCCTCGTCATGGCGGGCGCCGTCGCGGTCTCGGCCGCCGGCTACCGCCTGGCACGGCGGCGCGGACGGCCAATTCTTGCGCCGAGGCTCGACGTACCGACCCGGCGCGACCTCGACGGACGCCTGATCGCAGGGGCCGCGATCTTCGGCCTCGGCTGGGGGCTGGCCGGCCTGTGCCCCGGGCCTGCCCTCACCATCCTGACGGTGGCCCCGGCCGAGGTTGCGACCTTCGTAGCGGCGATGGTAGCCGGCATGCTGCTGTTCCGCCTGGTTCCGGCGGCGCGCCTGAAGCCGACGGCCGTGCTGGGGGCCGACGCATGATGCCCGGTCCCCTCACATCCGGCCTCGCCGCCGGCTCTGGCGGGGTCGTGGGCGTGATCCTCGGCCTCGTCGGCGGGGGCGGCTCGATCCTCGCGGTCCCGCTCCTGACCTACGTGGTCGGCGTGTCCTCGCCCCACGTCGCCATCGGGACGAGCGCCCTGGCGGTCTCGGTCAGCGCGGCAGGCAACCTCATCCCGCAATGGCGGGCCGGGAACGTGAAGTGGCGCTGCGCGGCGGCGTTCTCGCTCGCCGGGATCCTCGGCGCGCTCGTCGGCTCGGCGGCCGCCAAGGCGGTCGACGGGAAGAGCCTGCTCGCCCTGTTCGGGATCGTCATGCTCGTGGTCGGGGGCCTGATGCTGCGCAAGCGGCAGGGCGAGGGCGATCCGGACGTGCGCCTGTCCAAGGCCAGCGCCCCGGTGCTCCTGCCCTGGCTTCTCGGCATCGGCCTCGCGGTCGGCCTGTTCTCCGGCTTCTTCGGCATCGGCGGGGGATTCCTGATCGTGCCGGGCCTGATGCTGGCGACGGCGATGCCGTTGCCCATGGCCATCGGCACCTCGCTGGTCGCGGTCAGCGCCTTCGGGGCGGCGACCGCGGCGAGCTACGCCGCCTCCGGCCTGATCGACTGGCCGCTCGCCGGCCTGTTCATCCTGGGGGGCGTGTTCGGGGGCCTCGTCGGAGCGAGGGTCGGCCAGCACCTCACCGGGCGCAAGCGCGCCCTGACCGTCACCTTCGCCGGCCTCGTCATCCTGGTCGGCCTCTACGTCGTCGCCCGCGGGGCCCTGCCGCTCCTCGGCGCGGGCAACTGAACCTCGGAAGGAGGAGATCCATGTCGAACCAGACCGTCGGCCCCTTGCGCGGGCATCCCATCGTAACCGGCTTCCACGACGAGCCGACCGGGAGCATCCAGTACGTCGTCGCTGACCCCGCGACGAAGCGCTGCGCGATCATCGACCCGGTCCTCGACTTCGACCCGAAGTCCGGCGCAACCGCGACCCGGTCCGCCGACGCCCTGCTCGCCCATATCGAGCGGGAGGGCTACGTCCTGGAGTGGATCCTCGACACGCACCCGCACGCCGACCACTTCTCGGCGGCCGGCTACCTCCACGACCGGACGGGCGTCCCGACCGCAATCGGCGAGAAGGTCGTCGACGTGCAGCGGCTCTGGAAGGGGCTCTACAACTTGCCCGACACGTTCCGGACGGACGGTTCGCAGTGGTCCCGGCTCTTCGCCGACGGCGAGCGCTTCCGAATCGGCGACCTCGACGTCGAAGTCATGTTCACGCCGGGCCACACCATGGCCTCCATCGCCTACCGGATCGGCGACGCCGCCTTCATCCACGACACCCTGTTCATGCCCGACAGCGGCTCGGCGCGGGCGGACTTCCCGGGCGGCAATGCGCACGCCTTGTGGCGCAGCATCCAGCGCATCATGGCCCTGCCGGACGACACGCGGCTGTTCACCGGGCACGACTACCGCCCGGGCGGCCGGGCGGCGGCCTGGGAGAGCACGGTCGCCCGGCAGCGGAGCGAGAACCCGCACCTCGTCGAGACACCGACCGAGGAGGCGTTCGTGGCGATGCGCGAGGCGCGCGACCGCGAACTGCCGATGCCGAAGCTCATCCTGCATTCCCTGCAGGTGAACATCCGCGGTGGGCGCCTGCCCGAGCCCGAGGCGAATGGACGCCGCTACCTGAAGATCCCGCTCGACGCCCTCGACGGCGCGGCGTGGGGCGAATGATGGAGACGACCATGACCATGATCAGCGCGAAGGACCTAGTGGCGCAGGCCAACCGGGAGGTGCAGACCCTGTCGGCCGAGGAGGCGCTGGCGCGCCTCGCCCAGCCGGGCACGGTGCTCGTCGACGTGAGAGAGGGCGAGGAGTTGGCCAAGACAGGCAGGATCGCCGGCGCAGTTCATGTGCCGCGAGGCTTCCTGGAGTTCCAGGCCGATCCCGCGAGCCCGACCCACCGAGCCGAGCTCGGCGGGGGCAAACGCCTGGTGCTCTACTGCGGCTCCGGCAACCGCTCGGCCCTGGCCGCCAAGACCCTGAATGACATGGGCCTCGGTCCGGTCGCCCATGTCGCGGGCGGCTTCTCTGCGCTGGCGAAGGCCGGCGGCACTGTCGAGCCAGCCTGATCGGGACTGGCAAACCGACAAGCCGCAGGTCACTTGCGACCGGCGGCCTCCAAGTTTGGGCGGTCGACGATCTCGACCGCGCCGCGCCGGACCTCGATTAGGCCCGCCTCGGCCCATTGCCCCAGGATGCGGCTCACCACCTCGCGCACGCTGCCAATGTCGTCTGCGAGCTTCTGGTGGGTCACCGAGGCCACCCCACGCGGGTCCGCTTCGGCCAGAAGCCGTTGCGCGAGGCGCTGCTTGAGCGGGGCAAACGCAACCTCGTCGATGAGCGTGAACAGGCCGGACATCAGCCTGGTGTAGTCGTCCATGACGAAGCTGCGGAAGGCGGCGCTCTCGCCCATCAGGTGTTGGAACGTGCTCACCGGCAGAGCCGCGAGTTCGGTCCGCTCCTCGGCGATGCTCTGCGCCGGGAAGTTGCCGCCGGAGAGGAGGCATTGTGTGGTCAGGGCGCAGGTCCCGCCGGGGCCAACCTTGTAGATCAGCACCTCACGCCCACCCTCCGACATGCGGAAGATGCGCGTGCGCCCCTCCAGGCACATCAGGTAGTTGGCGCACTCGCCATCGAGTTCGTAGGCGATGGCGCCCGCGTCCAGAACCGGGAAGTGCACCGTCCCCCGGGCGATCTGGAGGTGCGCCGGGCTGAGAGCTTGGAGCAGCGGAAACCGGTCGATCCAACGTTCGACCTTCTGGGCATCCATCATGGCGGCGTAGTCCCCCCCCGGCCATGACGACGGGCTGATCGTCCGGCTCGCGTTGCGTTTTTCTCCCGCCGCTCTGGACTTGTGTGACCTGGGTCACCGACCGGGTGCAGCGGCTCGGCATAGCATCGCGACACAACGAGCACGATAAGGGCACCCGCCATGCGTGATGCCCACCGGGAGTAAAACCGATGCGCCGCCTCGCCCTGAGCTTCATGCTCGCCGTCCTTGCCGCAAGCCCCGCCGCAGCCGAACAGGACCTGCTGCTCGGGGCCGACATGTCATCGCCCGCCATGACCAAGGCCGAGATGAGCCGCGCCGACATCGAGGCGATGATCAAGGCCGCGGACGGCAAGCCCATCGACCTGCATGACAAGTCCCTGTCCGGCCTCGATCTCTCCGGACTGAGCCTGCGGGGGGCCAACCTGCGGACCGCTCGCCTGAACAACACCAACCTGCGCGGGGCGGACCTCACCGGTGCGAACCTCGAACAGGCATGGCTCCTGAAGGTCGACCTGTCCGGCGCCAAGCTCGTGGACACGAAAATGTTCGGCATCACCGCCCGCGATGCCAACCTCAGCGGCGCCGATCTCAGTCGCGCCATGCCCATCGGCGACTTCAAGGGTGCCAACATGAGCGGCGCCACGCTGGTCGACCTCAAGGGCGGCGCCGATATTAAGAACCAGTCCATGGGCCTGATGCGGGCGGTGTTCGTGTCGGTGAACCTCTCCGGCGCGAACCTGAAGGGAGCCAATCTCGGGCGGTCGCGGCTCGAATACGCCAACCTCACGGATGCCGACCTCACCAACGTGGTTCTGATGGGCTCGGATTTATCCGGGGCCGACCTGACCGGCGCGACGATCGCGGGCGCAGATTTCAAGAACGTGGACGTCAGCGGTGCCCGGCTGATCGACCTCAAGGGGCAGCAGGAAGCCAAGGATTGGGCCGAGCGCGTGAACATCGACCGCGCCGTCACCCAGGCAACCAACTGAGCCGCCCGTCCGCCGCGCCATTCCATGAAGGAGACAGCCGCCCCATGACCACCCGTCGCATCCTGCTCGGCGCCCTGGCCGCCGCACCCCTGCTGTTCGGCACAGGCGCCCAAGCCGCCGAGGCGATTTTCACACCCGATGCCTTCGAGGCGGCGCAGAAGGCGGGCAAGCCGATCCTCGTCCATGTCACAGCGCCCTGGTGCACCGTCTGCGCTGCGCAGAAGCCAATCTTGGCCAAGCTGGAGGCCGAGCCTCGCTTCAAGGACCTCCAGGTGTTCGACGTCGACTTCGACAGCCGCAAGGACGTGTTGAAGCGGTTCGGCGTGACGACGCAGAGCACCCTGATCACCTTCAAGGGCGAGAAGGAGACGGGGCGCTCGGTCGGCGACACCCAGCCAGAGTGGATCGAGGGCGCCGTCGAGAAGGCGTTGTAGGTCGGCCATGGCCACGACGTTCGGCCTCGCGTTCCTCGCCGGCATCCTCTCGGTGCTGTCCCCCTGCGTGCTGCCGTTGCTACCGTTGGTTCTGGGCGCGGCGGCATCGGAGCACAGGCTCGGCCCCGCCGCCCTGGCTGCCGGCCTCGCCCTGTCCTTCGTGGCCATCGGGCTGTTCGTGGCGACCGTGGGGTTCGCCCTCGGCCTCGACGCCGATGTCTTCCGCACCGTGGCGGCTATCATGCTGGTCCTGATCGGACTCGTCCTGATGGTTCCGGCCGCCCAGACCCGGCTTGCCGTCGCCGCCGGCCCGGTGAGCAACTGGACCGAGAGCCGGTTCGGTGGCTTCTCGACCGCCGGGCTCCTGGGACAGTTTGGGGTCGGGCTGCTGCTCGGGGCGGTCTGGAGCCCCTGCGTGGGGCCGACCCTCGGGGCTGCGTCCCTCCTCGCATCGCAGGGGCGAGACCTGGGTACGGTGGCGGCAACGATGCTTCTGTTCGGCATCGGCGCCGCCCTTCCGCTCCTGCTCCTCGGCACGCTGTCCCGCGAGGTACTGATGCGCTGGCGCGACCGGATGATGGGGCTCGGCAAGGGGCTGAAGGTCGCCCTGGGCGCCATCCTCGTGGCCACCGGCCTGATGATCGCCACGGGCTACGACAAGGCTGCGGAGACCGTCCTGGTCAACGCCTCGCCGGCTTGGCTCACCGACCTGACGACCCGCCTCTGACCTCGATGGTATCTGCCTCCAGAGCCCGCCCCATGCGACCCTACCTTCTCCGGACCTGCCTGCTCTACGCTGCCATCCTCCTTGGGATTGCAGGTCCGGCACATGCTTGGGAATTGGTCGGCACGAAGCAGCTTGAGCTACTCACCCGCGACGGTACGTCCATCCCAATCGGCACCGTGACGTTCACCCCAGGGCCAGACGCAACGCGGTTCGCCGTCACCCTCGACCGGACGAAGTTCAAGGACTTCTTTCTGTCGATGCGCGAGTTCAAATGCGTCGATGGACCCGAGGTCCAGTGCCACGTCCCCTATCCCTACGCGAACCCGGGAACAGTCCGCCCGGGCGATTTCACGTGGCTGGAGCACGCCCTGCTCTTCCTCTACAAGGCGCCGGCCGACTACGGAGCCAAGTTAAGCAACGGCCTCTATTACGCTCTTCAGAAAACGGAGGACGGGCTGGTTGGAAGGCCGATGGCGGTGGACCTCAATGACATCGCGGCTCCGCCCCAGGATCCCTCCGTGCCCCCGTTCGATCAGGCTGCCCGTGCGGACATTGTTCCAGGCGCCCGCTGGATCGAGGCGCTCGTCATTCGCTGAGACGAGCTCGTCGCCCCACCGGACTCAGTTAAACGCGCAGGTAGCTCCATCCTGCTTCCTGAAGGGTCACGAGACGGACCGCCCCCGCTGGAACGATGCCGACGTGGGACAGCAGTTCCAAAGGGTGTCCCTCGGCCTTCTCCATAGCCTTGATTGTGTTGCCGCAGGCCGAGAGGACGATCCCGGGCACGCTCTCGCTTATGGAATGGATCCTCGCCGTCACGGGCGATGTGTCGGCCCGCAGCATGTGCAGGCCTGGGCCATAGGCGACGATCTCGACTTCCAGTTCCTCGGCCTGTTCGCTGTATTCGCGCGCGAGGTTGACCGCATTGTTGAGGGCGAGATCGAACACGCCGCCCTCGCGGGAACTGACCTGCATCGCGACCCGGTGGGTCTTCGGACCGGTTACCGGAGCCGCCGTGGCCCTGCTCGCCCCAAGCCCGGCCAGCAGCGCGGCCAATCCGGAGACGCCCCTGCGCGACAGCATCATCTCGTCCCCTCCGTTGTCGAACGATCCTGATCCGAGACGAGCGCTCCTCTTTGAACTGTCTCGTCAGGTCTGCACGAATCGATAGCTGTCGCCGGCACGCTCGACATGTCCGACGCCCGAGCCCGGGAGATGAAAGCCGACGAGCGTCATCCGCTCGGTCGCCAACCGGTCCAGCAGGGTCAGGCGGGTGCGGGAAGCGAGGTCGCGGTCGAGATCGCTTCCGAACGCCCAAGCGGGACGGCGGAACGACAGGACGCCATGGCTCAGGGCATCCCCGCCGATCAGCACCTGATCCCGCCCCGCTTCGACCAGGACGGAGGCGTGGCCGGGTGTATGCCCCGGCGTCGCGACGTAGGTGAGGCCGGGAGCGATGCTCTCGCCGGGCTTACGGCGCTCCATCTTCGACTCAAGACGGCGCAGGGTCCGTCGCGAGCCTACGGAGAGACCCTTCAGCCAGTCGGGCACCAGGTTCTCGACGTCGTCGCGGGTCCAAAAATCCCATTCCGCCGCCGGCACCACGTAGCGGGCATTGGGAAACCGTTCGCTGTCGTCGAAATCGTCGATCGCACCCCAGAGATGATCGGGATGGGCGTGCGTGAACACGACCTGGGTGATCGCCTCGCGCGAAATATTCCGGCTCTCCAATGACTCTGCGAGCTTGCCCGCCGTCGGCTGAAATGAGTTGCCCGAGCCAGCATCGATCAGGATGATCTCCGAACCAATCCGCACGAGGCTCGCGTTCGTCGGGATTGGGGCGGCCTCCGCGCGCTGGCCCTCGACCTTGAAGACAGTCTCCACCTCCTCGCGCGGCGTGTTGGGCAGCATGAACGCGAGGGAGGAGGACAGCGTGCCGTCGCTCGCCGTCTCGATGGAGGCGCCGCCGACCTTCAGTGCTTCCGCCGGGTTGGCCGACGCGCTGTTGGTCGGCCACGCGCTCGCGAGGCCTACCGCAAGCCCCGCCATGAAGAGACGCCTGTCGCAGCGCGATCCTGGGATAGGGGCGCCGGTCATCATTGGACCGGCGGCGCCTTCTTCGCGGAGTCGGCAGCCTTGTCGGGCGTCACGTCGAGGATGCGCGCATGGCTTGTGATGGTCGCCTCTTTGGGCAGGCAGTTGGTCATGCAGGGCTTGGCCGTCCAGAACTCCTTCTCCGCCGTCTCGCGGTCGTCCATGAAGAAGTTCTTCTCGTTCGGCAGGCGGATGCTGGCGAGGTTCTTCTCGTTCACCTCGAAATCCTGATCCTTCAGAATGTCGTTGAGATAGAGGAGATAGGCCGTGACCGAGTAGGTCTCGTCCGGCGTCAGGGTCTGGGCCGCGCCGAACGGCATCGCCCGGTGCACGAAGTCGAAGACGGTCGAGACGTAGGGCCAGTAGGACCCAATGGTCTTGACCGGGTTCTCCGACTTCAAGGTCCCGGATCCGCCAGCGAGTTCCGGCCACCGGCCCGCGCCTTCGCCGAACTCGCCGTGGCAGCTGGCGCAGCGCTCCTGGAAGATGGTCTCACCGAGTGCCGCCGTGCCCTTGCCGACCGGAAGCCCCTGGCCGTCCGGCCGCACGTCGATGTCCCAGCCCTTGATTTCCTCGGGCGTTGCCGCGCGGCCGATGTTTAGGCGCTCGGCCGCCACCGGCGTCGCGGCGAAGAGGATGGCCGAAAGGGCGGCCGGAATGAGGTTACGCGACCTCGACATTCTCGATCTCCCCGGTGGGCAGCACGTGCCAGGTCTGGATGCCGTTGTTGTGGTAGATCGAGTTCAGGCCGCGATGCTGGCGCAGCGCCGCCTTGGTCGGCTGCACATAGCCGGTCTCGTCCCTGGCGCGGGACTGGAGCAGCAGCGGCTCACCGTTCCAGTCGAACTCGTAATAAAAGCGCGTCAGCGCCTTATCGAGGACCGGACCGTCGAGGCGGGCGGCGCGCCAGTTGCGACCGCCATCGAGGGAAACGTCCACGCCATTGATCGCCCCGCGTCCCGACCACGCGAGGCCCGAGAGCACGGTGAAGCCTTTGCCGTGAATGGGCGCCTGCGGGCTCGGATTGGTGATCACGGACTTCGCGTCCATGGCCCAGGTAAAGCGCCGCGCCTGTCCGTCCGGCATTAGGGCCGTGTACTTCGAGGTCTCCTCGCGGGTGTGCCAGGGCTCGTCGCCGACCTTGATCCGGCGCAGCCACTTCACCCACATATTGCCCTGCCAGCCGGGCAGGACGAGGCGCAGGGGATAACCGTGCTCGGGATAGAGCGCCTCGCCGTTCATGGCGTAGGCGACGATGGCGTCGTCGAGCGCCTTCTCGATCGGCACCGAGCGGGTCATGGCCGAGGCGTCGGCCCCCTCCGGCAGCAGCCACTTGGCGTTCGTCTTGAGACCCGCCTCTTCGAGCAGGCGCTTGAGCGGCACGCCCGTATACATGACGCAGTGGATCATGCCGTGGGTGAACTGGCAGCCGTTGAGCTGCGCGCCCTTCCACTCCATGCCGGAATTGGCCGCGCATTCGAGGAAGGCGATCCGGTTGACGCGGGGGAAGCGCTTGATGTCCTCCAGCGTCAGCATCAGCGGCTTCTCGACGAGGCCGTGGATCATCAACCGGTGCTCGGCCGGGTCGATCTCGGCAATGCCGCCATGGTGGCGCTCGAAGCCGAGGCCGTTGGGGGTGATGATCCCCTCAAGCTGGTGCAGCGGCGTGAAGCTCACCGAGCTCTGGCGAGAGGCGGTCAGCCATTCAACGTCGCGGCGGATCACGTCCGCCTCGAACTTCGAGGGGCGGCCATAGGGCCGGCTCACGACACCGTCACCGAGGGATTGCGACCATTCCGGCACGTTCGGCGGCAGGTTCTTCGCCTCCGGCCCGGCGGCGGCCGCACGGCCCGCGAAAGCCCCGGTTCCCACCCCGGCGCCGACCGCTCCGCCGAGAGCGAGGCTGGTGCGCAGGAAGGATCGGCGGGAGGTCGGCCCGGACGGATCGGGGCGCGGCTTCGGTTCAGACATCGGTCTCTCCGAACTGTTTCAAGTATGGCAATGTGTGAATATCTTGAAGACGACTAGGCGCCACGGACGGTGACCTGCGCGGGCGTCGGGTTCACCGTTCCCTTGGCCTTGATGTGCGAGGCGACGACGTCCCAGATCGGCGGACCCTCGGTCCCCTCATTGACGCTCGCCCAGCCTGCCACGGTGTAGCTGCTGCCGGCCTCGATGGGTTTGCCGGTGCGCAGCAGGGTTAGGTCGGAGATGCGGCTGCCAGCCGGACGGGCGACGTCGATGGCGTAGGACACGCCCCCCACCCGCACCATGTCGCCCCCCTGCTGGTAGTAGGGATCGGCATTGAAGAGGTTGTCGGCCACGTCCTCCAGCACCTCCTTCAGCCGGGCGCCGGTCATGGGCATCCGGTAGGCCGCCGGGTAGGTGATGGCGGTGGCGTTGTAGACGTCCTCGTGGGTGATCGCTTGTCCGGGCAGAAGGGTCGTGCCCCAGCGGAAGCCGGGCGAGAGCGCGATGTCGGCCTCACGCTCGGACAGGAGCGCGTCGCAGATCATATCGTCGAGGGTGCCGTTGAAATTGCCGCGCCGGTAGAGCAGGGCCTCGGTCCGCCCGAGTTCCTGGCTCAGCATCGTGTCGTGGGGTGCACGAATCGCCTGGATCTTGGCCGCCATCGCCTTCTGCGGGGCGATGACATCGGAGAAGATCGGGATGAGCTTCGAGCGGTAGCCCTTCACGGCGCCGTCCCGCACGTCGAGGTCGACGCGGGTGAGGAACTTGCCGTGGCTGCCCGAGGCGATGAGCAGGGTGTTGCCGACCTTCACCGCCTGCGGAAGCGCATCGTGCGTGTGGCCGGTGAGGACGACGTCGATTCCCTTCGCCCGCGAGGCGAGCTTGCGGTCGACGTCGAAGCCGTTGTGGGAGAGCAGCACGACGAGGTCGGCGCCGTCCTTCCGGGCCTTGTCGACGCTCGCCTGCACATCCTCCTCACGGATGCCGAAGGACCAGTTTGGGATCATCCAGCGAGGGTTGGCGATGGGCGTGTAGGGGAAGGCCTGCCCGATCACCGCGACCTTCGCGCCGCCGCGCTCGAACATTTTGGTGGATTCGAAGGCCGGCTCGTTCCACTCGGCGTCGCGGACATTCTGGCCGAGGAACGGGCAGCCGAGCCCGTCCACGATCTCCTTCACCCGCTCGGTGCCGAGAGTGAACTCCCAGTGGCCGGTCATGGCGTCTGGCTTCAGCAGCGCCATGCAGTCGACCATGTCCTGGCCCTTGCTCACCATCGAGGTGTAGCTGTTCTGCCAAGTGTCGCCGCCGTCGAGGAACAGCACCTTGTCGCCGCGCTCGGCGCGGATCGCGTCGAGCACCGTGGCGATGCGGTCGAGGCCGCCCATCCGGCCGTAGCTGCGGGCCAAAGCGACGTAGTCCTCCGGCGTCAGCGCATAGGCCAGCGGCGAGCCGCCGGGGATGCCGTAGAGGTCGAGATAGGCGCGTCCGGTGACGTGGGGGACCTGACCGCGCGCCTCGCCCACCCCGAGATTGGTCGAGGGCTCGCGGAACAGTACGGGCTGCAACTGCGCGTGGATGTCGGTCAGGTGGACCAGGGTGACGTTGCCCATCGGCTCGAAGGCCAGGAGATCGTCCTGGGTCAGGCGCTGCTGGGCGAAGGCGCGGGTCCAGCCCGTCGGCACCAGGGCCGCTGTGGCGGCGGCGATCTGCAGGAAGTCGCGGCGTGAGGTCATAGCGGTATCAGACCTTCAGTTGCGCACGGCGGGCGTCTCGACCGGAAGGCCGAGGCCGCGCCACGCGACGTAGGTCTCCAGGGCGAGGAACTCGTCGGAGAGCGGCTTGAACGGCGTGGCCCGGACGTCCTGCATGCAGCCCTCCATGCGCTCGTGGAGCGGCACCAGCCGCTGGTCGCGCAGGCGATAGACGGGGAAACCGTTGCTCTGCCCCTGGCTGAGGAAGTCGGCCCGGAGATACTTGCCGTGGTTCTTCTCGTGGCAGCTCGCACAGGCGAGATCGAGCTGGCCGTTCCGCTGGTAGTAGAGCGATTTGCCGCGCTCGAACCAGGGCGTCATCGGCCCGTCCACCTTCACGGCGACCGGCATCCCCCGCGACTGGTTGCGGATGTAGGTTGTCATGGCGGTGAGTTCGGGCGAGCCGAAGGCGTAAGGCTCGGCCTTTAGGGCGCCGCTGCGGCAGATGTTGATCCGCTGCTCCAGATTGACCGGCTTTCCGAGCTTCTCGTTCCACTTCGGATAGGCGGCCGCGACGCCCTTCATCGAGGTCGAGGCCTCGTTGTGGCAGCTCGCGCAGGACTTGCCGGCCGTGCCATCGACCTTCGACCAGAGTTCCTCGCCCTGCTCGACGGCGAGGAAGCCTGGATTGTTGAAGTCGTCGGCCTGCATTTCCTGCGTTTCCTTGGAGCGGAAATACAGGCCCGAGACGACTTCCTCGAACGGAGAATCCGGGCTCTGGGGCTTCATGCCGTGCGCCTGCCACGCCGGGCGCTCGGACGCTTCCTTCGCGACGGGCGCCGACGGCATGTCCTGTGCGTGCGGCGCGACGGCCAACGCGACGAGCGCGAGCGCTGTAAAGGCGAAAGTTGGGCGGACCATGGTGAGGGCTCCGGCGCGGCGGGGAAAGGCGCTCCGGGGCGAACGGCCCCGGGCGCGCGTCAGGCGACCTTGATCTGCTCGGTAGCCTGGATCTTCGACCCGTCGTCATCGACCCAGGTAAAAGTCAGCGCTCCGGATTCCTCGGGCTTGATCTTGAACTGGAGGTAGGGATTGGCGGAGACTGCGCTCTCGATATCAGCGCTGAAGATCGTCTTGCCGTTCAGGTCACAGGTGAACTTGTTCAGGATCTTGCGCGGGATCGTCTTCCCGTCCTTGTCCTTGCGCTGACCGGACTCCATCGTATGGGAGACGAGCGTCTTCACCTCGATGATGCCGCCCTTGGCGACCTCCTTTTTGTCCAGTTTGATCCGCGGCTTCACGTCGGCCATGTGGTCCTCCCGTCCTCGTTCGATGCTGTCGCGTGTGGGTTAGCCGCCGCAGCCGCCGATGGTGACTTTCACCTGGCGGACGTCGCTGAAGACCGAGCCGTCGTTCATGCGGGCGACCGCGATGACGTTCTGGGTCTCTGCGAGACGGATCCGGGTGTTCGCCTCCGCGACGCTCGACGGCGTGAAGTGGAAGCTGATGACGCCAGGGTTCGGGTTGCCCTCGGCGACGATCATCACCTCCTCGACGTAGCTTTCCGCCGTCATCGGCCCGTCGACGCTCACCGTCATCGGCACGGTGTTGCCGTTCTCGGCGATCTCGGGGAGTTCGAGCTTGACCCTGCCCTTCACCGGCTCCTTGCCGCGGGTGAAGGCCTTGATGGCCTCATCGGTCGCGGGCTTCGCCGCCAGGGCCGGGCCGGCGCGGAAAGCGAAGGCGGTAGCCACCATGGCGCCGGTGCCGAAGGCCAGGGCTTGGCGGCGGCTCAGTGCGGGAATCTTGGCAGAGGTCATGGCAAGCGGCTCCTTCAGCCCGCGAGATCACTTCAAGGTCGTGAGGTAGGCGACGACGTCCTCGACCTGCTGCGCGGTCAGGATCGGCTTGCCCTGGAATTCGGCGCGCACGCGGTGGAGGCCGTCGATCCGGTAGAAGGCCGGCATCACAGTCGCCTCGGTGAAGACGTGCTTTGGGTTGACGATGATCATCCGCAGATGGGCCGCGTCCCACCGGCCTGCGACGCCGTCGAGGGAGGGCCCGACCTCGCCGTGGAAGGATTCGCCCTTGAGCGACGAGACCTGATGGCAGCCGAGGCAATTGCCCTGGCGCCGGTTCACGACGACCTTCGCGCCGGCCGACGCATCCCCCGGCTTGTCGGTGAGCGGCGCGGGGATGGCGTCGCTGCCGTCGATGGCGACGATCTTGAACGGGGCGAGCCCGGTGGAAGCTGTCTCGGCTCCGGCGGCGGTCGCGAGGACGCAAAGTCCTGCGAGCGCAAAGGCTGTGATCGGCCTGCGCATCTGGCGTTTCCTCGGTGCGCCGTCTTTGCGGCGGGTGCGGTCGTTTCAGACCGCTCGCTATGCCGATGGGCGAACCCATCGACATATGCGAATTATTGCAAGTTTGACGCGGATCGCTTTCAAGTCAAGCTGGAATTGCGAGGCCGCTGACTCTCGCGGCCCGACTGTCAGCCCCGCTTCGCCGTCTCCGGGGAGCGTAGGTAATCCTCCAGGGTCGTCCGCTCGTCGGCGCGCTCGGCCACGAAGGCGAAGGAGCGGCGGAACTCCTCCGGCGGCACGTAGCCCCGCATTCGCAAGACCTCGCGCTGCTGGGGCGGCTTGCTCGCGAGCGCCGTTTCCTCGGCCGGAAAGAACTGGACGGTCGGCGTAGACCGGATGCCGTACTTCACAGCGAAAGCTTTCTCGGGAAGGGTCTGCCCGTCGAAATCGGTGACCTCCCGTGAACCGATGAAGTTCAGTTGCAGGATCTCGAAACGCTCGCGGATGAAGGCGCTCGTCGCCGGATCCGCGAAGTTCACGAGATGGATTTGCTTGCAGAAGGGGCAGCCCTTCAACTCCCAGAGGATGGCGAGGCGTTTGCCGTGCTCCCGCGCCGTCTTCAGATCGTCGGGGAGATCGAGGAAGCTTTCGAGGAACCAGGGCTCCCGGTAGAGGCCGTCATCGCCCTGGATCGCCTGGGCCATGGTTTTAGAGGGCAGGCCGAGCGCGAGGGCAGCCGCCAGGAACTGGCGCCGGGTCGACATGGCGTCCCTCCAAATATTCGAGTTCCTGCATGTGTAGAGCGATTGTCCTGCCCCTGGCAATCCGGTCCTCCTGACATCTGGCCGCCCCTGAAGCCGCACGGACGACGGCGGTTTCCCGGTATTGGCGGTCACGATCCCGGCGGCTGCGCCGTTGCCCCTCGAACACATTCGTCTTTTGCTATATCAGGATCGGTGGTCTTGGGCTTGGGAAAGCCGATGCGGGGAACGAGGCGAGCGGTCATGGCGGGGGCGTGCGGGTTCGCCCTATGGCCCGGCATCGTCGAGGCCGCCGAGCTGATCAAGTTCGAGCGGCGCGGCTGCCCGTGGTGCAAGGCCTGGGACCAAGGCCTGGGACAAGGAGATCGGGCCGATCTACCCGAAGACGGATATTGGGAAGCGGGCGCCGTTGCGCCGTGTCGATCTCGACGCAGGCCTCCCTCCCGGACTCACGCTCAAGCGCCCGATCCGCTACACACCGACATTCGTCCTCGTCGAAGACGGGTCCGAGCTCGACCGGATCGAGGGCTATCCGGGTGAGGATTTCTTCTGGGGGCGGGCCGAGCGGTTGCTCGAACGGCTCCCCGGATCCCCGTGACGGGCTTCGGGCGGCGAGGAAAAGGGTGGGATGATGCCGTTGCAACAGGCGCAACCGGTGACGAGCGTCGAGGCCCCTGGCAGCCTCGACCTGGATCTGTTGCTGGCCAATGCCCGCGATGCCAGCGAGCTGCTCAAAGCCCTCGGGCACGAGGCAAGGTTGGTCATCCTCTGCCTGCTGGTCGAGGGCGAGCGTTCGGTTTCGGAACTGGAGCAGTTGCTGAACCTGCGGCAGCCGGCCGTGTCCCAGCAACTGGCGCGGTTACGGGCCGACGATCTCGTCGAGGCCCGCCGCGACGGCAAGAACATCTATTATGCGCTGGCCCGGCCGGAGGTTCGCGAGATCATCGCCGCCCTGCACCGCGCGTTCTGCAACGGACGGACACCGTAACCGTCGAAGCCTTTCAGGTGTGTCGGTCCACGAGGTAGTAGAGCCCCGCGCGTGCCCCGACGAGGATCGCGCCGAGGGCGAGAATCGAGCCGACCGAGAGCGTCGAGAGCCCGCTTAATCCCTGGCCGATGGTGCAGCCCAGCGCCGTGACGCCGCCGGTGCCCATCAGGAAGGCGCCGAGCAGGTGGCGCTTCACCTCGCGGGCATCGTCAGGCGCCTCCCAGTGAAATTCTCCCGCGGCGCGCGCCGCCGCGAAGGATCCTAGCAGGACGCCGAAGACCGAGGTCACGCCGAAATCGATCCGCGTGCCGCTCGCGAGCATGGCGTAGAGGAGGGTATCGCCGACCGGCCGTGCGAAGCTGAAGGAGCCGACCGCCCGGGTTTCGAACTCGTCGAAGCCTGCACTCCCGTTCGTCCACCACCCGGCGACGATGACGAGCCCGATGGCGATGGCGCCGATGAGGAGCCGCTGAGTCCGACGGAAGTCTTTGCCCGTCAGCGCCACGAGGCAGAGACCGATGCCTGCGATGACGCTGAAGGTTACGCGGCCGGTCCGATCCAGCCTCAACAAGGCCCCAAGACGCTGGCTGCCGAGATCGAGGCTGAGCGGTGCGGTGATCGTCACGCGCAGGAAGGCTGTCACACCGCTGATCGCCATATAGGCCGAGAGGCCGAGCACGAGGAGGACGAGGAGGGCGCGCAGGTCTCCCCCGCCGAGCCGCAGCAACGCGCCGAAACTGCAGGTGCCGACGAGCGCCATGCCGAAGCCGAACATCATTCCGCCGAGGATCATCGCGCCCCATTCGAAGCGCGGCCCCGCATAGATCGACCGGGCGAGGTCGAGACCGAATTCGGATTCCAGAAGCTGCGTGCCCACCACGGCGATGCCGGTCGCCAGCAGCCATGCCCGGGCGCGGCGCGTGTCACGCGCATAGACGGCATCTTCGATGGCGCCCAGCGTACAGAACCGACCTCGGCGCGCGACCATCCCGAGCACAGCACCCAGCACAAGGCCGAGTGCCGCCCGAACGAGATGCGCAGGCAGGAGGTCCATCATCGGTTCAGGTACGCCCAATACCGATGAGCCCTGTCAAACACCCAGTTCCGCTCCGCCTTTCAGTTTGACCGGAATGGTCAGGTAACGAACGCCGTTCGCCTCGGCCGGGGGAAACTTGCCGGCGCGGATATTGACCTGGATCGACGGCAGCAGAAGGCGCGGCGCAGCCAGGGTCGCGTCCCGGGCGGTGCGCATGGCGGCAAACTCCTCCTCGCTTACGCCCTCCTTCACGTGGACGTTGCGCTCGCGCTGCTCGCCGACCGTGGTCTCCCAGGCATACACGTCGCGACCCGGCGCCTTGTAGTCGTGGCAGAGGTGAAGAACCGTCGCCGGAGGCAGGGCCAGCAACTTGCGGATCGAGCGATAGAGGGTGCGCACGTCGCCGCCGGGGAAGTCGGCCCGCGCGGTACCGAAATCGGGCATGAACAGCGTGTCGCCGACGAAGACGTGGCCGCCGATGCGGTAGCAGATGTCAGCCGGCGTATGGCCTGGCGTGTACAGCACCTCGACGGCGAGATTGCCGATGGCAAACGTCTCGCCGTCCACGAAGAGGTGGTCGAAATCGCTGCCGTCGGTCTTCAGGTCGGTGGCGTTGAAGACCGGGCGGAAGATCTTCTGGACCTCCTTGATGTGCTCGCCGATGCCGATCTTCGCGCCGGTCTTGGCCTTCACGTAGGGCGAGCCGGAGAGGTGGTCGGCGTGCGCGTGGGTCTCCAGCGTCCAGACCACCGTGTAGCCCGCCTCCTCGGCGGCCGTCAGCATCGCCTCGACGGAGCGGGTGTCGACACTGCCGCCGTTGTAATCGTAGTCGAGTACCGGATCGATGAAGGCCGCCTGCTTCGTCTCGGGATCGGCCACAATGTAGCTCACCGTGTTGGTGGGCTCGTCGAAGAAGGCTAGGATGACGGGTTCGGGGCCACGGGCTTCGGTCATTGCTTGTCTCCAGTCAGTCGTCCTTGGACGGATGGCGTCAGGCGCCGGGAAGCCGGCGTCGGCAGGTGTTGATCCCTAGGATCGCGTAGGCGGGGCAGGAGCCGACCAGGGCGGTCAGCGCCAGCACGACGCCGATGCCGGCGGCGACATAGGCCCAGACTCCTGCGAGCATCACGTAACCCAGGCCTGCGACCAAGAGGCCGACGACGAGGCGCAGGATGCGATCGATGCTACCGACATTGGGTATCATGGCGATTTTCCTGGAAGGTGCCGTGTAGCGATCACCGAAGCGGGTGCGGCACCGGGCGCCCGCCCCAGCGACGGTCAAGGCGTCGCGGCGAAGGCGCGGGCGTTGCGGTAGAGCATGTAGCCGGCGACACCGAAGATGACGGTGGCGAACACCGTGTTGAGCGCGCCCTTGTAATCGGAGAGCCGGTTGGCCAGCCGCATACCCAGGAAACCGCCGACGAGGCCGCCAGCGATGAATTCCCCGGCGACGGCCCAATCGACCATGCCGGACAGGGCGTAATTCGTTGCTGTGGCGAGGCCGAAGGCGCCGACGGCGAGCAGCGAGGTGCCGACCGCGGTGATCAGCGGCATGCCGGTGGCGAAGACGAGGCCCGGCACGATCAGGAAGCCGCCGCCGATCCCGAAGAAGCCCGAGAGGATTCCAACAGCGAAGGCGACGGCCACGACCTTCCAGCTCGGTACCGGGCCGCAACCGACAGGCTCCGAGGTTCCACCCTGAACCTTGCGACCCCGCAGCATGTGGATGCCGACGACGACCATCAGCATCGCGAAGAGGAAGAGCAGGCGCTGGCCGTCGACTGCTTTGCCGAACGTCGAGCCGACGAGGGCGCCCAGGATGCCGACCCCAGCGAACACGGCGGCGCAGCGACATCGCACGTTGCCGGACCTGGCGTGCCCGCCGAGGGTCAGGAACGCGTTGGCCGCGACCGCCAGCGCGCCGGTCCCGATGGCGAGGTGCGGCTGGGCCATGCCGACCACGTACAGCAGAAGCGGCGTCGCCAGGATCGAGCCGCCGCCGCCGATGAGGCCGAGCGTGAAGCCGACCCCCGAGCCGGACAGGATGGCGGGAAGCGCATTCATCGGCCGGTGACCTCCGCGTCCAGGGGACTGGCCGACGACCGGTCGAACCAGTCGGCGGCCGGCAAGCCCCGATCCCAACGCACCCGTCATTTTATAAAAAAACAAAATGAAAGACCGTCGATTTCGTCACTGATGATCCTCCTTGCGGTGAAGGTCAACATTTGATTTACAGAAATCGCAATTCATAATATAAATCTATCAGATGAGGATCCCGCCATGGACGTCAAACGCCTCTCTCCGGACCTGTCGGTGACAGGTCAGCTCGCCCCCTCCGGTCTCGCGGCGGCGGCTAAGGCGGGCTTCCGGGCGGTGATCTGCAATCGCCCCGACGGCGAAGGCGGCGACCAGCCGGGCTTCAGGGAGGTGGAGGCCTCCGCGCGTGCGGCCGGTCTGGAGGCGCGGTACCTACCCGTCACGTCGGGCAAGGTGACGGATGGGGATGTAATGGCCTTCCGCGACGAGCTCGCGGCCCTGCCGAAGCCGGTGCTCGCCTTCTGCCGCACGGGGACTCGCTCCGCGACGCTTTGGGCGCTCGGCGAGGCGGCAGCTGCGCGGCCGCTTCCGGACATCCTGGCTGTCACCAAGGCGGCCGGATACGATCTGAGCGGCGTCGTCCGGCGCCTCGCCGCTGGCGGCCGGGTTCCTACCGAGCACGACGACCAGTTCCACAGCGTGGTCGTCGTCGGCGGCGGGGCCGGCGGAATCGCCGTCGCGGCGAGCCTGAAAGCCCGCAGGCCCGACCTCGACATCGCCGTCATCGATCCGGCGGACGTGCACTACTACCAGCCGGGCTGGACGATGGTCGGCGGCGGGGTGTTCGAGCCAGCCGCCACGGCCAGGACCATGGCTTCCCTGATTCCGGACGGGGTGCGCTGGATCAAGGCGGCGGTCGCCGCCTTCGAGCCCGAGCGCAAGGCGGTGATCCTGGAGGGGTGCCGGGTGGTGCGCTACGACCGCCTCGTGGTCGCGCCCGGCCTCAAGCTTAATTGGGCCGGCATCGAGGGGCTCGCCGAGACTCTCGGGCGGAACGGGGTCACCTCGAACTACCGCTACGACCTCGCACCCTACACCTGGGATCTCGTGCGGAATCTGCGCGCGGGCCGCGCCGTGTTCACGCAGCCGCCGATGCCGATCAAGTGCGCCGGCGCGCCACAGAAGGCGATGTACCTTTCCGCCGACCACTGGCTGCGGCAGGGGCGGCTCGGGGACATCGCGGTCGAGCTCTACAATGCCGGTCTGGTCCTGTTCGGCGTGAAGGAATACGTCCCGGCCCTGATGGAATACGTGAAGCGCTACGACGCGAACCTGAATTTCAATCACACCCTGACCCGGATTGACGGTCCGGCCCGGCGCGCGTGGTTCTCGCGCAAGCCGGAGGCCGGCAGCAGCGAGACGGTTGAGACCGGCTTCGACATGATCCACGTCGTGCCGCCGCAGCAGGCGCCCGACTTCGTCCGCGTCTCGCCCCTGGCCGATGCCGCAGGCTGGGTCGACGTGGACCCTGGGAGCCTCCGACACCGTCGCTTCCCCGAGGTCTACGCGCTCGGCGACGCCTGCAACGCGCCCAACGCCAAGACCGCCGCCGCCGCGCGCAAGCAGGCGCCTGTGGTGGCCCACAACCTCCTCGTCGAGATGGGCCACCTTCGCGGCGCCGAGGTCGCCTACGACGGCTACGGCTCGTGCCCACTTACGGTCGAGCGAGGTAAGATCCTGCTCGCGGAGTTCGGCTACGGAGGCAAACTCATGCCGAGCTTCCCCGCATGGCTGATCGACGGGACGAAGCCGAGCCACCTTGCATGGCTCCTGAAGGAGCGGATGCTGCCTCCGATCTATTGGAAGGCCATGCTCAAGGGACGCGAATGGATGGCTAAGCCGGAGAAGGCAGCCGCCTGAAGCTAAGCGGCGCCGGCTTTGTCCCGGCGCCGCTCGCTGTGCGTCGACGATGCGGGCTCAGTCGCCTGCCCTCAGCCGACAGCTAGGGTTCCGGACCGTGAGGCACGTGTTTGGAGCGGCGCGGCAGCGCCGGCAAGGCCACTGGGCTGAGGCTCGGGTTCCCGTCGCGGCACCATTGCGCCCCGATAGGCCGGGCACGCGACTGTTCGCTCCGGCCGGCCCGCGCCGTTGGCTACCGGCGAGGTCGTGAGCCACCTTGCCGACTGGCGTCGCCGCCACGAACAGGGCGATTTGCGGAAGGCCTAAGGAAAGCCCGGCGCGCGCTGGACCGGGACAGAGGCCAGCCAGGCCCAACAGATGCAGGACTGGGCAGCGCCGGCGAGCGGCGCGAGGAACGGGGCGACAGCGTCCATCAAGGTTCTCCGACCTGACCGAACATCGCCGCCTGGCCGAGCGCCCGCGCTCGCGCATCCGGGCTGCGCGCGGGCAAGCTTCTCCGCGGTCGGCCCGCGATCAGGATGTCGTCGAACGCGTCGAGGAGGGTCTGCATGCGGGCGTCGCTCAGGCTGTAGAACACCACTTTGTGTTCGCGCCGCGTGGCCACGACCTCGGCGTTGCGCAGCTCCCCGAGCTGCTGCGACAGCGTCGGTTGGCGGATGCCGAGCTGCTGCTCGATCTCCGAGACGGACCGCTCTCCCTCCGCCAGGAGATACAGGATGCGCAGCCGGTTCGGGTTGGCGGCGACCTTGAGCAGGTCGGCGACCCGGATCGCTGTCGCCTCGTCCGTGCCGGAGGCCATCACAGGCTTCCCAAGCGATAGTACCAGTCCTGCCCCGCAGCGCCTGGCTGGGCGATCTCGTCGCTTGTGAGCGGCGGATTCACAAGCACCTGGTCGCCAGGTCGCCATCCCTCCGGCGTCGAGACGTCCGATGCGTCGCAGGCTTGGAGCGCCTGCACCAGCCGAAGGATCTCGGCGATGCTACGACCCACCGTCAGTGGGTAGGCAATCAGCGCCCGCACGATGCCTTCCGGATCGATGACGAACGTGGTCCGGACGGTGGCGCTCGACGTCGAGCCGGCCGGCAGCATGCCGTAGGCCCGGGCGATGCCCATGGCGGGATCCTCCACGATGGGGAAGGGCACCCGCACGCCGAAACGCTGCTCGATGCTGTGCTTCCAGGCCAGGTGGGAGGAAAGGCTGTCGACGGATAGAGCAAGCAGGTCGCAGTCGATATCCCGAAAGGCGTCGTAGGCATTGGCGAACGCAACGAACTCGCTGGTGCAGACTGGAGTGAAGTCCGCCGGGTGGGAGAAGAAGACCAGCCAGCGTCCGCGATACGAAGCGAGCATCCTCGCGCCCATCGTCGTCCGCGCGCGGAAGTTCGGCGCCGCGTCCCCTATGATTGGCGGACACGCGGGCGGCGGCGCGAGCGGATCGTCGTCGATTTCGATACTCATAAAACAAAGCTCATAACTGAGGGCGGATTTCGCACATCATGACTACCAAGAGATCGCGGGTCAATATGTGATTTGGTATTCCTTTCTGGGATCATATCACAAATATGTATTGACATGCCTGAGCCTGGGCATATGAAGGCGGGGCGACGTTCCGGCGGCTGGCCAGGGTCGGTGCGATCCATGCTTGACCTCGCGGACGTCCCCATTCCCACCAGGGGCAGGGCCCGACGGATGCTTGCCGACCATCTCCCGAGCGCGCTCGACCTCGCGCGTAGCCAGTTCGCCTTCACGGTCGTCTGGCACTTCCTGTTTCCGGCTTTCACCATCGGGCTGGCGAGCTATCTCGCGGTGCTGGAAGCCTTCTGGCTCGCCACCGACAAGCCAGTCTATCTCGACACCTACCGCTACTGGCTGAAGGTCTTCGCCGTAGCCTTCGCCATGGGCGTCGTGTCGGGGCTGGTGATGAGCTACCAGTTCGGCACCAACTGGTCGGTCTTCTCGGACAAGACCGCTCCCGTGCTCGGGCCGTTGCTGGGCTATGAGGTGTTGACGGCCTTCTTCCTGGAGGCGGGCTTCCTCGGGGTGATGCTGTTCGGCATGGAGCGGGTGGGCCCCCGCCTGCATTTCCTGGCGACCTGCCTCGTCGCGGGCGGCACGCTGCTCTCGGCCTTCTGGATCCTGTCCGCCAATTCGTGGATGCAGACGCCTGCGGGCTACTCGCTCGATGCCGACGGCCGCTTCGTGCCGGAGAGCTGGACGGCGGTGATCTTCAACCCGTCCTTCCCGTACCGTTTCGCCCACACCGTGACGGCGGCCTACCTGACGACGGCGATGATCGTCGGCGCGGTCGGCGCGTGGCACCTGCTGCGCGACCGGACCAATCCCCGCGCCCGGCTGATGTTCTCCATGGCCATGTGGATGGCGGCTCTCGTCGCCCCGGTACAAATGGTGCTCGGCGATCTCCACGGCGGGAACAGCTACCACCACCAGCCCGCCAAGGTCGCGGCGATGGAGGGCCATTTCGACAGCGTGCCCCGGGCGCCCTCGATCCTGTTCGGCTGGCCGGACGCGCAGGCCGCCGAGACGAAGTACGAGATCGGCATTCCCGGCCTCGCGAGCCTCTATCTCGCGCATGATCTTGACGCGAAGGTCACGGGGCTGAAGGATCTGCCGCGCGACACGTGGCCGACCAACCTGCCGCTGGTGTTCTGGGCCTTCCGGGTGATGGTCGGGCTCGGGCTGCTGATGATCGGCCTCGGGCTGTGGTCGCTGTACCTGCGGTACAAGAGCCGCCTGTTCGAGACGCCCTGGCTGCACCGCTTCGCCGTGGCGATGGGGCCCTCGGGGCTGATCGCGGTGACGGCGGGCTGGGTGGTGACGGAATCCGGCCGCCAGCCCTTCACGGTCTATGGCCTGCTGCGTACGGCCGACAGCGTCTCGCCCATCGCCGCCCCCGCCGTGGCGGCCTCGCTCGCGGCCTTCGCGCTGGTCTACTTCGCGGTGTTCGGGGCGGGCATCTGGTACCTGTTCCACCTGTTCAACCAGACCCCACGTCCGCACGAATCTGGTCCTCCCGTCGGCCAACCTGTGCGGACGGCGGGCATCACTCCGGCGCCCGCCCTGGCGGGTGACGCGCACCTGCAACCGGCCGAGTGAGGAGAGCCTGCGATGGAACTCGATCTCACCCTCATCTGGGCGATCCTGATCGCCACCGCCGTGTTCCTCTACGTGGCGATGGACGGGTTCGATCTCGGCCTCGGCATCCTGTTCCCGGCGGTGCGAGGCAAGGCCGAGCGGGACGTGATGGTGAACTCGGTCGCCCCCGTCTGGGACGGCAACGAGACCTGGCTCGTCCTCGGCGGCGGCGGGCTGTTCGCGGTGTTTCCGCTGGCCTACGCCACGATCCTTCCTGCCCTGTACATGCCTCTGATCCTGATGCTGCTCGCCCTCGTGTTCCGGGGCGTCGCCTTCGAGATGCGCTTCCGCATGGCGACGCCGCGCGGGCAGCTGTGGTGGGACCGTGCCTTCTCCTGGGGCAGCTTCATGGCCGCCTTCTGCCAGGGCATCTCGCTAGGCGCCTTCGTCCAGGGCATCAAGATCGAGGGCCGCGCCTATTCGGGCGGTTGGTGGGACTGGCTGACGCCGTTCTCTGTGCTGACCGGCTTCGCGCTCGTCGTAGGCTACGGCCTGCTCGGGGCCTGCTGGCTGATCTGGAAGACCAGCGGCGAATTGCAGATCCGGGCGTATAACCTCGCCAAGCCCTTGGCGGTGGCGACGCTGGTCCTCATCGCCGTAGTCTCGGCGGCGATGCTCGGCCTCAGCGCGCCCTTCCGTGACCGCTGGCTCGGCCTGCCCGGCCTGTTCATCGGGGCACCGGTGCCGATCCTCGTCGGGCTCCTGGCGTGGCGCTTCGCCCATGCCCTGGGACGGCGGGAGGAGGTGACCCCCTTCCTCTGCGCGCTCGGCTTCTTCCTGCTGTCCTATGTTGGGCTCGGCATCAGCATGTGGCCCTACATCGTGCCGCCGAGCGTCACAATCTGGCAGGCGGCGACGCATCCGAAGTCGCAGGCCTTCCTGCTCTACGGGGCGGCGGTGCTGGTGCCGCTCGTCCTGGCTTACACGGCCTACGTGTACTGGCTGTTCCGCGGCAAGGTCACGGCGGAAGCGGGGTACCACTGATGCGCAGGCTCGGCTGGTTTGTCCTGATCTGGGCGATGAGCGTGGCGAGCCTCACCGCCGTCGCCCTGCCGCTGCGGTGGCTGCTTAAGGGGGTGTGAAAGGTCTCGCTCGGCCCATTGCAACCGTGATCCTGCACGCCAGCCTTCAGGACGCTTCAGCTCTTGGTCGGCCCCCTCGCGCGATAGGGCCGAGTGCGAACTTCGCGATAGCGAGCCTGGAACCAATGCCGGTTTGGCGGCCGTCGCGATCGTGGAGAAGGGTCGTGCGGCGGTTGGCGCGTTCGACCAGAGTGATGTTCGTGCCGTCGGTCTCGACAGTGCAATTCTCCGGCCCGGGATGCCAGCGCACAGCCGCGATGACGTACAGTTGTGCTGGATGACTTCCCATTGTTCGGCGGGGGGAAGCCGCCTTAAGCCTGGCTTAAGCAGGACGGCAAGGATGGCGGCATGCATGCACCGTCGTTCAGAGTTTCTCACCTTGCCTTTTCTGCGCTCGTCGCTGTGCTTCCGATGAGGCGTAGGTTGGCTCTGGCGGCGAGCAAGAGTGTCCGCATCGCATTCGGCGGACTGTTAATGTGTGTTGCTGTCTGCCCGGCACACGCCATGAATGGTGGCGAAATCGCCCGGAACGGAACGCAGGCCGGCGTGCCGGCCTGTGCCTCGTGCCACGGGGATGCCGGGGGCGGAAATGCCGAGGGCGGGTTTCCCCGTCTTTCAGGCATCGCGGAGGGCTACCTCGCGCACGAGCTCGACAGCTTCGCCGACGGCAGCCGGGACAATGAGATAATGGGTCCGATCGCCCAAGGCCTGGCACCGGAGGAGCGGCGGGCGATGGCCGTCTTTTATGCCGGGCTCCGCGCCCCGCCGCCCGACAGGACACCGCAGCCGGACGACACGGCATCCGACCGCAGCCGAATGCTGGCGCAGACGGGGGAGTGGACGAAGGCACTGCCCGCTTGCGCACAATGCCACGGCCCGGCTGGGCAGGGAGTCGGCGCCGCCTTCCCGCCGCTGGCCGGCCAGCCAGCCGCCTATCTCGCGGCCCAGCTCTCCGCCTGGAAAGCCGGGACACGCCGCAACGATCCCCTCGGGCTGATGAAGGGGATCGCCGACCGGCTGAGCGATGACGACGCCACCGCCGTCGCCGCCTACTACGCCGCTCTCCCCGCCACGGCAATCGGAGGCGGACGATGAACCTTATGACGCGCTTCAGCGGACGGTTCGCAGCCCGTCTCGCGCTGGCAACGGCGATGGGGGGCCTCGCGGTCCTGACGCCCCTCGGTTCCGTAGGGGCTGAGACAACCGCGCCGCCCTTTGTGCCCAAGCCCGATTCCGCCATCCCCGACGACGACTTCGGCAAGGTCATTCGCCTGGGCGAGCGCATCTTTCGCGACACGGGCGTCGAGGCGCGGGCCTTCGTCGGCAACGATCTGCGCTGCACGAACTGTCATCTGGACCGGGGCCGCCTCGGCCATTCCGCTCCCCTCTGGGCGGCCTATCTCGTCTACCCGGCCTACCGGGCGAAGAACGGACACGTGAATACCTTCGCTGAGCGGCTTCAGGGCTGCTTCCGCTACAGCATGAACGGCAAGGCGCCCCCACTGGGCGATCCCATCCTGGTCGCGCTGGAGACCTATGCCGCCTTTCTCGCCCACGGGGCTCCCGTAGGGGTGAAGCTTCCCGGGCAGGGGTACCCGAAGCTCATCAAGCCCAAGGGCCTCGATCTGGCCCATGGGCGAGAGGTCTACGCCGCGAAATGCGCCCTCTGTCACGGTGGCGACGGTGCCGGGCAGGCGAGCCCGGACGGGACGATCGTTTTCCCGCCACTATGGGGGGGCCGCTCCTACAATTGGAGCGCGGGGATGAGTTCGGTCGTCAACGCGGCGGGTTTCATCAAGGCTAACATGCCGCTGAGCCAGGGCAGCAGCCTCACCGATGCCGAAGCCTGGGACGTTGCCGCCTATATCGACAGCCGCGAGCGTCCCCAGGACCCGCGCTTCACCGGCGATCTCGCGGCGACCCGCAAGGCCCATCACGACAGCCCTTACGATTTCTACGGTCAGGCCGTGGACGGAATGACGCTCGGTGAGGCGGCACCTCCTGCCGGGACCGTGCCGCACTGAACCGCAACTGGACCTCTGGGAGCACGACCATGACCCTCGAACGCCGCAGCCTGCTCGCCCTCGGCGCCGGCCTCGCCGCAGGCATGGCGGAGGCGCGCCCGGCCGGGGCGACCACCGCCGCCGACCTACCCGAGGGCAGCCGAACCCTGCGGGACCTCACAGACCGTCTGGCGAAGGCCCCGCGTCGGCGGGATTTCAAGACCGTGCCGATGATCCTCGACCGGCCAGATCTCTGGGACCAGGAGGCCCTCTCGGAGGTGATCACCTACAAGGGAGGCCCCCGCCAGGTCTGGGACAACACCGACATCGGCGGGCCCTGGCTTAACCTAATGCGCAATGCCCTGAACAATCAGGTCTGGTCATTCAAGCATCCCAATTTTCTGGCCGCCTCGGCGACCCACGGATCGGCGAATGTCGCTCTCTACGACCATGCGATGTGGGACAAGTATCAACTCACCAAGCTCGCGGGTGAGGCGTTCAAGACCAATACGCTGATCGTGCCGAAGAAAGCGGCTCAGGCCGATGCCGTGAACTACCAGGACCCGGCAGGGATGTTCTCGCCGGAGAACAACACCATTCCGGCGCTGATGGCCCGGGGCGTCGTATTCCTCTCGTGTCACAACGCAATCTGGGAACAGGCAGGGACGCTCATCCGGCGCGATCTGAACCCGGACAAGCTCTCGCACGATGCGCTGGCGGCGGAGCTGACGAACCATCTCATTCCGGGCGTCGTCCTGACCCCCGGCGCCGTCGGCACGCTGCCTGAGTTGCAGCAGGCCGGCTTTCATTACGCGAAGTGAGGCCGATAGTGCAGCGCGTGAGCGCCCGCCTTCTCGTCGGGATCCTCGTCCTCAGCGCGGTGACGGAGGTCGAGGCGGCCGACCGGACGAAACGATCGGCGGAGGCGGCCTATCTGGAGGAGGCCTTCGCCCACGAGCTCTGCACCCGCGACGACCGCGCCTTGCGCAAGCTCAACCGCGCCCTGTCCCGCAGCCCGAAGGCCTCGCCGGTCCGCCGATGAGGCGAACCGGCCCGGCGTAACGATGGTCCGCGGTCCTCACGGCCGGTATTGGCCGAAACCATAGCGGGCGAAGACCGCTCGCGCGTCGTCGCCCAGGAGGAAATCCAGCCAGAGCTTAGCCTCGGCCGGATGCGCGGCCTCCTTCACGACCGCTCCAGCATAGATGCCGGTGGCGTTCTGCTCGTCCGGGATGTCGATGCGCTCGGTCGGCAATCCAACCTGCTCTTGGAATAAGGTCTCCGAACGCCAGGTGACGCCGGCCTGTGCGCGTCCCTGCATCAGCCAGACCGGCGTCTGGCGATGGTGCATCCGCGTCAGAAGCGTCGTCCCGTCGGCGACCTTCGTATCGTAGACGGCCTTCACCAAAGCGTCGCCCCCCGCCTTGGCCAGGGAGGCTTTGATCTGGCGAGCGACACCTTCGAATTCGGGATTCGGCATGGCGAGGGTCAGCCCCGGCCGCGCAAGGTCAGCCAAGCCCTCGATGCCCGCCGGATTGCCCTTGGGCACCATGATCGCAAGCTGGTTGGTCGCGTAGATCGTCGGGGGGCCGAGAAGATCGCCCGCTTCGATGAGCCGGTTTACCGCCATGAGGCCCGAGAAGTACGCATCGGGCTTGGCTGTCCAAGTCATGTTGCCGACGGTGATGCGCCCGCCGGCCTTCATCTGTCGGACGAGCAGACCGGGGGGAATCGTCTCGTAGTAGATCTGGCCTTTGAGGTCAGGGTGCTTCGCCTCGAAGGCCGCCACCAGCGGCGCCATGGCGAAGAAGTAGTTGCCGCCCACGTAGAGCACGAGACGCGCGTTGGTCAGATCGCCGTGGAAGTCGGCGAGGTTGTCGGCCTCCTTAACCGTGAATTCCAGCCCCTTGTCGACTGCAGGGTTGTTGGCCCCAGACTGCCATGGGGGAAACCGGTCTATGTGTGAATCGATCGCGTGGATCGGGGAGGCTTGAATCACAAGCAAACCGCAACCCAAAGCAAGGCTGAGAAATCTGATTTGAGGCATCGAAATCGTCTCCCTCTAACGCCGGACGGAGACGTCGCCGCTCGACCCTGCAACTTAAGTCAAGCTTAAGGAGGAGTTGTGAAGCCGCGGCCAGCTCCTGACCGGCGTGCAATTTCCGGAAACGGCAGCGAGCTACAATGACGTCCCTTGGTACGAAGACGTCAAACTAGCTGGCGACGTGGCTGGGGTGAGACCGGCGGGAAGGTGAGGTCCGTATTGAGGATAATGGAAGTGGCAGCGTGAAGGGTAGCTGAGTATCCCATGAGCTTAAGGCGGAATTTCTTGATGGTCCGCTTTGGAGAAGGTGCCGGAGTTTGCCGGACGGCCGTATTGGGCGCAAAGCGGAATGGCGGCTTTCGAGAGGCAACCTAATGACGGCTTACGGCGCTCTTCCACCTCTGCAGCTTGTACCGGGCGACAGATTCAACCCATTTGATGTCGGCGCTGCGCCAAACGTCGGTGCACCTTTATGTGAGACCCAGTTTTACGAGACGTTTTCACGTCGCCATCCGCCTAACCGGCGCCGCAACATTCCAAAGGGCCAGCCGGTATAGAGTCAGCCACGGGTCCCTCAATCCGGATCAGCCGGCGGAGCGCGTGTGCACGACGTTCGATACCCCAATCAGGAAGACGTCCGGCCGCAGAAGCATCGTCGGCACGCATCCGCAGCGTGAGAAGATCGGATCCGTCTTTGCCGCTTGTATTAGCTTGCGCGAGTCGGCCATCCGGTTCGGGTTGATCCGCACGTTGCCCTATCGTTACTGGCACAGCCTCTCGGCCGAGCATCTTAGGCGTCTGGCCATTGACGCGTCCAATCTGGACAATACCCGTTGACGCGAGGTGACAACCAGTCTCGCTTTATAAGCTCGCTGCCCTCCAGGGGAGCGCTCAGATCTGAATGGCCTCGTTATGCGCATCAGCGGGCCCGTAATCAGCTTAGGTTGGGAGACCACGCTCCTTCCTTGAGAGGCCATCACCGATCAATTCGCTGGCCGAAGGGATGGGGGAGCCCGATTAAAGATCTTGGGCAGGGGAGCAGCAACCGCATGGGAAGCGTTTTTCCGAGAAACGTCGCAAAAAAATTTGATAGTGAGCCAGCTTTGGGCCGTTCGACATTCGCAATCGCGGGCACGATTGATGTCGACCGTCGTCACTCAGCTCATCGGAGATAGCAGCGGTGCGGAGCAGGGCTCGCAGCGCTTCACACAGGCCATCCGCGCCATGCGAGCGGCCGACCCCGCTGACCTCGCCATCCAGGCGATCCGCGACGGCCTCAACCGCTACTTCGCCGAGATTGGCATCGCGATCGACCTCGACGCGGCCCTACAGACCGCAGGAGGTGCCGCACGAGCGCAATCCTTTCCTGTCGCACCTGCTCGACATGGATGCCGACATCAGCGACGTGGCTCGCTGGGGCGAATTGCTGTTTGACCTGGGCGCATCGCCGAACACCATCGATCCCGTCGTGCTCCACGTGATCGCCGGGCCGCTTGCGGACCTCGGCAAGCGGCTCGACGTCAGCTGGCACGAAGCACTTCGGACTGCTGGGTGTCCGTCATGAGCGCCGCAGCATCCTGCCGAGGCCTGATCCTCGGTCTCGCCGCGCTTACCCTTGCGGGCGGCGCGGCGGTCGCTGGCCCCTCTGATCTGGCGCGTGATTGCGACTGGGGCGTGTCTCATCTGGCTTGGATCGACAATCCAGGAAGCGATGATCGTGATTGGCCAGACGAACGCCTGCACCGCGAGCTCGGCCGGGTGGATGATGTGCTTGACCGCATCGCGGCGGAGCCTTCCACAAGTCTTGCCGATCTCGCAGCGAAGGCCCGTCTGATCCTTGCTAACGACGGGGAGATGCTGAGCATGAGCGACTGCTCTGATGATCGCGCAGTGCTGTGCGTGCTGCGAGAGGTCAACGCGCTATGCGCCTGATCCTCATCCTTCTCGCTCGTGCCAACGTCCACCGGGCGATCGCCGACATTGCCCGGAGCGATTGCCTGCGCCGCGAGGCACAAGACGCGCTCGACTCGGCTGAGCGGCGCATGGGCTAGACGGGCTGCCTCGCCGCGCGCGTCCGCGCCTTCCGCTGACACTCAGCCTCGCCGCCCGCGGCGGATCGGCTGGCGGCGAGCAAGGATCAACGAACGTCGAACTTCTTTAAGCGTTTGATCTCGTCAACGATCAAATCATAGAATTCGAAAAAAACCGCCTTCTCGGTCTCGGAATATTCTCTGTGATGAATATCAAAGATGTTCGCAAGATTTGCTAACAGTTCGAGCGGGTCAGACGACGTAGGAAATGCTCCGCTCAGAGCAGCCAATATTTCTGTGTTCATGCTGCGGCCGTTCTGCTCTGCACGATCGCGTATGCGATCGCGGAGGTCCTCCGGCAGCCGGAGCTTCATCTGAGGGTCGTCGCGCGCCATCCCCGATTAATGGACCACCGTGGTGTTGACTTCAAGGGACCACCGTGGTTGCATGCCGTCCATCCCAACTATGGGGAAAACTTCATGTCTCAAGCACCGCAACTCAAGATCCGCCTTCCTTCCGAGATTAAACTGTTCATCGCTAAGCAGGCTGAAAATAATGGCTCAACACTGAATAGTGAGGTCATCCGCGCAATTCGGGAAAAAATGGACCGGACAATTGTCGTTGATCGGCGATGAGTGCCGGGGTACGTAGGCAGATCATTACTCAAGCCGCAATAGCTCGCGCCGTGAAGGGCGCCCAAGCCGCCGGCCTAAAAGTCGGGCGTGTCGAAATCGAGGATGGCCGGATCGTGGTCTACTCCAGCGCAGAGGCTGGCGTTCCGCCAGCCTCTGAATACGACGCATGGAGGGCAAGACGCGATGCGCGTGAGACTTAGAGGCCTCAACTCGAAGACGAAGGTCCTCGCCGACGGGACGAGGCAAACATACTGGTACGCCTGGAAGGGCGGACCGCGGATCGAAGGTGAGCCGGGCACGCCCGAGTTCGTGGCGAGCTACACGGCGGCCATGGCAAGCCGCACGAAGACACCCGCGGGCGTGCTGCTTTCGGTGCTCAACGCCTTCCAGGACAGCGAGGCGTTCCGCCGGCTCGCAGACGTGACCCGCAAGGACTACGTTCGGCACATCCGCAATATCGAGCGCGCGTTCGGAGATTTCCCGATCGCAGCCCTGACCGATCGGCGCAGCCGCGGCGACTTCAGGGCTTGGCGCGACGGGCTGGCTAAGACGTCGAAGCGACAGGCCGACTACGGCTGGAGCGTGCTGGCTCGGGTGCTGTCGTGGGCCCTAGATGGGGGCCTAGTCCCGGCCAACCCATGCGAGAGGGGAGGGCGCCTCTACAAGGCCGAGCGCAGCGACAAGGTGTGGTCGGACGCCAACGAGGCCGCTTTCCTCGCCCTGGCGCCTCAGCACCTGCACCTGCCGCTAATCCTGGCGCTCTGGACCGGCCAGCGACAGGGTGACCTCCTGCGATTGCCCTGGTCAGCCTACGACGGGAAGGTGATTCGCCTGCGGCAGAGCAAGACCGGAACGCGGGTTGTGGTGCCGGTCAGCTCAACGCTAAAGGCGATTCTCGATACGACAGCGCGTCGCAGTCCCGTGATCCTGCTCAACTCGGATGGCCGGCCCTGGACCAGCGATGGCTTCCAGTCGTCGTGGCGCAAAGCCTGCGCCCGTGTCGGAGTAAAGGGCGTCACATTTCACGATCTGCGCGGGACGGCGGTGACGAGGCTGGCGTTGGCCGGATGCACCGTGCCGGAAATCGCGACGCTGAGCGGGCATAGCCTTTCGGACGTCCGATCGATCCTGGATGCCCACTACTTCAATCGCGACCCGCAGCTCGCGCTTGCCGCCATCGAGAAGCTCGAACGGAGAACGAATTCTCCCGACCGATCTCCCGACCGTGCCGTTACGTTCTAGCGGCTAAACTGAAAAAGCTGAGTGTAATGAGGTGGCTGGGGGACCTGGATTCGAACCAGGACTAGAGGAGTCAGAGTCCACCGTTCTACCGTTAAACTATCCCCCAAGCTATGTTCTGGCTGAGCCTTCTGACAAGCTGATCGCCAGGCACGACCCGCGTTGCATGAGCAGCCCGCGGCGTGGGCGGTGGGATAAGCGGAATGTTCCGGCAGGTCAACCGGTCGTTCAGTGGTTGACGCGGGAACGAACACGGCCCTAACCATCGCCTTGTGGATCCCGCGAAGGAAGGGTGGCCGAGTGGTTTAAGGCAGCGGTCTTGAAAACCGCCGTGGGGGCAACTCCACCGTGGGTTCGAATCCCACCCCTTCCGCCAGATTTCGTCGTTTCGACTGCGTAATTCCCGGATCTGGGCCTCTACCCCACCAGCGTAGATCCGATGGCCACCAACCCCTCCGTCTTCGAACTGCGCAAGGCCGCCGAGAGCTCCGACCAAGAGATGGATGCTGCTATCGACGCGGTGCTGGCCGACCTCGCCGCCAAGGCCTATCCGCTCGCGAAGGGCTGGACGCTCGACCTAGTCGAGATGCTGCAAACAGACGAGCGCGCGGCCGATGCACCGAAGACCGACAAGGCGGCCTGGAAGCGCAACATGGGCCGGACCGCGATCCTGCTGGCGCATCCCGTGAAGGGGTGAGCGCGGACGAGCCCGACTCGATCCTTGAGGCTGTCGAAACATCGCGAGCCGCCGGGCGCAGACCCAAACCGTGCCCATGCGTTCGAGGTAAACCGTCACGCACGCGATGCGGCGGCGGTGTCGGGCCTCAGCCACGCTCGACCACAGGAGCGCACAGGCGAGCGCCAGCGCCGCGAAACAGCGGGTCATCGTAGATCTCTTGGCTACACGAAGGCGATTTTACCAGCAATTCCACGCGCGAAGTGCTAAATAAGGCGGGATTATTGATTTTGTTGGGGCGATACATATTCGCCGTCAGACGAGAGCCACTTGCGCAACGGAGATGCTAGTAATTAAGGCTGGCAGCGATCGCACGCGGGGTTTTATCTACGTAAACGATGCGGATACGCTAGCGCGCACAATATATTGATCGGATCGAAACATTAGGTATCGTGTATGTTGTCTAGATAAATCGATCGCAGATTCGTTTGGGAGTCGTGAAATGAATTCGGCAAAAAAATCTTTGAGCGCCATGTCGTTCTTGGGTTTGGCCCTCTTCTCGATGCCCTCCAGCGCTCACGCCTCCTTATTGGATGTACTTTTCGGTGGTGGGGGTGGCGGTGGTCAGCAAGGAGGCGGCAATACGGGCGGAGCCCCGTCGCCAGAAGTGAATGCTATGCTCGGGTTAGTGCTGGCTGGAGGCACGGTCGCCTTCCTCAAGCGCCGGAAGAGCAAAGCCAAGGCTGAGTGAAGCGGCGCAAGAGGGGTGCGGGTCATTATCCTTGCTGATGTTCCGCAGCCCTATGCTGGCGGCGCGCATCAGTCGCTCTTCTCGGCGGAGAGGTGCAGGGTCACCGCCGCGGAAGTGGACTGGAATGGGTTGTAGTTCGCCAGCGTGCTCAGCAGCGAGATGACCGCCGGGTTCGTGCGGCTCTCGCGGACCAAACCCGTGACGGTGATCGTCTTGTCGGCGTTCAGCGTGAGGCCGTAAAGGCGGAAGACGTAGTCCCTCGTCCCGGCGGCTTGGATCGCGTGCCGGATTACCGGCAGCACCGCGAAGTACCCGGCAGGGATGGTCGCTGAGACCACGCCGCCCACCGGCACGTTGACGGCCTTCGCCCAGGAGCCCGCCGTGATGCCTGCCGAAATGCACGCTCCAGTCCGGGGGCTGGCGCTGAAGGCTCTACGCGCAGTCGCGGCGAACCCCGGCGGCCTCCGGACGCAGGCTCGGCCGTCCATCATGCCGATGCTGGTCGAGACGGGGCTGGACGAGTCGCGCGTTACCCGCGGCCCAGGGCGCACGCGGTCGGCTGGTACTTGATACACGCCGGTCGCCAGCTGCTGTTCCAACTCGGGCGGAACGAGGTGCGGGCCGACTGAGCTGCGGGTGTCCGGCTACGCGCTGCGGTCTGCGACGGCCGCTCCCGCTTCCGCACGATCCGAGCCCGGTCGCGCAGTGTGACCATGTGCGTCGACCATTCCTGGCACGGGCCCTAAAACGCGGCGAGCGCGAGGGCCAGCGGGTAGATTGTGGCGAGGTGCAGCTCGATGTTGCCGCCGACCTCCTTCCAGACTTCGATCGTGTAGGGCACGCCCGGCGGCACCGGCGGGATCTGCCTCACCGGCGGCGGCAGCGTGATCGCGGCGAGGCACAGGTGCTCGTATTTGCGCGCGGTGCGCAGCGTTCCGCCAAGCCCTTTCCCGGTCGGCCATCTAGGTCACGGCCACGTCGGCGAACGTGACCGGTGCCGGCAGGGGCGGGGGCGCGACCGCCGCAGCCTTCGCGTCGATCGGGTCGATGCCCTCGGCGATCTGCGCACGGGCGTCCGCGGCCATCTCGGGTGCCCGGGCCAGGGACACCGCATTTCCGGAGCCGAAGCCCCTCTCGCGACGGTTGCCTCGCACTTGGTAGAGCATCGCCCAACGCCTCGATCCGCTAGGCTCGATTACGAGGTCGAGGCCGCCGTCGGCGTGCCGGCCGGGCTCGTTCAGCGTCTGGACCCTGCGAGCCGAAAGGCGGTTGATCTCGCGCGCCATCTACCCCACCAGCTACCCCACATTCGACGCCGATTGGCCCAATCGTAGCGGACACCCGTGGAATTTTTTCCCGTGAGCGGCTTGCTATCGCAAGGGAAATCGACAGTGGTGGACGTTGATGGATCGGACTTCGGCAGACACCCCTTCCGCCAGCTGGAGGTGTCCAGTCAATCAATCCGAAGACTTGAAGGATCACAACCTGTTAGAATCGACCCTATCGAAAAGGTCTGAATTGTAGCTCCGTTATTTGGCGTATTTTAATGTTTCAACAGCCTCCTTGTCGCCGGCACATGCTCGCGAACAGGCTTTGAGTCCACATATTTTACTCCCTCGGCAGGATCGATGTGGAACGATGCGCCGATGCAGTCGCGGCGGCGGTGATGATCCGCACGCGCGCAGCCAATAGAGATCATCGTCGCGATGGACTTGCCTGCCGCGCCCTCCGTCATGCTATGACCGTCCCGATACACGGCCGCGTCCGAGTTGCATGCGCGTGAGGCCACACACCGATGAGTAGGCGTCTGGCGGCGATCCTCGTGGCCGACATCGTCGGCTACAGCCGGCTCATGGGCGCCGACGAGGGCGGCACGATCCGGCGCCTCAAGGCCCTGCGCCGCGAGGTCACCGATCCGGCCATCCAGGCCGCCCAGGGCCGCATCGTCAAATCCATGGGCGACGGCCTGCTCGTGGAGTTCCCCAGCCCGCTGCGCGCCGTCACCTGCGCGCTGCGCATCCAGCAGGCCATGGCGCAGCGCGAGCCCGCCCTGCCCGAGGAGCGCCGCTTCCGCCTGCGCTTCGGCATCACCGTCGGCGACGTGCTCGCCCAGGCCGACGGCGACCTGTTCGGCGACGGCGTCAACGTGGCCGCCCGCCTGGAGCCGCTGGCCGAGCCGGGCGGCCTGTGCGTCTCGCGCTCGGTCCACGATCAGGTGCGCGACCGGCTGCCCTGCCGGTTCGAGGACCGCGGCAAGCTCGATCTGAAGAACATCGCCCGGCCGGTGGGCGTGTTCGCGCTCTCGGCCGCGGCCGTCCAGGCGCTGGTCCTGCCCGAGGACGAGGACGACGACGAGGATCTGCCCGGAGCCGGGGCGCGCGCGGCCGGGCCGGCGGCGGGGCC
>NZ_JBKFBO010000140.1:0-100224 GCF_053346215.1 Methylobacterium sp. A49B
TCTCCATCCCCTTCTGAACCCTGGTGCCCGTCATGACCGACTGGAAGCGGATCCTGCCCGCGGTCGCAGCCCACGCGCGCGCCGACATCGTGGCCGCGTTCATCGCGGCCGATGACCGGATCGCGGCGGCCGAGATCATCACGCCGCTGCGCATCGCCCACTTCGTCGCCCAGGTGGCCACGGAGACCGGCGGCCTGACCAAGCTCGAGGAGAGCCTGTTCTACACGGCCGAGCGGCTGTGCGCGGTCTGGCCAAAGCGCTTCCCGAACCTCGCCGCGGCCAGACCCTACGCCGGCAACCCGAAGGCGCTGGCCGAGAAGGTCTACGGCGGTCGCCTCGGCAACGTGCAGCCCGGCGACGGGTGGCGGTACCGCGGCGGCGGCGCGCTGCAGACCACGGGGCGAGCGAACTACCGCGCCGCCGGGTTCGAGGCCAATCCGGATCGCCTGCGCTCGCCGGCCGGCGCGATCGCGGCCGCGCTCACCTACTGGACCGACAACGACTGCAACGCGCTCGCCGACGCCGACGACGTCGAGGCCCTGCGCCGCCGCGTGAACGGCGGCACGATCGGGCTGTCCGAGTGCCGCGCCTACCTGGCCAAGGCGAAGGCGGCGCTGCGCGTGATCCCGGCCCAGGCGAAGCTCAAGGCGCTGCGCTATCCCGTGGGCAAGGTCGACGGCGACCACGGCGACCGCACCACGGCCTCCGTGCAGCTCCTGCAGAAGAAGGCCGGCCTGCCCGTCACGGGCGAGCTCGACGACGACACGCTCGCTGCGCTCGACACCGCCGAGGCGCTCCCCGTGGCGGCCAAGGACGCGAACCTGGCGCGGAGCCGCACCGTCCAGGGCGCGGGCGTGGCCGGGTCCTTCGGCTTCGCCGAGGTCGCCCAGAGCGTCAGCGAACTGAAGGACCAGGCCGAGAGCGCGCAGGCCCAGATCTCGGCCGGCACCGTCTTCGGCTTCGTCATGGGTGCGCTGATCGTCGCCGGCGCCCTCTACGCCCTGTACGCGCGCTGGGACGATGCCGGCCGGCCCATGCCGGACGTCCTCGCGCGCCGCTTCCCGAAGCTCACCGGAGCGCGCGGCTGATGTTCGACTTTTCCTGGACCGCCATCCTCCTGGCGGTCGCGCCCCTCATGCGGGCCGCGATCTCGCCGGTGACGCTCAAGATCCTGGCCGCGGCGTTCGCCGTCCTGGTGATCGGGCGGATCGTCCTGCCCGCGCGCCTGCGAATGGTCTCCCGGACGATGGCCGCCGGCGTCGCGGCCTTCGCCTTCTGCTGGCAGGTCGCGGTGACCGACGGGGCGCAGCGCATGCTCGCCCACGACCACGCCGTGGCGCTGCAGGCCGAGCAGCTGCGCGCCGAGAAGGCGGAGGCGATCACCCACGAGGCGCTGGAGCTGCGCGCCCGCGACCAGGCCGCCCACGACGCCGACCTCTCCAAGATCAAGGAACTGACCGATGCACTCGCCCGTGATCCGCGCCGCGATGGCGTGTGTGTGCCTCGCGATCTCAGTCGGCGGCCGCGCCAGCTTTAAGGGCGATGTCCCCGCGATCGATCCGCTCGCGCCGGCCGACATCCGGGTCACCTTGCCCGAGCCGCCCGAGGGCGTAGCCGCGTGCCTGCGCGAGGCCTTCCCTGATATCCCGGATCGATCGCTGACCCGGGCCGACGTCGTGCGCATCATCGGCCGGGCCAAGGTGCTCGACCGGTCGAAGGCGGCCTGCGGCGAGCGCGCCCTGGCCTGGATCGCCGCCGTCCGACGCGACTTCGCCAAGCCCTGACCGACACCAAGGCCTGCGAAAGTTTCGCGAGCCTTCCGGACGTCGCCGGGCCCTTTGTCTCCCACTCACAGCACCCAACGCGACTTGCCTCTCACCGGAGGCCGGTCCGTGCAAATCAACGCGCGACCGGAACGCCGGCGTGCGCCTCTCAGGCCTTGGGGGCCCACCATGCCCGATACCGGACCGGACGGTCGGAGCTCCTCGATGGAGGTCGCGTTCGCGCGCTTCGAGGGCTCGGTCTCGACCGAGATCAAGAACCTCGCTCACGACGTGAAGAACCTCGTGGCCTCGCTCGCCGCCTACGCCACCACGCGCGACCTCAGCGCGGCCGAGCAGCGGATCGACAAGCTGGAGCGCGCGCAGACTTGGCTCATCCGCACGATCGCGGGCGCCATCATCACCGCCTCGATCTCCGGTGTCGGCGGCCTGGTGTGGTGGGTCGCCAAGGCGGCGCACCCATGAGCGGCGCCGAGTTCCGGGCCTACAAGGCCGCGCTGGCCGCGTGCGTCGTCGCGTGGCTGCTGCTGCTCGCCTTCCTGGCCGGCCCCCACGTCGCGGCCGGTCTCTTCCCGGTCCGCACCGAGCTGCGCGTCGACCAGGTGGCGCGTACGCGTGAGCGCCTGTGCTGGGACCTGTCGGGGCTCAAGGTCCGCGACGGCGCGACCGACGACCTCGACGTTTTCTTGTACGCGGCCGGCATCGCCGGGCGCATGGTGGTCTCTGTCTATGGTGAGGCGGACGGCATCCCATGGCGCAGCATCGGCTCGACGCCGATCGGGCCGTTCCACAAGCGCTACTGCGTGGATCTCGGCCGCATCCCGGCTTCCGCTCCGGTCCGGCTGGAGATGACGGTCTACTACCCCGACGCCTTCGGTCTTTTGCGCGTGCCGTTGCGGATGCCGGACGTCAGCGCGCCAGGCACGTAGCGTCGCTTCACATCCTACTTCACACCGCTTCAGGCGCCTCGGCTTTGGCCGGGGCGCCTTTTGTCGTTTCAGGTGCAGGAACTGGCGCTCCGGTCGCGCGTCTACAGAGTTCCCAAGGCAATAACCTTCAACCCCGCCGGCACCGCCGCGCGGGGCTTTTTCGTGCGCGGTCCCGGGCCGGGACGATCTCCGCCCGGCCGTCGCCACCGGCCGCTAACCCGCCGCGGTCATCCTGCCCCCGAGCCGCGTTGCGTATCGGCTCGGCTCACACGCTGGTGAGATCGGACGCTCCCCCGCCCCGTGAGCAGATCGGGGCGGGGCCGAGCGGACGTGGTCAACAGGCGGCATGACAACACGCGGCTAGCGCACTAGGCAGGCGCGCCTTCGTGCAGTTTGTTGTTTTGAGACACACCCAATAATTTCCGCTAACCATAGCGACCCAAGGCCCTTCCGCAGACCGCGCCGTTGTCTTATATCACAACCCCACCTGCCATCGAGATCGCAGTCAGAGAGGGCAGACTATGCGAACTGATCCTAGAGTTTGATAGCGACCCGGTACGGCGTGGCCTGTTCGTCTATCCCCAGTTGAGAGACGATCTGGCGCGCGCTCGTGAAATCCCACGAATGGGCGCACTGAAAGGCGATCTTGAAGGGTTTGTTATTGGTCAGTTTCAAACTCTGGCCATGACGCCGCGCAAACATAAGAACGCAATGATGGGGCGTCTTTCCCCGCCATCAGCAGGAATATGGGACATTCGTTCCCGAAGAGATCCGCCCGGGATTCGGGTTTTTGGTGGCTTCGCAGCACGCGATGTCTTTGTCGCACTTAATTGGCATCCCCGATCCAGGCGAATTGAGGGATTCGATAAAGAGCCGCTAGGGGATCCGCAGAAAAGCTATGCGTTTGAGTTGGCGGCTTTGAACGCGGAAGATCTTTGGCAAGAAGCCCTTCCTCATCTGCCTCGAGTTGTAGGAGAAAATCCCGATGACTACCTCTCCGAAAACTTTAGTGCTGAGTGATATATCTGGCGCAGCTCCATTGCCCGATGGTACTAAAGAGTATCTTCGTCAGCGAGTGAGGCAGGCTTTTTTCAGTAGTGTCCGTGAAAAACTCGCCACTGCAGAGCGGGCAGGCCTTAAGCGCTCTGACTTAGCGCGACGTATGGGTAAGGGTAAAGCCAATTTGTCCCATCTTCTGGCAATGCCGGGTAATTGGACTTTGGATACCTATACAGATTTATTGGTTCATATTTCGCAGGAAGAACCTGTTCCCTCGTCTAAGCCCTACGCCGGCCGCGCCAAATCAAATCATGGTCCAATCGTACTACGAGATCCGTCACCTGCTCCTGTAAAACTTGATGTAAGCCCGCCCGGTGCAAACTCGGGATCGCAAAGCTATATTGTTGAGTTGCGCTGAAATGGCAAGAAAATCAGTCAGACTTGGGAACGTATTACTCTGCGATTATGTCGCAAGAGGGGAAAACAATAAATTTGTCTTGGTGAATGCATACTCCGGCGATATAGTAGTGCAGCAATTCCCTGCCAGTTTGCCGTTTGGACTATATTGCGAGCACTTGCCGGACAATGTTGGCCATTTCGAGTTGACGTTAGATATTAAAATTAGCGGACAGCTTCTATTTTCTGCTAATGTCGCATTAAGGATTTTCGAACTTGCCCCTCAAGTGATAGCGATACCTAATTTTTTAGCGAATATCGACTCTCCATCAACAATCGAGGTCGTGATAACCGCCGAAGGGTACAAAGATACGGTTGCACTTCTGAAGAGCATACGCATCGGCAACTTTGGAGTTGCTCAAGGCATCGCGTCCGAGCTGAGTCCTGAGCAAAATCCGTCCAATACGATGCGATGAATTTGGCATTTTAGAGTTAGTTCCTCTTCTTACCCTCTCTTCTAAGGGCGCGGTCTTCCGGAAGCTAACGCCGCCTGTGACCTCGACCAAATCAATCTGATTTTAACAGCCGCGAATGTCAGACCTCCCGCCCGCCGTCGCGTCCTGGCGCGACCAGATCGAACGCCTGTCCGAGCACGCCTCGCCGTGCCGGTATCTCGCGCCGGCCAAGTGGGCGGCGATCCGTGCGAACGCGCTCGCCTTCATCGACCAGCACGGCGCCGAGGCGCACCGGCTCGGCTTGACCGCGCCCGAGCTGTTCGGCGTGCACCCGATGACCGGGACCCTGCGCGTGGACTCCTGCGGCGTGCTGATGCTCGGACCAGGCGCGGCCGAGACGATCAGCGCCGATCGGATCGGCTTCGGACAGATGGCCGGCTATCGCTTCACCAAGGGCCAGACGCCCGGCATCCCGGTTTGGGAGTTCGCGGCGCGGGCCCGCGCCGGGTAATCGGCGAGCTGGGCGGCTAATGAAAACTAATCTGCCGCCATGTCTAAGCCAGGCTTGGCCCTAAGATGTTGCACATTTGTCGAGCGATCTGGGCTCCAATCAGTTCTCAGTAATTACACGCAGTAACAGCCCTTGCCAAAGCCTTGATCGATAACTACCCGGAGAATAGCGACGCTCTGCCGTCCATCAATTTGGGGTTAGTTATGAGAGGATCGAGGTGGGTCGCCGGGGTGAAGGCGCTGGCAGCGGTGACCGCGCTCGCTTGTATGGCGACAGCAGCATCAACAACCGCAAAGGCGGATGTCTATAATTATTCATTTTACGCAAACGGTTTGGCATCATTTACCGGCTCTTTTGAAGCAACAATTTCAGGAGTTGGGAGTAATATTTCTTCTTCGTCTCCGGTGACAATCACTTCTGGCACAGGAACGGCGGGCAGCCTAGCTTGGGTCGATTACGGCAATGGTGTTTTTGGACCTGGTCTTGTTTCCGGGCCGGTCAATAGTGTGTTCGGCACGTTCACTCTCAATAACGGCCTTGGAGCTTTTGCTGCAATTGCCAACAACTCTCAACAGCTTGCGAGTGGTCCAGTCTCTGGAACCAGCGACAATTTCTCTTTCGGCAATGTTCTCAACGGTCTTTTCTCTGCAGAAACTACAACATCCTCGAGTGGTGGCGGCGGTGGTGGCGGATCTGGCGGGGCCCCCTCACCCGAAGTGAACCGCTTCCTCGGCCTTGCCCTGGTCGGCGGCGCCTTCATGTTCCTCCGCCGCAAACGAGGCTCTCGCCACGAGGCGACGGCAGCCTAACGCGTTAGCGTCAAGCTGCATGCGGTTGGGCCGCGCTGCTGGGCAGGTTCGCCCGCATCGCGGCTCGGCTGCTTGCAGGGCTCGCGCTGCAGCCGCCGCTCCGCCTCATTCTCGGCTGCATGTCGCTTCTTCGCGGCGATCAGATCGTCGAGCCACGCGATCGCACTCTCGTGGGCCTGAACGACCCGGACATCGCCGAGGGCTTGTCCGATCTGCCAGCGGTGCCAAGCGCGCACATCCGACAGCGCCTGCAGGTAGCCCTTCTGCTCGTCAGTCACGGCTAGTCCGCCCGCACCTCATGCCGCCCGAGTTGGGCCAGCAGGTAGCGACCGGCGTGCGTCAGATACCACGCCGACCGCGTGCGTCCTGGGCCACGGGTAATTCGCGACTCGACCAGCCCCATCTCGACCAGCATCGGCATGACGGACGGATGCGCCTGCATCCGGAGGCCGCCTGGGTTGGCCGCTACGGCGCGCAGGGCCTTCAGCGCGAGGCCGCGGACCGGGGCGTGCGGTTCGGTGGGCATGCTTCTACAGGCCGACGACGGATATGAGCACCAGCGTGGAGACCGTTAGGAGGCTTCCGAAGAGCGCAAACGTGATGGCGTCGCGCCTCTTGACTGACTTTCGCTCCAAAACAGAGGCGATCAAGCTTGATGAGGTGTACCCGGTGATCGGACCGGCCACCCACATGATGACGAACAGGATCCAACCGATTGTCGTCTGCGGGGTCATGGCTTCGACGGGCGGCGTCTCGACGGGCGGCATCGTTGCTTCGGTGTTAGCGCCTTGTCGAGGATGCCAGTGATCATCTGGATAATCGGCTCGGCCGGCGTGCCGTAGATCGTTTCGCACGAGCCCTCAACGAGCGCGCGGATGCGCTTCAGCGCCTCCACGGGATCCATCGGCGGATCGAGCTCGTGTTCTTTAGGCATGCCGGCGAGCTATTGCAGCATCCCCGGCGAGTCCATCAGGCCCAGCCAGATAGCCAAAGCCAAAAGGTCGCTGTCGGTGAGCGCCTCGCTGTCGACCAGCCAGAGCGCGAAGTCGTCGCTCCAGGGCTCGACCGTTTTGCCGAGCAGCCGCAGCGCCTCAACGGCCTCTAGGATCGGATCGATGTCGCCCATCTTTACGTCAGTGCGATCAGCATCCAGGCGCGCGCCTTCGCCTCGATGTCGTGCTCGTCGGCCGATGGGTCGTCGGCGATGGCGCGGTTCACGATCTCCCGGGCGTCCACGCCGCTCATCCCGATACCTTGGATGAACCCACTGAGCCGCCCCATCAGACGGCTGGCCACAAGTTCGCGTCTTGCGTCGTCGCTCATGCTCTCCGCCGCCTGCGTCTAGGCTTCGCCGGAAGCGCCTTGGCCAGCACGTTCCGGATTTCGCGCAGGACCAAGTCGGAGGCGCCAGGGTTATCGACCTCTCCTGCGACGTTGACGAACAGCTCGATGAGCCTGAGCGCTTCGTATGGATCCATCAGCGGAGCGGGTTCTTCGGCCATCGCCTCACTCCTTCACCGGATGCGCCAGCAGCACCGCAGTCCGGATCATGTTGCGCTTCCACGCCGACTTGTCGGTCTCCAGCGCCTGGGCCGCGCGCTCGTTCGTCTCCAGCACCTCTACAAGGTCGAGGGTCCAGCCCTTCGCCAGCGGATAGGCCTCGGCGGTGAGGTCGGCTAGCACCGCGTCGACTGCGGCATAGGTCTCCTGGTCGGAGATTTCGGCGGCTTTGCGCAGCTCGGAGACGGTGGGGTCGATAGCCATGATGCTTACTATACGCTTACCGGACGAATGCTCTGGTAAGCACGATGAGTAAAAACGATCGCTAAGTCGCTGTAATATCTGGTGGGCGGTGAGGGACTCGAACCCCCGACCCTCTCCGTGTAAAGGAGACGCTCTACCAACTGAGCTAACCGCCCCGCGGCCCACCGTTACGGCATGGCACCGGTTTGGTGCAAGGCTTCGCGCGTCCGGTTGCGCCTAAGGGCGGCACTGCATAGCCTCCGCCGCCGAGCCGGGACACGTGCCCCGTAAATTGGATGCCCATAACGATCCGTTGGGCCGATCCGCAAGCCCGGAGCAGCGCTTGCATCATGGGGCAAGCAGTAGGCGTCCGGGCGTCAGGGCATCAAAAAGCCCCCGGCGCCGGGCACCGGGGGCTCGTCTCACACGCTCAAGTGGCTCAGTGCGCCACGAAGGCGGCACCGTCCTCCTCGGCCCGGGCGGGCTTGGCCACGGGCAGCGGCTCTTCCCACTCGATCGCCTCGGGCTGGCGGACCAGCGCCTTCTCCAGCACCTGATCCATCCGCGAGACCGGGATGATCTCCAAACCGTTCTTCACGCTGTCGGGCACCTCGGCGATGTCCTTGGCGTTCTCCTCGGGGATCAGCACCGTCTTGATGCCGCCGCGGAGCGCGGCGAGCAGCTTCTCCTTCAGGCCACCGATCGGCAGGACCCGGCCGCGGAGCGTCACCTCGCCGGTCATCGCGACGTCGCGACGGACCGGGATCCCGGTGAGCGTCGAGATGATCGCGGTCGCCATGGCGATGCCGGCCGACGGACCGTCCTTCGGGGTCGCCCCCTCCGGAACGTGGACGTGGATGTCGCGGCGCTCGAAGAGCGGCGGCTCGATGCCGAAATCCAGGGCTCGGGAGCGGACGTAGCTCGCCGCCGCCGAGATCGACTCCTTCATCACGTCCTTCAGGTTGCCGGTGACCGTCATCTTGCCCTTACCAGGCATCATGACGCCCTCGATCGTCAGCAGCTCGCCGCCGACCTCGGTCCAGGCCAGACCCGTCACCACGCCGACCTGATCGTCCGCGTCGATCTCGCCATAACGGAACTTCGGCGGGCCGAGGAAGACGGGCAGGTTCTCCGGTGTCACCGCGACCGACTTGGTCTTGGTGATCAGGATCTCCTTCACCGCCTTGCGGATCAGGTTGGACAGCTCGCGCTCCAGGTTGCGGACGCCGGCCTCCCGCGTGTAGCGGCGGACCAGCATCATCAGCCCGTCATCGTCGATCGACCACTCATGCGTCCCGAGGCCGTGCTTCTTCAGGGCGTTCGGGATCAGGTGCTTGCGCGCGATCTCGACCTTCTCCTCCTCGGTGTAGCCGGCGATGCGGATCACCTCCATCCGGTCCATGAGCGGGCCCGGAATGTTGAGGGTGTTGGCCGTGGTCACGAACATCACGTTCGAGAGGTCGTAATCCACCTCCAGGTAGTGGTCGTTGAAGGTGCTGTTCTGCTCAGGGTCGAGCACCTCGAGGAGCGCCGCCGACGGATCGCCGCGGAAATCCATGCCCATCTTGTCGATCTCGTCGAGCAGGATGAGCGGGTTCGAGGTCTTGGCCTTGCGCATCGACTGCACGATCTTGCCGGGCATCGAGCCGATATAGGTCCGGCGGTGACCGCGGATCTCGGCCTCGTCGCGGACGCCGCCGAGCGACATCCGGACGAACTCGCGACCCGTCGCCTTGGCGATGGACTTACCGAGCGAGGTCTTGCCGACGCCCGGGGGACCGACGAGGCACAGGATCGGACCGGTGAGCTTGTTCGCCCGCTGCTGCACGGCGAGGTACTCGACGATCCGCTCCTTGACCTTGTCGAGGCCGAAATGGTCCTCGTCGAGCAGCGCCTGGGCGCCGAGCAGGTCCTTCTTGATCTTCGAGCGCTTGCCCCACGGGATGCCGAGCATCCAGTCGAGATAGTTGCGCACGACGGTCGCCTCGGCCGACATCGGTGACATCTGCCGGAGCTTCTTCAGCTCGGCGGTGGCCTTGTCGCGGGCCTCCTTGGAGAGCTTGGTCTTCTCGATCTTCTCTTCCAGCTCGGCCAACTCGTCGCGGCCATCCTCGGAGTCGCCCAGCTCCTTCTGGATCGCCTTCATTTGCTCGTTCAGGTAGTACTCGCGCTGGGTCTTCTCCATCTGCCGCTTGACGCGGGTCCGGATGCGCTTCTCCACCTGGAGCACGGAGATCTCGCTCTCCATCAGCGACAGCACGCGCTCGAGGCGCTGCGCCACCGTAGGTGTCTCCAGGATGCCCTGCTTGTCGGAGATCTTGACGAGCAGGTGCGAGCCGATCGTGTCGGCGAGCTTGGACGGCTCGTCGATCTGGGTCACGGCGGAGACGACCTCGGGAGAGATCTTCTTGTTCAGCTTGACGTAGTTCTCGAACTCCGAGAGCACGGAGCGCGCGAGCGCCTCGGCCTCGACGCGGTCGCCGAGTTCGTCGTGCAACGCCTCGGCAGTGGCCTCGTAGAACTCGTCCGAGCGGGTGAAGTCCACGACCTTCGCGCGGCCGACGCCCTCGACCAGCACCTTCACGGTGCCGTCAGGCAGCTTCAGCAGCTGGAGCACGGAGGCGAGGGTTCCGATCTTGTAGATGGCGTCGGTCGCCGGATCGTCGTCGCCCGCATTGATCTGCGTGGCGAGCAGGATATGGCGGTCCGTGCGCACGGCCTCCTCAAGGGCGCGGATCGACTTCTCGCGGCCCACGAACAGGGGCACGATCATGTGCGGGAAGACGACGATGTCGCGCAGGGGGAGGACGGCGTAGGTGCCCGTCGAACCCGGGACCACCGGCTGGCGCGATTTCGACTGTGACATGCTGACTTCCTCTCAGGACGCCCGGGTTCGGCGCCCCCATGCACGGAGCGCGCCTACAGCCAGGGGCCGACCGGGCCGCGAGGGTCGGATTTCGCTAACTTTGCGGCTGGCGACGCGGACCGGACCTCGAAGGAGCGTGCGGCCACCGCGCTGAGCCTGAGGTGGCTGCGGGGAGCAACATTTTCAAGCCGATCCCCGCAGCGCGCCCGGCCGGAGCCGGGCGCTCAATGCAACCCTACCGGGCGCCTACGCGCTGACGCTGGCGGGCGCGTCCTTGTTGCGGTCGCCGTGGATGTAGAGGGGGCGCGACTTGCCCTCCACCACCTCCGGACCGATGACCACCTGCTCCACGGACTCGAGGCCCGGCAGGTCGTACATCGTGTCGAGCAGAATCGTCTCCAGGATGGAGCGCAGACCGCGGGCGCCGGTCTTGCGCTCGATCGCCTTGCGGGCCACGAGCGAGAGCGCCTCGTCCTGGAAGGTCAGATCGACGTTCTCCATCTCGAACAGCCGCTGGTACTGCTTGACCAGGGCGTTCTTCGGCTCCTGAAGAATCTTCTTCAGCGCGGCCTCGTCGAGGTCCTCCAGGGTCGCCAGGACCGGCAGGCGGCCGACGAACTCGGGGATGAGGCCGAACTTCAGCAGATCCTCCGGCTCGACCGAGCGGAAGATCTCGCCGGTGCGGCGGTCATCCGGGGCCTGCACGGTCGCGCCGAAGCCGATCGAGGTGCCCTTGCCGCGCTGGGAGATGATCCGCTCCAGCCCCGCGAAGGCGCCGCCGCAGATGAACAGGATGTTGGTGGTGTCGACCTGCAGGAATTCCTGCTGCGGGTGCTTCCGGCCGCCCTGGGGCGGGACGGAGGCGACCGTGCCCTCCATGATCTTCAGGAGCGCCTGCTGCACGCCCTCGCCCGACACGTCGCGGGTGATCGACGGGTTGTCGGACTTGCGGGAGATCTTGTCGATCTCGTCGATGTAGACGATGCCGCGCTGCGCCCGCTCGACGTTGTAGTCCGAGGCCTGGAGCAGCTTCAGGATGATGTTCTCGACGTCCTCACCGACGTAGCCGGCCTCGGTGAGCGTCGTGGCGTCCGCCATGGTGAACGGCACGTCGAGGATCCGGGCCAGCGTCTGCGCGAGCAGTGTCTTGCCCGAGCCGGTCGGCCCGATCAGCATGATGTTGGACTTGGCCAGCTCGACGTCGTTGTGCTTCGTCGCGTGGGCGAGCCGCTTGTAGTGGTTGTGCACCGCGACCGAGAGGACCTTCTTGGCGAAGTCCTGGCCGATGACGTAATCGTCGAGGACCCGGCGGATCTCCTTCGGCGTCGGCACCCCGTCGCGGCTCTTCACCAGCGAGGATTTCGACTCCTCGCGGATGATGTCCATGCACAGCTCGACGCACTCGTCGCAGATGAACACGGTCGGGCCGGCGATCAGCTTGCGGACCTCGTGCTGGCTCTTGCCGCAGAACGAGCAATACAGCGTGCTCTTCGAGTCGTTGCCGCCAGTCTTGCTCATATCGGTCTCCGATTCCCCGCGTCCGCAGCCGGCTACGGGCGGACGCGCATCGCATGAATGTAGGGGGCCCGTTTAAAGAAACAGTGTGCTGTGCGCCTTTGACCGAAGGGCCCGAACCTCGATGCAAACACGCTGCCGCGGCGGGATCAAGGCCGCGCCGCGGCGGTCGGACGACGCATTCCGCTTAGGTTGCGGCCGGCTCCGGACGCTTCTCGATCACCTCGTCGATGAGACCGAACTCCTTGGCCGCGTCGGCGGTCATGAAGTTGTCGCGCTCCAGCGCCGTATGGATCGTGTCGTAGTCGCGACCCGTGTGCTTCACGTAGATCTCGTTCAGGCGCCGCTTCAGCGCCTCGATCTCGCGGGCGTGGATCAGGATGTCGGTCGCCTGGCCCTGGAAGCCGCCGGAGGGCTGATGGACCATGATCCGGGCGTTCGGGAGGGCGAAGCGATGGCCGGGCTCGCCGGCGGTCAGCAGCAGCGAGCCCATCGAGGCGGCCTGGCCGACGCAGAGGGTCGTCACCGGGCAGCGGATGAACTGCATCGTGTCGTAGATCGACAGGCCCGAGGTGACGACGCCGCCGGGGGAGTTGATGTAGAAGGAGATTTCCTTCTTCGGGTTCTCCGCCTCGAGGAACAGCAGCTGCGCCACGATCAGGGATGCGCCGTAATCCTCCACGGGACCGGTGAGGAAGATGATGCGCTCACGCAGCAGGCGGGAATAGATGTCGAAGGCGCGCTCGCCGCGGCTCGACTGCTCGACGACCATCGGCACGAGCGCGTTGTTGTAGACGTCGATCGGATCTCTCATCTCGTCCTGCCCCAGAGTGAGGCCCGGGGCTGCCGCGAATCAGGGCAACCCCGGACATGTCAGCGAACACCGGCGATGCTTAACCATCGCCTAACCCTTGCCCGCCGTCCTGGGACAGGGCGGGACTCAGTCGGCCTTGGCCTCGGGCTTGGACTCGTCCTCGGCCTCGGCCTTGTCTGCCGGCTTGCCGCCGGTCGTGTCGTCGTCATCATCGTCCGCGAAAAGCGCCTCTTTCGAGACGGGCTCCTCGACGAGTTTGACCTGCCCGAGAACGTGGTCAACCACCTTTTCCTCGAACAGGGGCGCGCGGAGTTCCGCGAGCGCCTGCGCATTCTTCCGGTAGAAGTCCCAGACCTGCTGCTCCTGGCCCGGGAACTGCCGGACCCGGGCGATGAGGGCCTGGTTCACCTCGTCATCCGAGACCTTGATATCGGCGCTCTCGCCGACCTGCGCAAGCACGAGACCGAGGCGGACGCGGCGTTCGGCGATCTTCCGGTACTCGGCCTGGGCCTTCTCCTCGGTGGTGTCCTCGTCCTCGAAGGTCTTACCGCGGGTCTTGAGATCCTGCTCGACCTGCGCCCACACGGCGGCGAATTCCTGCGCCACCAGGGAGGGGGGCAGCTCGAAGGCGTACTTGCCGTCCAGCGCGTCGAGCAGGTCCTTCTTCAGGAGGCGGCGCGAGGCGGCCTCGAAGTCCCGGCCGATCGCCTCGGACACGGCCTCGCGGAGCTTCTCCAGCGACTCCATGCCCATGGACTTCGCGAGTTCGTCGTCGACCTTGGCCTCGCCCGCCGCCTGGATCTTCGTGACCGTCACGTCGAACTCGGCATCCTTGCCGGCGAGGTTCTCGGCCCCGTAGGCCTCCGGGAAGGTGACCTTCACGAGGCGCTTGTCGCCAACCTTGGCGCCAACGAGCTGCTCCTCGAAGCCCGGGATGAACGAGCCGGAGCCGAGCTCCAGATCGATGCCCTCGCCCTTGCCGCCCTGGAACTCCTCGCCGCCAATGCGGCCGACGAAGTCGATGGTGACGCGGTCGCCGCTCTGGGCCTCGGCGCCCTCCTCGCGCTCGGCGAACGGGCGGCTCTGGCCGGCCATGCGCTCCAGGGCCTCGTTCACCTCCGCGTCGGAGGGCTTGGCAACGCGCTTGGTCAGGCTGACGTCGGAGAGGTCGGCGAGCTCGAAGCTCGGCATCACCTCGAGGGCGACCTTGAAGGCGAGGTCACCCTTGGCGTCCAGCGCCTTCTCGACCTCGGCCTGATCGCTCGGGAACTCGACCTGCGGCTCCAGGGCGAGCTTGAGGCCGTTGTCGGTGACGATCTGGCGGTTGGCCTCGTTGACGGCGTTCTGCACAACCTCGGCCATCACGGAGCGGCCGTAGACCTTGCGCAGGTGCGCGACCGGCACCTTGCCGGGGCGGAAGCCCTTGAGCTGCACCTTGTCCTTCATGCCGGACAGCTCGTTGGTCAGGCGCTCCTCGAGTTCCTGGGCGGCCAGCAGCACCTGAAACTCGCGCTTCAGCCCCTGGGCGTTGATCTCGGTCACCTGCATCGTCGTCGTCGCTCTTCAAAGAAACCTGGGATCGCCGGCCGGGCCGACGTCGTGCTCGCGCGGTCCGGGATGCCGAGATGTCGGGTACGGGGCGGAGGGTCCCGAGGGGACCGCAACCTCAGCAGAGGTCCTGGTGCGGGCGGAGGGGCTCGAACCCCCACGTCTTGCGACACTGGAACCTAAATCCAGCGCGTCTACCAGTTCCGCCACGCCCGCGCGCGCCGACATCCGGCGCATCGCCGGCCGCCGGAAGCGCGCCCTATAGCATGGGCCGGCCGGCCCGCAGCAAAAAACTTGCCCCTGTGGCGCGGGAGCCCGCGCGCCGCTAAGGAGCGGACCTGTCGCGACCCGCAGCCGAGATCCCATGCCGCCATCCCGCATCGTGCCGCCGACCGATTCGCGTGCCGGCACGCCGTCGCGCCGGACCCTGCTCGCCGCCGCGGCGGCCTTCGGGCTCGCGCCGGAGGCCGCGCGGGCCCAGGCGCCGGGAGCGCCCTCCCCCGCCCAGCCGGAGCCCGCGGCCGCGCCGGCGACCCTACCGGCGGCGCCCGGCACGACGCGGTTCAGGCCGGAACCCGCGCCGGAGACGACGGTCTGGTGCTTCGACGGCAAGGCCCTGCCGCCGGTCGTCCGGGTGAAGCTCGGCCAGCCGGTGCGGCTGAAGGTCGAGAACAAGACCGACAAGCCGCTGTCGCTGCACTGGCACGGGGTGAGGAACGTCAACGCCATGGACGGCGTCGGCGGGGTGACCCAGGCGCCGATCCCGCCGGGCGGCGACTTCCTCTACGCCTTCACGCCGCCGGATGCCGGCTCCTACCTGATCCGGCCCCTGGTCGTCGGTGGGGCGAGCGAGCCGTCGGGCCGCGGCCTCGCGGGCATGCTGGTCGTCGAGGAGACCAACCCACCCGCGGTCGACGCCGATGTCAGCGTCGTCCTGCAGGACTGGCGGATCCAGGACGACGGCACCCTCATGCCGTTCGGACAGACGGCGCTCGCCGCCGCGAACGGGCGCCTCGGCAATCTCGTGACCGTCAACGGCAAGCCGGTGCCAGGCGCCTTCGAGGCCCGCTCGGGCTCCCGGGTCCGCTTGCGGCTGGGCAATGCCTGCAACGCCCGGGCGACGCGGATCAAGTTCGAGGGCGTGAAGGTCTACGTGGCGGCCGTCGACGGGCAACCGACCGACACGTTCGAGCCCCTGCGGGCCACCCTGCCCTTCCCGCCCGGCACCCGCTACGACCTGCTGGTCGACCTACCCGAGCAGGAGGGCGCCACCTGCGAGATCCACACGCTGATTGGCAAGGGACTCGTCCTGGCCAGCGTCACCACGAAGGGCCCCAGGATCACCGAGAAGCGGCCGCCGATCGGGCCGATCGGCGAGAACAAGCGCCTCCCGGCCGAGATCAAGCTCCAGAACGCCCTGCGCCGCGACGTGGTCATCACCGGCGGCGCCTTCGTGCCGAAGGACGCCAAGGAGAAGGTCAAGGACGGGGCGGCGCCCGAGCCCGTCTACACGGGCGACCCGCAGAAGGTCTGGTCGGTGAACGGCACCAGCGGCGTTGCCGGCCTGCAGCCGATCTTCTCGGTCAAGCGCGGCCAGGTCGTGGTCCTGGCGCTGCGGAACGAGACGGCCTTCCCGCAGGCCCTGCACCTGCATGGCCACTGCTTCCGCCTGCTCCACCCCCTGGACGACGGCTGGGAACCCTACTGGCTCGACACGTTCCAGCTGCTGGAGGGCCGGACTGCCCGGATCGGCTTCCTGGCCGACAATCCCGGCCGCTGGCTGATCAGCGCCACGGTGCTGGAGCGGTTCGATACCGGACTCTGGACGGCGTTCGAGGTCACCTGATCGCGGCTTACTCGAAGCCCCGCAGCACCGCGGGCATCAGCTCGGGGATGTCCTCGGCGATCAGGCCCGGGCCGTGGCGCAGGCCGGCGTCGCCGTGGAGCCAGACGCCGGCGGACGCCGCTTCGAAGGGCTCCATGCCCTGCGCGAGCAACCCGGCGATCAGGCCGCCCAGCACGTCGCCCGAGCCGGCGGTGCCGAGATAGGGGCTGCCGTGATCGTTGATGGCGGCGCGTCCGTCCGGGGCTGCGATGACGGTATCGGAACCCTTCAGGACGACGATTGCGCCGGTCAGGCGCGCAGCCGCCCGGGTCCGCACGACCTTGTCGACGCCCTCCACCGTCGCCTCCGTGCCGTCGAACAGCCGCGCGAACTCGCCCGCATGCGGCGTCAGCACCGCCTGCGCGCCGCCGTCGGCGAGATGCGCGGCCAGCAGCGGCGCCTGCCCGGCGAAGCTCGTGAGCGCGTCGGCGTCGAGGACGAGCCCCCGCCCGGCCGCCGCCGCCACCGCGACGCGCTCCCGAGTGGGCTCGCCGGTGCCGAGGCCTGGTCCGGCCAGGACCACGTTCAGACGCTCGTCGGTGAGCATGTCGTCGAGGTCGTCGGCGCTCTCGCACGGACGCAGCATGATCGCCGTGAGGTGCGCGGCGTTCTCGGGCAGCGCGGCGACCGGCGAGACGACCGTCACTAGTCCGGCGCCGACCCGAAGAGCGCCGCGGGCCGCGAGCCGGGCGGCACCGGTCTTGGTGGCCGGTCCCGACAGCACGAGAGCGTGGCCGCGGGTGTATTTGTGGCTCGTGCCGGTCAGGCGGGGGAAGTCCCGCGCCCAGAGATCCGGACCGTTCCGGTAGGTTGGCACACAGGCAGCGAGACCGGCCTCAAAGGCGGCTGGCCCGGTGCCGATATCGGCCACGCTCAGCTGACCGCAGAGGCTGCGGCCGGGTTCGAGCAGGTGGCCGGGCTTGAGGGTCACGAAGGTCACGGTCTCGACGGCGCGGATTCCGGCGCCGCGCACCGCCCCGGTGTCGCCGTCGACGCCGCTCGGCACGTCCACAGCGAGGACCGGCGTCCCGCTGGTATTCACCGCCTCCACCAGCGCGCGGGCGACACCGTCGAGGTCGCGGGCGAGACCGGCGCCGAACAGGGCGTCGACCACAAGATCACAGGCAGGAAGCGCCTCCGGATTCGCCCTTCCGACCGGGCCGCGCCAGGCCTCGGCGGCGCGGGCGGCGTCGCCCTTCAGCGTCGCGCGGTCGCCCAGGAGGAGAAGCTCGACGGTGGCACCGCCCTCCGCCAGCAGACGCGCGGCGACGAAGCCGTCGCCGCCGTTGTTCCCTGGTCCACACAGGATCACGATCCGTCCGCCCGCCGGCAACCGGGCACGGGCGCGGGCCGCCACCGCGGCGCCGGCCGCCTCCATCAGCGTGAGGCCCGAGGTCCCGCCATCGATCGCCGCGGCATCGACCCGCCTCATTGCCGCGACCGTCAGCAACCGCATGTCCGCCTCCAACCCTGCCCGTGCGCCGATCAAGCCTTGGCTAAAGACGCGCCACAAAAACCCGAAATGCCCTAAGGATGTGCTGGAATCGCACATTGATTAGGCACCATGCTCCGGTGCGCCGAGAAATCGGCATGGCGGACACGTCACGAGGATGTTAGAAATGCCAGCCACCGCAGAGCAGGCCCGAGCGGCATGAAGAAGATCGAAGCGATCATCAAGCCTTTCAAGCTCGACGAAGTGAAGGAGGCGCTCCAGGAGGTCGGCCTCCAGGGCATCACCGTCATCGAGGCGAAGGGTTTCGGCCGGCAGAAGGGCCATACCGAGCTCTATCGCGGGGCCGAATACGTCGTGGACTTCCTGCCGAAGGTGAAGCTGGAGATCGTGCTCTCCGACGCGCTGGTCGAGGGCGCGGTGGACGCGATCCGCAAGGCGGCCCAGACCGGCCGCATCGGCGACGGCAAGATCTTCGTGTCGACCATCGAGGAGGCGATCCGCATCCGCACCGGCGAGACCGGCACGGACGCGATCTGACCGGCGATTGCGCTTGGGCCAGCCGGCACGGTTCGGTGACTGCCTAAGTTTTCGCTCTGCACGAATGTCCGGCATCGGCGCTTTTCGCCATGGAGCGCCGCGTTCCGCACCCCACATCATCGGGAACGGCCGACGCGATCGGTCGCCGAGACCTGATGCAGGAGGATGTGCGATGGCCGGTACGGACCCGCGCGAGACGGCCAAGATCTACGATCTGTCCGCGTTCCGGCGCGCCCGCGCGACGCCCAGGACCATTACGGAGGCGAAGCCCGCCCCGACGCCGAGCTTCGGCGGCGGTGCGTGGTATCACGACGCTGCGATCCGCGAAGACGAGCGCCCGCGCCGGTCCTGAGCCGCAAGCCCTTTTCCCCGGGCGCATGCAGCGCCAGCGGAGTGCGATCCGGGATCCATCGTAAAACGTCGCAAAGCGGCTGCGCGTAACAAGCTGCGCCGCTCGCGCGGCGCGTCCTGTACCGGACCACCGTCCACTGCGTCCGGGAAAGGCGTGCGGCTCGTCGGGTGATTGGCAACGTCGCGCGGCGCTCGCAGCCAAACGTCCGGGCCGTACTGCCGGCAGCCACCTTTTGGAAGGCGCTCTCGAAACGGCGAAGCCGGACCCGAGGGCCCGGCTTCGTAGCGTCTGTCGAAGCTTCGCGTCTTACGCGGCTGCAGCGGCCTCGGTCGGCACGGAAGCGATCGTCTTCAGCACCTGCGAGGCGATCTGGTAGGGGTCGCCCTGCGAGTTCGGACGGCGGTCCTCCAGGTAGCCCTTGTAGCCGTTGTTGACGAAGGAGTGCGGCACGCGGATCGAGGCGCCGCGGTCGGCCACACCGTACGAGAACTCGTGGATCGAGGCGGTCTCGTGCTTGCCGGTCAGGCGCATGTGGTTGTCCGGACCGTAGACCGCGATGTGCTCCTCGCGGGCGTTCTTGAACGCCTCCATGAGCTTCTCAAAGTAGGCCTTGCCGCCGTGCTCGCGCATGAACGCGGTCGAGAAGTTGCAATGCATGCCCGACCCGTTCCAGTCGGTGTCGCCGAGCGGCTTGCAGTGGTACTCGACGTCGATGCCGTACTTCTCGCAGAGGCGCTGCAGGAGGTAGCGGGCCATCCACATCTCGTCGGCGGCCTTCTTGGAGCCCTTGCCGAAGATCTGGAATTCCCACTGGCCCTTGGCCACCTCGGCGTTGATGCCCTCGTGGTTGATGCCGGCATCGAGGCAGAGGTCGAGGTGCTCCTCGACGATCTTGCGGGCGACGTCGCCGACGTTCGAGTAGCCGACGCCGGTGTAGTACGGGCCCTGCGGCGCCGGGTAGCCGGAGGCCGGGAAGCCGAGCGGGCGGCCATCCTTGTACAGGAAGTACTCCTGCTCGAACCCGAACCATGCGCCGGCATCGTCCAGGATGGTGGCGCGCTTGTTGGACTCGTGCGGGGTCACGCCGTCCGGCATCATCACTTCGCACATCACCAGCACGCCGTTCTTACGGGCCGGGTCGGGGAAGTGGCGCACGGGCTTCAGCATGCAGTCGGAGCTGCCGCCCTCGGCCTGCTTCGTGGACGAGCCGTCGAAGCCCCACATGGGGAGCTGGTCGAGGGTCGGGAAGCTGTCGAAATCCTTGATCTGCGTCTTACCGCGGAGATTCGGGGTCGGCGTGTACCCGTCGAGCCATATGTACTCGAGCTTGTATTTGGTCATTCCGGTTCTCTCGTCCGTATCGATGCGCGACCGGGGCACCCCCTGGACAACGCGAACGGCTTGCCGCCTCGGCGACGGCCGATGCCGCCTTTGCACGGAGCGTGCCAGACGGCTCTTGCCGCGGGTCTGCCCGCGCTACACACGTGATTTCTCGATCACGGATCCGAGAGCGCGCGGCAAGGCGGCGCGATCAGCCCACCCGAAAGGCCGATTCCGCCGCTCGCCGGGTGGCAAGGGGCGCCCGCGCCAGATATCAAGCGCCGCTTGCCGGCGCGGCGAACCGGTTCGGACGCGCGACGAGAGAGTGTTCAGAAATCCCTGGAGGATGCCCACGATGACCACTGCGGCCGAGGTGCTGAAGACGATCCGGGACAACGACGTGCGCTACGTGGACTTCCGGTTCACCGACCCGCGCGGCAAGTGGCAGCATGTCACGTTCGACGTGTCGCTCATCGACGAGGAGATCTTCGACGAGGGCACCATGTTCGACGGCTCCTCGATCGCCGGCTGGAAGGCGATCAACGAGTCCGACATGCTCCTGATGCCGGATCCGGTGACCGCCACCCTGGATCCGTTCTTCTCGGCCGCGACGATGTCGATCGTCTGCGACGTGCTGGAGCCGGCCACCGGCGAGCCCTACGGGCGCGACCCCCGCGGCACCGCCAAGCGCGCTGAGGCCTACCTACAGCAGACCGGCATCGGCGACACGATCTATGTCGGCCCCGAGGCCGAGTTCTTCGTGTTCGACGACGTGAAGTTCGGCGCCGACCCGTACCGCACCGGCTTCGAGCTCGATTCCACCGAGCTGCCGACCAACGGCTTCACCGATTACGAGGGCGGCAACCTCGGCCACCGGGTGCAGACCAAGGGCGGCTACTTCCCGGTCCCGCCGCAGGATTCGGCCCAGGACATGCGCGGCGAGATGCTGGCCGCCATGCAGTCCATGGGCGTGAAGGTCGAGAAGCACCACCACGAGGTGGCCTCGGCCCAGCACGAGCTCGGCATGAAGTTCGACACGCTGACCCTGCTCGCCGACCACATGCAGATCTACAAGTACTGCATCCACAACGTGGCGCAGAGCTACGGCAAGTCGGCGACGTTCATGCCCAAGCCCGTCTACGGCGACAACGGCTCCGGCATGCACGTCCACCAGTCGATCTGGAAGGACGGCAAGCCGGTCTTCGCGGGCGACAAGTATGCCGGCCTGTCCCAGGAATGCCTCTGGTACATCGGCGGCATCATCAAGCACGCCAAGGCGCTCAACGCCTTCACCAACCCGTCGACCAACTCGTACAAGCGTCTGGTGCCGGGCTACGAGGCGCCGGTGCTGCTCGCGTACTCGGCGCGCAATCGCTCCGCCTCCTGCCGCATCCCGTGGACCAAGAGCCCGAAGGCCAAGCGCGTCGAGGTCCGCTTCCCCGACCCGATGGCGAACCCCTACCTCGCCTTCTCGGCGCTGCTGATGGCCGGCCTCGACGGCATCCGCAACAAGATCGACCCGGGCCCGGCCATGGACAAGGACCTCTACGAGCTGCCCCCGCGGGAGCTGAAGAAGATCCCGACCGTGTGCGGTTCGCTCCGCGAGGCCCTCACCAGCCTCGACAGGGACCGGGCCTTCCTCAAGGAGGGCGGCGTGTTCTCGGACGACCAGATCGACTCGTTCATCGAGCTGAAGATGACCGAGGTGCTGCGCTACGAGATGACCCCGCACCCGATCGAGTTCGTGCAGTACTACTCGCTGTGAGGTGAGAGGGGGGCCGGGCGTGATGCCCGGCCCCGCTCGTGACCGGTGTTGGCCGTGTCACTCACCCGCACCTTCCCCATTTCGAGAACAAAACAAAAACATTGTTGATCTACAAGACAATTATCCTATCGTAGGCCCTGCGCTTTTGGCGAGGGTAATTCATGTGCTTGAAAGAGACCTTCGTCGCCCGGACGCAATGGCAGCTTGTAGCCCTTCGCGTAGAGGTAAAGCTACTTCGGCTCGGACTAGTACTACACGCCTACAATCCCAGCCAACCACGCGTGCCGGCCGGTCAGCCAGACGGTGGCCAGTGGACACATGAGGGCGGTATTGGAGAAGTTGCAACCGGCGATGATGCGCATTTCATCCTCGTGGGCAATGACGATCAGAAGTACAGAGTCGATCTGAAAGCTGAAGAAGGTCGAGGCGGACACACTCTCGGGAAGCACGTTGGCAAATCCGACGACGAATTGTTCGAACGCGTGCGGAAATCTCAGTGGCGCTCTTGGATTGCCCATGGAGGAATGCGGCGAAATGGGAGCTTTGATTCTATCGAATCAGCCAATGATCTGGTGAATCAGACACTTGCGTCCAACCAAGAGGCCGTTGATCGCGTCGCATCCGGCTTAGATGATCGCAAATTTATTACTAGGTCGTTCGACCATAAAACTGGAAGGGAGGCTTACAGCACAGACGAAGGCGTCGTCTACATGCGCAACACACGCAATGCCGGCGTCGAATTAAGACATGACCCCACCTCTCCGCGAGGATTCCGCATACGAACCGCCTATCCTTTAACGGAGGGAGACTGAGATGAAATTGTCGACTGAATTTCTTGAGTTTAGTTTGCAGTTCTATCAAGATATTTTGGACGATGTATCCAGCGAAGACGAGATGATTGATACGGTGCTGTCTCCCCTGAAAGACGAGGGAAAGCGAATAAATTTGCGGAAATATTTGGATACGATCACCAGCTATCAGATTTCTGACGAAGAATTAAAAAAACTGTGGTGGTCGTCATCTGCCGATGTCGTGTTCCACGATGGCGCCGCGCTCAGAACCTTCCTCAGAAAGGTGCGGGACAGGTTATGACGCGAGAGCATTCGTGAGCCGGCGGAGCAAGCTGATCAACCGGGCGCAGCGGAAGTCGGGGCGTTTGCCCGCGACACCCGAATTCATCCGCTTCGGTGAGCGGTTCAATCAGAGCATCGACTATCTGTACGGGTCGTTGGAGGAAGCCACTGCCGCGATTCTCAGCAGCTTCAAGGGTGAGGATCGGCGTCGCCTGCGCGATTTCGTCGCCTCGATCCTGGCGAGCGACCTGACGCCGGACGAACAGATGAAACTCTGGGCCAGAGCCTGCACGGATTGGCGTTTCCGCGGCCCGGACGATCTCAGGCGCTTCCTGACCCAGGTCCATCTCGACCTGCGGAAGGGCCTGTGACACGGCAGCGTCTCAATCATCCAAGACAGCGTATGCGCGCATGCTCACCCTCGACCACCTCGCCGTCGTCGCCCCGAACCTCGCCGAGGGCGTCGCGCATGTCCGCGACTGCCTCGGCCTCTCCATGCCGGAGGGCGGCCGCCATCGGGAGATGGGCACCCGCAACCACCTGCTGCGCCTCGGAGCGGCCACGTTCCTGGAGGTGATCGCCGTCGATCCGGAGACACTCGTCCCGGCACGCGCCCGCTGGTTCGGCCTGGGCGACGCCGCGCAGGTGCGGGCGGACTGGGATTCGGGCCGGCGGCTGCGCGGGTTCGTCGCCCGCACGGACGACCTCGACGGCGTGCTCGCCGCCCATGGCGACCTGCTCGGGCAGGCCGCCACCATGACCCGCGGCGCCCTGGCGTGGCGCTTCGGCGTGCGCCCGGACGGAGCTTGGCCGGCGGACGGCGCCGCGCCGTATGTGATGGATTGGGGTCCTCGTGGTAGCCCCGCCGCGTCGATGCCGGACCTCGGCGCCCGCCTTGAGGCCGTCGTCCTGACGCATCCGGATCCGGACGCGGTGACGCAGCTTCACGCCGCACTCGGCCTCGCCGATCCCCCGACCATCGTGGATGGCCCCGGCCCGCGCTGGAGCGCACGGATCACGACGCCCTCCGGCACCCGGACGCTGACTTGACGACGGACCCTCCTCGCCGGCCTGATCGGGATGGTGACCGGCGAGGAGGGCCTGGCCGGGACTCGGAGGCCGCGGCGCAGGCAGCCTAGCAGTGGCGTTTCGCGGCGCGGTGACAGGAAAGGCTCACCCGGTACGGGAATCGCGCAGGATCCCGCCGAAACGGTCATGTGTGCGCGAAGATGTCGGTCTCGGGCCAGCCGTCGAGGTCGAGGCGGGCGCGGGTCGGCAGGAAGGCGAAGCAGGAAGCGGCGAGGTCGGTGCGACCCTCGCGCGCCAGCATGGCGTCGAGCCGCTCGCGGGCGGCGTGGAGGTGGAGCACGTCGGAGGCCGCGTAGTCGAGCTGCGCCTGCGACAGGCTCTCGGCGCCCCAGTCGGAGGATTGCTGCTGCTTGGACAAATCGACGCCGACGAGTTCGCGGACCACGTCCTTGAGCCCGTGCCGGTCGGTATAGGTGCGGGCGAGCTTCGAGGCGATCTTGGTGCAGTAGACCGGCTGCGGCATCACCCCGAACGCCTTGAACAGCACCGCCACGTCGAAGCGGGCGAAGTGGAAGATCTTCAGGATTCCGGGATCGGCCAGGACGCGCTTGAGCACGGCCGGCTCGGGGCCGGCCTGCGGGATCTGCACCACGTCGGCGGTCCCATCGCCGGTGGAGATCTGCACCACGCAGAGCCGGTCGCGGTGCGGGTTCAGCCCCAGGGTCTCGGTGTCGATGGCCACCGCCCGGCCGGCGTCGTAGTCGGCGGGCAGGTCGCCGCGGTGGAGGCGTACAATCGGGCTCGGCATGATGTGAGGACCTTGAGGGTTTTCGGCCGGTAGCATCGGTGCCAAGTGGCGGCAAGCCGCGGACGGTCCGCGGCAGGGAGGCGTACATGACTGCGGCCGAGGTGATCGCAACCCTGGGATTGAAGCCGCACCCGGAGGGGGGCCACTACCGCGAGACGTTCCGCGATCCGCGCACCGTCGAAGGCCGCTCGGTCGGCACGGCGATCTACTTCCTGCTGGATCTCGGCGAGGTCTCCGCCTGGCACCGGGTCGACGCCACCGAGATCTGGCACTGGCATGCGGGCGCGCCGCTGGTGATCACCACGAGCCCGAACGGGCACGACGCCGAAGCGCGGCATCTCGGTCCTGACCTCACCGCCGGCCAGCGCCCGCAATGCGTGGTTCCGGCCGGCCATTGGCAGACCGCCACCAGCCTCGGGGCCTGGACGCTCGTCGGCTGCACGGTCTCGCCGGGCTTCGACTTCTCAGGTTTCGAGATGGCGCCGCCGGACTGGCGGCCGACGCCGCGGGGTTAAGGTCTGATTGGGTCCGTCTCACGACGGGCTCACGCTCTCTCAAGCCGCATCCGCGATCTCCAAGGCTTCCAGATAGGCCCGCAATAGGGAGGCCCGTCCCGGCCGGAAGCTGCCGCTCTGGCGACGCGCTTCGACGATGCGATCAATCTCCGAAACATCCGGGACGCCGCGCGCAGGCGGCACCACGCCAGGACGACCAGGCGCCCCTCCGTGTAGATGATCGCCTGCGGCGGGATCGACCGCTGCGTGACTGACCCGTGTTCGTCCGTATAGTCGATGGTGAAGGCTTCCTCCCGCCAGCACGCCCGCCGGATCGCTCCGAGGCTCGGCGGGGGCGTGTAGCGCGCGTCGGGGCGGTACACCTTCGATACAGCGTGGAACAGGTGGTCTTCGCGGTCGCCCGGCAGGATCGCCGCTCTACGAAATGCTCACGGATCGGTTCGGCGTGACGTGGGTCCCGGACGTGATGGCTCCGTGAACGGATCTGCCTGCCGGCAGACGAGCGGACGACTGTTCGCGCTCCGGCCGCGCAGCTGAAACGTAGGGCGATCGAGCGGGCGTTCGGAAGTAGCCATCCCTCGGTCGAGGCGGCGGGCCACTTCTCCTACGCACGCCGCACCGCCCGCGAGGCCTGCACCGCCGTGAGCGCGCCGGCCACGATAAGAAGGCAGGCGAGCGCCAGGACGGGACTCGGGCTGGCATAGCCCGTCGCTACCAGGATCAGCGTCGAGAGGACTGGCGCCGCATAGGCGGTGACCCCGAGCAACCGGACGTCCCCGCGCTTGCAGCCGATGTCCCAGAGATAGAACGCGGCACCCACCGGCCCGAGGCCGAGGAGCAGCACCGCGCCCCACTGGACGGCGTCGGCCGGCCAGACCGTCGTCTCGAAGGCCAGGTGGCAGACGAGGCTCAGCGCGGCCGTGACGAGGCAGAAGCCCGCCACTGCGTCGGTCGGCACCTGCCCGACCCGGGCGGAGAGCACCGAGTAACCCGCCCAGACGAAGGCCGCCGCCAGGGAGGCGGCGTAGCCCGGCAACGCGCCCGCGGCGAAGTCCAGGTCGCCCCGGCCGGCGAACAGGGCGGCGACGCCGGCAAGGCCCAGAACCGCGCCGGCGAGATGGCCCCGGCGCAAGCCCCCCGAGCCCGGCAGGCGGGCGGAGAACAGCACGATGAGCAGCGGCCAGAGATAGTTGATCAGCCCGGCCTCGGCCGGCGGCGCGAGCCGGAGCGCGCTGAAGTAGAGCGCGTGGTAGCCGAACAGGCCGCCGACGCCGAGCAGCCAGACCGGCCAGGGCTGGACCAGAACCCGCGCGCGGCTCGGACGGGCGATCCAGGTGGCGCAGCCGCACAGGCCGCCGACCAGGAAAGTCATGGCGGCGAGTTGAAACGGCGGCACCGTGCCGGAGGCGGCGGTGAACAGGGCGAGGAGCGACCACAGCAGGATCGCGCCGAACCCCGCGATCGTGGCGGACGCGTTCGGCGTGCGGGCGGCGGAGATTGATGCGGACCGGCTCATGCCCCGCGGCTATCATGCGGCATCCGAGTCGGCGAGGCCGGGGTCACCCGGCTGTCACCGCCGCTCTTTACCGGCGGCTCGGAACGGGGGAGATCTGCGATGCGTGCGATCCTGGCAGCGGTGGCGCTGATCCTGGCGGTCGGGCCGGCACGAGCCGGCGAAGCCGCGCAACTGGGCCCCCGGCCGTTCTACCTCGTCGACCAGCTCAAGCCCGGCCCCCTCAAGGACAAGCTCGCCGCTTGCGGGGTCGACCGGACCTACACGCCCAGGACCTTCTCGATCTCGCACCGGGGCGCGCCGCTCATGTTCCCCGAGCACACCCGCGAGGGGCTGATCGCTGCCGACCGGATGGGGGCCGGGATCATCGAGTGCGACGTGGCCTTTACCAAAGACCGCCAGCTCGTCTGCCGCCACAGCCAGTGCGATCTGCACACCACCACCGACATCCTGGCCCGGCCCCAGCTCGCGGCGAAATGCAGCCAAGGCTTCACGCCGGCCGATCCGGCCAGGGGCCGCAAGGCCTCGGCCAAGTGCTGCACCAGCGACCTGACCCTCGACGAGTTCAAGTCGCTCAACGGCAAGATGGACGCGGCCGACCCCGAGGCCACGACGGTGGCCGCCTACCTGAACGCGACGCCGCGCTGGCGCACGGATCTGTACGCCACCACCGGCACGCTCATGTCCCACAAGGAGTACATCGCCCTGGTGAAGGGCATGGGCCGGAAGTTCACCCCCGAGCTGAAGGCGCCGCAGGTCCCGATGCCCTTCGACGGCACCTACACCCAGGACATGTACGCGCAGCAGCTGATCGACGAGTACAGGCAGGCCGGCATCCCGGCCGCGGACGTCTACCCGCAGAGCTTCCAGCTCCGGGACATCCTGTACTGGCTGGACAAGGACCCGGATTTCGGCCGTCAGGCGATCTTCCTCGACAACCGCGACGAGACCACCCAGGGCTTCGACCCGGAGAAGGCCGCCACGTGGCAGCCCGGCATGGCCGAGCTGGCGCAGAAGGGCGTCCGGATCCTGTCCCCGCCCCTGTGGATGCTGGTCCGCCCGGGACCGGGCGATACGATCGAGCCCTCCACCTATGTGCGGGCAGCGAAGCAGGCGGGCCTTGACCTGATCGCTTGGTCGCTGGAGCGGTCGGGGCCGCTGAAGGATGGCGGGGGCTACTATTATCAGTCGATCAAGCCGGTGGTGACCGGGGACGGCGACATCCTTCGACTCCTCGACGTGCTGCACGGGCAGGTCGGCGTCCGGGGCGTCTTCTCCGACTGGCCGGCGACCACGACCTTCTACGCCAACTGCGTCGGCGCGCCGTAGCGGGCTCAGTCGGCCCAGAGGGCCACCAGGGCGAAGAAGCCGGCCATCGCGACGTTGACGACGACGCAGCCGGCGATGATCAAGTCGAGCGCCATGGTGGCCTCGAAGGTGGGGCACTAGAGCGGGAACGGGATCGGAGCCTGGCCGAGCCGCGGGCACGGCTGTCCGGCGAGCCCCGCGGATCGTCCGCGCGGGCCGTGCCGGATGTCGCCTCAGGACGGGCCGAGCACCCGCATGAGGTCGAACAGGTAGTCGGCGCTCAGCGGTTTCCACCCGAGCCGTCGCCGGATCAGGCCGTAGCCCACACAGAGCACCGCGGCGCAGCCGATCACGGCCAGCGTGAACCATACGAGATCGCCGCTGGCGAAACCCACCGCGGCTCCGAACAAGGACGTCGCCACGAAGATGATCCGGCTCGGATGGCCCGGGCCGCGCGTCGTCACGTCAGACATGGGAACCTCCTTCGATCCGGGTCAGCGGGCGCGGCAGTTGAGGCCGAACCACGTCGGGGTCCGGCGATCCATGCCGCTCGGCCAGCTGGGCTTGCCGGTGGAGGGTGCTGTTGGCCTGGGCGACGGCGCGCTGCCGGTGCAGGCCCGGGGTGCAGGCCGCGGCCATCGCGATCTTCGCGGCCGTCGGAAGGCGGTGAGGACGGCGTTGCCCAGACGCGCCGGCGGACAGCGTAGACAAAGGACGGTGGTCGCGAACAGATTGAACGTCGTCTTTACCGTAACACTGCTGGGTCATGATACGTGTGGCCCGGTCTCCTGTCGGCGCGGCCATCCGCGACCCGACGGAACGAGACCTAGACCGACCTGCACGGGTTGTTCGTGCCCCAGAGCACGTGAACAATCCCGTCCGGCGGGCAAAACCGTGCACACGGAACCGACGCATTGGGAAAACCCGCGCCGTCCCATGACAGGCGCGATCAGATTACCGTCATCTGACGCTGAGCTGCCGCGGTTCCGGAATGAGTACCGGCGCACATTCGAACAGATTTCTTCTGTGAAGCCTGTCCGACCTGAATTTTCCAATCCTCAGCCTCATCCTGAGGTGCCCGCGCCAGCGGGCCTCGAAGGAGGGCTCCAGGGATCTCTGCGGGTTCTGGAGGCCTCCTTCGAGGCCTCCGCTGCGCTCCGGCGCCTCAGGATGAGGGCGCGGACTGGAGACCGGCCACCGCCGAACGCACCGGGCTTTCGACATCAGACAGGCTGTCAGATCTCGAGGGACTCGGCCGGAGCACGCCGCACGCAGGGTCGCTCAAACAACAACGGGCGCGCCGGCCTCGGCCGCACGCGCCCGCAGGACGATCCGGTCGCGACGATCAGACGAAGTGCTGGCCGCCGTTGATGGTCAGCGTCGAGCCGTTCACGAACCCGGCCTCGTCGCTCGCCAGATACTCGACCGCGTGGGCGATCTCGTCGGCCTCGCCGAGGCGGCCGGTCGGGATCGTGGAGATGATCTTGTTCCGGATTTCCTCCGGCACCGCCATCACCATCTCGGTGGCGATGTAGCCCGGGGCCACCACGTTCACCGTGATGCCCTTGGAGGCGCTCTCCTGCGCCAGGGCCTTGGCGAAGCCGATCACGCCGGCCTTGGCGGCCGAGTAGTTGGTCTGGCCGGCCTGGCCCTTCTGGCCGTTGATCGACGAGATGATGATGATGCGGCCGAAGTTGCGGCTGCGCATGCCCTCGATCAGCGGCCGCGTGCAGGTGAACATCGAGTCGAGGTTGGTCTTGATGACCGCCTGCCACTTGTCGAAGGTCATCTTGTGGAAGGCGCCGTCCCGGGTGATGCCGGCGTTGTTCACCAGGACGTCGATCGGGCCGACCTCGGACTCGATCGCCTTGATGCCGGCCTCGCAGCTCGCGAGATCGCCCACGTCGAACTTGAAGACCGGGATTCCGGTCTCGGCCTTGAAGGCGTTGGCGGCCTCGTCGTTGCCGCCGTAATTGGCGGCGACCTTGTAGCCCCTGTCCTTGAGCCGCTTCGAGATCGCCGCGCCGATACCGCGGGTGCCGCCCGTGACGAGGGCGACGCGTCCTTGAGCCATTGTTTCCTCCTGTTCGCATCCCGTGATGCCGCGTGCGGATGGCGTCCGCACGCGAATTTTTCTGATCTTGGCCTTAAGTCTAAATTGTCGATCGGGCCGACGTTACAGACCGATCACGTCCGCTCGACACACATCGCGACACCCATGCCGCCGCCGATACACAGCGTGGCAAGGCCCTTCTTGGCATCGCGCCGCTTCATCTCGTGCAGCAGGGTGACGAGGACGCGGGCGCCCGAGGCGCCGATCGGGTGGCCGATGGCGATGGCGCCGCCGTTGACGTTCACCTTGGCGTCGTCCCAGCCCATGTCCTTGTTCACGGCGAGCGCCTGCGCCGCGAAGGCCTCGTTGGCCTCGATCAGGTCGAGGTCGGACGGCTTCCAGCCGGCCTTGTCCAGGGCCTTGCGGGAGGCGGGGATCGGCCCGGTGCCCATGATCTTCGGGTCGACGCCCGCGGTCGCCCAGGACTTGATCCTGGCGAGCGGGGTCAGGCCGCGGCGCTCGGCCTCGGAGGCCGACATCAGCACGATGGCCGCCGCGCCGTCGTTGAGGCCCGAGGCGTTGGCGGCCGTGACGGTGCCCTCCTTCGAGAAGGCGGGCTTCAGCTTGGCCATCGCCTCGATGGTGGCACCGTCGCGGATGTACTCGTCGGTGTCGACGACCGTGTCGCCCTTCTTGCCCGGGACGGTGACGGGGACGATCTCGTCCTTGAAGCGCCCCTCCTTGCGGGCGGCCTCGGCCTTGTTCTGCGAGCGGGTCGCGAACTGGTCCTGCTGCTCGCGGGTGAGCTGGAAGGCCTGGGCGACGTTCTCGGCGGTCTGGCCCATGTGGTAGCCGTTGAAGGCGTCCCAGAGCCCGTCCTTGATCATGGTGTCGACGAGCTTGAGGTCGCCCATCTTCTGGCCGCCGCGCAGGTACTGCGCGTGGGGCGAGAGCGACATCGACTCCTGGCCGCCCGCCACGATGACCTTGGCGTCGCCGTTGGCGATCTGCTGCATGCCGATGGCGACCGTGCGCAGGCCCGAGCCGCAGACCTGGTTGAGGCCCCAGGCGGTGGCCTTCTCGGGGATGCCGGCCTTGATGGCGGCCTGCCGGGCGGGGTTCTGGCCGGCGCCGGCGGTCAGAACCTGGCCGAAGATCACCTCGTCGACGTCGTCGGGCGAGACCTTGGCGCGCTCCAGGGCGGCCTTGATCGCCGTTGCGCCGAGCTCGTGGGCCGGCACAGCGCCGAAGGCGCCGCCGAACGAGCCGACCGGCGTGCGCGCGGCGCCGACGATGACGATCTCTTCGTTGCCTGCCATGTGAACGTTCTCCTCTCGCGAGCCGGCGCGCCTTCCGATGTCCGGGCGCGCTCTGAAGCCGGACCTCGGATGAAGGGCGCCGGATCGGCGAAGTCAAGGTTGTCGAACAAGACGCGAAAAGGCGTGGATGACGCGATCGCGAGACTGAAATGGCGCAGAGCGGCCGGATCGCCTGCATTATTCTGCGCTGAACAGTTGCAGTTTGCTGTTTTCTGCGCCCTTGGAAGGCTTTAAGGATCGTGTTGCGGGCGCGAAGACGGCCCCGCCGGGCCGCATGGTCTGCCCGCCACGCCCCTTAGGTCCCGAGTCCAGAAAGGCCGTTCCCGATGGCGGATACCGTCAAGGCCACCCAGACCGTCATCAAGAAGTACGCCAACCGGCGCCTCTATCACACCGGCACCTCGACCTACGTGACGCTGGAGGACCTCGCCACGATGGTCCAGAACGGCGAGGATTTCGTCGTCTACGACGCGCGCACCGGCGACGACATCACCCGCTCGGTGCTCACGCAGATCATCTTCGAGCAGGAGAACAAGGCGGGCGCGGAGAATCTGCTTCCGGTGGCCTTCCTGCGCCAGCTGATCCGCTTCTACGGCGACAGCATGCGCACGATGGTGCCGAGCTTCCTGGAATTCTCGATGGCGAATTTCGCCAAGGACCAGGACGGGCTGCGCGAGAAATTCGCCCAGAGCTTCGGGCCGGCCGCGTTCCAGAACGCGATCGAGCAGCAGGTCCGCACCAACATGAACTTCTTCGGCGACGCCATGAAGATGTTTACCGGCTTCGCGCCGCCCGCCGCCGGGGCGCATCCGTCGGCTCCCGCGGCCCCCGCCTCCTATGCCGGTGGCGAGCTGGACGACCTGAAGCGCCAGATGCTGGAGATGCAGCAGCGGCTAGAGGCGCTCGCAAAGAAATAATGATCGCCGGCTCGGCGGTATCGATGGTTGACGATTAGTAAACGCCGGCCCCATCTTTGCGACATCGGCACGGAAACGTGCGGAGGGCGCGGCGATGGTGCGGATCGAAACAGGCAGCCGTCCCGGGCCGGCACAGGTCCGGCCCACGCGCCGCGTGCCCGACGCGACAGAGCCGGCGCCACAGGCGGGCACGCGGCCACCACACGGAACCGCCGCATCGTCCGCAGAGCGGGCACTCGTCGTGATCGATGGGGGACGATCCGAGGAGGCCGGCAGACCTGCGACAGCGGAGCGCGCGGCCGCGGGAAAGCCTCGCGCCGGCTTCGTCGCACAACTGCTCACGGCCGGAGACCCGACGCTGCTACCGTCGCGCCTGGAACGGACCCGGATGGCCGCCGCGTCCTACGCGGAGACCGCGCGGCGCCTCGCGTGAGACGGCGCGGCGACGGTCTTCGATCCGCTCCGAAAGCAGCGAAGTCTTAGAGACACGTCCACGTCATTCCGGGACTGCGCAGCAGGGCCCGGAACGACGGACCGGCGACCCGTCTCGCGTCTTCGAGGATGGCGGCTGCCTGAGGACGGCGGCCGCCGCGCCGCGGCTCAGGCCTCGGCGGACTTCACCTTGAGGACCTGACGGCCGCGATACATGCCGGTCTTCAGGTCGATGTGGTGCGGACGGCGCAGTTCGCCCGAATCCTTGTCCTCCACGTAGGTCGGCGCCTTCAGGGCGTCGGCCGAGCGGCGCATGCCGCGGCGGGAGGGGGAAGTCTTTCGCTTCGGAACGGCCATGGTGATGATCCTTCGTGACGCCGCGGACAAAGCGGCGCGCGGGCGGCTCCTCGATGGAGGATCGCCTCGCACACCGCAGGATACGGATGAGGGCGGGCTTATAGCCCTGGGGCAGGCCCGTGGCTAGAGGCGCCGGAGCACAACCGTTAAGCGCGGGTTCAACCGGGACAGCCCAAACCTGAGGTGACGGTGCCGCGCTGCGGACCGCGACTCTCGGGAGTACCACCATGGCTTCCCCCACCAAGACGCTCGCCCTCCTCGCCCTTCTCTCGAGTCTGGTCGCGGCGCCCGCGCTCGCTCAGGCCCCGGCGCCGCAGGCCCCCAGCGCGGCGTCCCCTGCCGCGCCCGCCAAGCCCGTGGCGCCGAGCGCCCCGGTCGCCGGCTCGCCGAACGCCGCCAAGGGCGCGCTCATCGACCTCAACAGCGCCAGCGCCGAGGAACTCGACGCGCTGCCCGGGGTCGGCTCCGCGCGCGCCGCAGCGATCATCAAGGGCCGCCCCTATCGCGGAAAAGACGATCTGGTCTCCAAGAAGATCATCCCGGCGAACGTCTACGACGGCATCAAGGACAAGGTCATCGCCAAGCAGAAGTAGCCGCCCTACTCGGCGATCGCCCCCTGCGGCATGGAGAAGCCGGGGGGCGTCTTCTCGGCCGCCTTCGGCGCCGCGCGCCGGGCGGGGGCCTTCTTGCGGGCCTCCGCCTTGGGCGCCTTCACGGCGGGTGGCTCGTCGCAGGCCTTGAAGGCGAGCTTCGCCAGAGGCGTACCCTCCTCTGTCACGATGACGATCGGATCGGGCAGCGCCGGCAGGGCCGCCTGCCAGTGGATCGGGCCGCCCAGCATGGCCTCGATGCCCGCCGGGGCGCCGCCGCGCCGCAGCGTGGTGAAATCCGGACCGTAGGCCGTCGCGACCTTCCCGGCGATCACGACCTGCAGGACCTCGTTGACCTCGGGCGTCAGGGGTCGGAGCGGGTTCGTCGTGCGGATCTCCCCGGCCCGGGTGATCACCATCTTGAACCCCTTGCCGTTCTCGAAGCGCGCCGCCCGGCTGCCGCAGGGCTGCTCGGCGGCGGGCGCGGCCGCCGGCGTGGGGTTCGGGGCCTGCGGCGGAGGCGGCGTCGAAGCGGATGGCGTGTCGGCGGGTGCCGGTGCGGCCTGGGCGGGTGCGGTCTGGACGGGTGCGGCCCGGGCAGCTGCCGGCCGGGCCGCCCCGTCGGGCGCGCCCAGCGCGGCCGACGGGGCGGCTGGTGCGGCGAGCACGAGGGCGGCCGCGAGGCGGGCGAACGGCCTCACTGTCCGGCCTCCGTCCGATCGCGCCGCGACGCCTCCCCCCGGTCCGCCCGGCCGAGCTTTCTGATCGGTTCCAATTCGTTCGCTTCCAGGTCGAGCACGTGGGGATCGAGCACCTGCGCGCTGCGGTCGATGGGGCTCCTGCGCGTGCCGACCGAACCGAGGACGAGGTCCTCGTGCTCGACGTCGAGCTCGGTCTCCAGACGCAGCGGCGCGCGCCGGCTCCGGGTCACCATCGAGACGACGGACACCACGGCGACGGCGAAGATCAGTATCGCCAGGACGATCAGCAGGCGCTCCATGCTGCGCGCAGCTCTAACCCGCGCGGAGGGCCGCCGTCACCCCACCGTCACGCGCGGAACGCTCCTTGCGTGGTGCGCTGGACCGGGTAGATGCGGGCGGACCGGAGGCGGGATCGATCGATGCAGCACCAGCCGAGTCGCGAGCCCGAAGAGCTGGAGGGCCACCTCCTCGGGTTGATCGAGGGGGCACGGGATCAGGCCCGGGAGGATCCGTTCCGCAACCCCGTGCTGGCCGTGACGCTGGCCATCACGCGGCGGTTCGACCGGGACGAGATCTCGCTTAGCGACCTCGAAGGCCTGTTCGTCCGGCTGCGCGCCGCTGCCCTGTCCGCGCGGGCGGCGCGGCTGCGGGCCTATGTCGGGCTGGAAGCGGGGCCGGCGGCGTCGCAGGATCCGCAGGCCGCGATCCCGGCGCGCCTCGTGGCCGCCGTGCCCGAACGGCCCGACGCCGTCGCGGACTTCGCGCGCTTCATCCACCGCACCGCCTTCGCGGTGGTCTTCACGGCCCACCCGACCTTCGGCATGCCGCGGGCCGTGGCGGGCCTCCTCGCCGAGGCCGCGAGCCTCCCCGATGAGGCCGCCCGCGCCGAGCTGATCGCCCGCGCCGCCAAGCTCTCCACACGGCCGGACGTGCCGATCACCCTGGACGTGGAGTTCGAGCAGGCCTGCGCGGCGGCCAATAACGGGCGGCTCGCCCTCGACGCCTTCAACGGCGCCCTCCTGGACGCGGCCCGCGCCCGCTGGCCCGACCGGTGGACCGAGCTGACGCCCCGCCCCTTCGCCATCGCCAGCTGGGTCGGCTGCGACACCGACGGGCGCACCGACATCGGCTGGTGGGACACCCTGCGCTACCGGCTGATCTCGAAGCGCATGCAGTTCGACCGGGTGATGCGCGAGTTGCCCGAGATCGCCGCCTGCCGCGAGGTCCGCGGGCTCGCCGAGGGCGCGCTGGCCGCGGTGAACCGCCAGCTCGCCGTCGCGCCGCGCCTCGGCGACCAGCCCTCGCTCGAATCGGTCCACCGGTTCGCCCTGGCGCTGATCATCGAACGCGACCGCGCGCAGACCGACGCCAGCATCCTCGTGGCGGGGCTGACCCGGGCCCTGGAGGCGGCGGAGGATCCGGCCGACCAGCGGCGGATCGCCATCCTGCGGTCGGGCGTCGCCACGCACGGCCTGTCGAACGCCCTGCCGCATTTCCGGCTGAACGCCAGCCAGATCCACAACGCGGTCCGCCGGGTCATCGACCTCGAGGGTGAGCCCACCGACGCGGCGCGGCGCCGCTCGCACCTCGCCACGATCCACGCGCTCCTGAACGACGTCCGCCCGGTGGCGGTGGATTTCGGCGCGCTCGCCGCCGAGCGCGCCTCGGCTGCCCGGCTGATGATGACGATCGCCCAGATCCTCAAGCACGTGGACGGCACCCACCCGGTGCGCTTCCTCATCGCCGAGACCGAGACCGGCTACACGCTGCTCGCCGCCCTCTGGCTGGCGCGCCACTACGGGATCAGTGACAAGCTGGAGATCACACCGCTGTTCGAGACGGCGAGCGCCCTGGAGCAGGGCATCCGGGTGCTCGACGACGCTCTGCGCAACCCGCACTGGCGCCAATATCTGAAGCGCATCGGCCGGCTGACCGTGCAGTTCGGCTATTCCGATTCGGGCCGCTATGTCGGCCAACTCGCCGCCACCTTCTGGATCGAGCGGCTGCGCCTGCGCATCACCGAGATGCTGGTCCAGAACGGCCTCGCCGACATCGAGCTCGCGATCTTCGACACGCACGGCGAATCGATCGGCCGCGGCGCCCATCCGACCAGCTTGCGCGACCGCCTCGCCTACCTCGCGCCCGAGGATGCGCGCGACCGCGCCCGCAAGGCCGGCATCAAGGTGCGGCTCGAATCGAGCTTCCAGGGCACCGACGGCTACCTGCTCTACGGCACCGAGGCGCTGGCCCGCGCCAGCGTCGACCGGATCGCCGAGCACGTCTACGCCCTGGACGTGGCCGAGGACGACAGCTTCTCGGACTACGCCCTCAACGACGGCCCGCGGGAGGCGGATCCCGCGGACGATCCGATCTACTCCGAGCCGGACTTCGCCCTCGAGTTCTTCACCGCGGCCCGCCAGGACATGGAGGCGCTGGTCGACGATTCGGGCTACGCCGCCCTGCTCGGCACCTTCGGCCCGAGCCTGATCGACCGCACGGGCTCCCGCCCCGTGGCGCGCCAGAGCGACAATGGCGGGCCGGCCCGCATCACCCATCCGCGTCAGATTCGGGCGATCCCCAACAACGCGATCCTGCACCAGCTCGGCTTCCTGGCGAATTCCCTCCACGGGATCGGCCGCGCCGCCCAGCGCGGCCCCGACCTGTTCCGCGACATGCGCCGCGACTCGGTGCGCTTCTCCCGGGCCTTCCGGCTGGTCCAGCACGCGGCCTCCGTGGGCGACCTCGACGTGCTGCGCGCCTACATCGACACCCTCGACCCGGCCGTGTGGCTGGAGCGGGCGCGGCGGACGCAGAAGGATTTCCGCCGGGACGAGCTGGTGGTGATCGCGGGCGCCCTGGAGCGGCTCGACCTCGCCTCCGCGCTCCGGAGCCTGTTCGGCCGGCTGACCCGCGACTGGCTCGCCCTGACGGCCGCCGCCCCCGACCTGCCGGGCATGTCGGCGCGGCTGACGCTGCTGCACGCGCTCCGCCTCGCCCTGATCCATCGGATCTGGTTCCTGGCGGTGCACATCCCGGGCTTCCGGCCGCAGGCGGGCATCTCCCGCGAGCAGCTGCTGGAGCGGTTCCTGCGCCTCGATATCGACGGCTGCCTGAAGCTCCTCGACGAGATCTTCCCGGTCACCCCCGACCCGACGCTGGGCCTCAACTTCGGCGAGCCGGCGGGCCCGCGGGATGTCGGCACCTACGCGGCCGAGCACGCCAACCTGTTCGAGCCGATCCGCCGGATGTTCGAGCAGGTGCGCGAGATCTCCGGGATGATCCAGCACGAGGTCGGCGCGTTCGGGTAGCGCGCCGGGGCGGCCAGCGTTTCGGGATCGCCCCCCGCGAGACCGGCCGCACGCACACGCTCCGGTGGCATCCGCCGCGAACGGCCTCGACGCCGTTCGCGATTTGGTCCAGGGATGCGGGATGCAGAACCGCCCGCACGCGCTGCCCGCCGGGGACGGCGCCCCGTCCTCCTCCATCGCCGCCCGCGCCATGGGCGCGCTCCGCCGCGACGCCGCCGGCTACCTCGAAGGGCTCAACCCCGAGCAGCGCCGCGCGGTCGAGACCACGGAGGGCCCGGTTCTGGTGCTGGCCGGGGCCGGCACCGGCAAGACCCGGGTGCTGACCACCCGCATCGCCCACCTGATCGCCACCAACCGGGCGCGGCCCTTCGACATCCTGGCGGTGACCTTCACCAACAAGGCCGCCCGGGAGATGAAGCACCGGATCGGCAGCCTGATCGGCCCCGCCGGCGAGGGCATGCCCTGGCTCGGCACCTTCCACGCCATCGGCACCAAGATCCTGCGCCGCCACGCCGAGCTGGTCGGGCTGAAGTCCGACTTCACCATCCTCGGCACCGACGACCAGCTCCGGCTGATGAAGCAGGTCATCCTCGACCAGAACGTCGACGAGAAGCGCTGGCCGGCCCGGGCCCTGTCGCACGCCATCGACGGCTGGAAGAACCGCGGCCTCGGCCCCGAGCAGGTGCCTCCCGGCGAGGCGTCGTCCTTCGCCTTCGGCAAGGGCGGCACCCTCTACACCGCCTACCAAGCCCGGCTCGCGACGCTCAACGCCGTCGATTTCGGCGATCTCCTGCTGCTCTGCCTCAAGCTCTGGCGGGAGAACCCCGACGTCCTGGCCAACTACCAGGACCGGTTCCGCTACATCCTGGTGGACGAGTACCAGGACACCAACGTCGCCCAGTACCTCTGGCTGAGACTGCTGGCGCAAAATCGCAAGAACATCGCCTGCGTGGGCGACGACGACCAGTCGATCTACGGCTGGCGCGGCGCCGAGGTCGACAACATCCTGCGCTTCGAGCACGACTTCCCCGGCGCCGTGGTGGTGCGGCTGGAGCGCAACTATCGCTCCACCGGCCACATCCTGGCCGCCGCCTCCGGGCTGATCGCCCGGAACGAGAGCCGGCTCGGCAAGACCCTGCGCACCGACGACGAGCCGGGCGAGCGCGTCACCGTGACGGGCGCGTGGGATTCCGAGGAGGAGGCGCGGCTGCTCGCCGAGTCGATCGAGTCGCTCCAGTCCAAGAAGCACCCCCTGTCGGAGATCGCCGTGCTGGTGCGGATCTCCGCGCAGATGCGCGAGATCGAGGATCGCTTCGTCCAGCTCGGCCTTCCCTACCGGGTGATCGGCGGCCCGCGCTTCTACGAGCGGGCCGAGATCCGCGACGCGCTGGCGTATCTGCGCGCCACCGTGAACGTCAGCGACGACCTCGCCTTCGAGCGGATCGTGAACACGCCGAAGCGCGGGCTGGGCGACGCCACCCTGCAGCAGCTTCACGGCTACGGTCGCGCCAACCGGGTGCCCCTGCGGATCGCCGCCCAGCGCCTGTGCGAGACCGACGAGCTGAAGCCCCGGGTCCGCTCCACCCTGCGGGCGCTGACCGAGAGCTTTTCCCGCTGGGCGCGGCTGGTGGAATCCCAGCCGCACAGCGAGGTCGCGCAGATCATCCTCGAAGAGTCCGGCTACACCGAGATGTGGCAGAAGGACCGCTCCGCCGACGCCGCAGGCCGGCTGGAGAACCTGAAGGAATTCGTCCGCTCCATGGAGGAATTCCCCGACATGGCGGCCTTCCTGGAGCACGTCTCCCTGGTGATGGAGGCCTCGGAGACCGAGGGGGCCGAGCGGGTCTCCCTGATGACCCTCCACGCCGCCAAGGGGCTCGAGTTCGACACCGTGTTCCTGCCCGGCTGGGAGGACGGCCTGTTCCCCAGCCAGCGGGCGCTCGACGAGAGCGGCCGGGCCGGCCTTGAGGAGGAGCGGCGCTTGGCCCATGTCGGGCTCACCCGGGCGCGCAAGCGGGCGAAGCTCTCCTTCGCGGTGAACCGGCGCATCCACGGCCTCTGGTCCTCGACCATCCCGTCCCGGTTCATCGACGAATTGCCGGAATCGGCCGTGGACGTGGTTGAGGCGCCCGCCCATTTCTCCGCCGGTGCCTCGCGGTTCGACCGCAACCCCACGCCGTTCGGGTCGAGCTACGGCACGCCGGGCTGGCAGCGGGCGCAGGCCAACACCGCGCAGGCGGGCACCCGTGGCGGCTTTGGGTCGGCGCCCGGCGGCCGGTCCGGCGGCCCCCGCCAGATCGAGGGCGAGCTGATCGCAAAATCCTCGGGCGCGCCGTCCGCGTTCCAGGGCGGTCAGCGGGTCTTCCACACCAAGTTCGGGCCCGGAACCGTCGCGGCCGTCGACGGCAACAAGCTGACCGTTGACTTCGACAAGGCCGGTCGGAAGATGGTCCTCGACAGCTTCGTCCAGGCCGGATGAGGCCCGTCCCGCCGACCAAGCCCGGACGTCTCAGGGCGGCAGGGTCGGCCGGCTTCGCCCCTGCGGGCGGGGAGGATGGTGACCGTGCCGGATGCCGCGTTACCGCGACCTCCCCGTCCCGAACCTGATGCATCCGCGCCAGCGACGCGGCTTTTTCGAAGCCTCTCCACCAACCGTCACCCCCTAGTCACACCCGGCGCGCAATCGTCGGGCGCGAATCGCGCTGGTGCGCCAGTTGCATCGCGTATTCGGCCGCGCACGGAACGTCGTGACGCTCTCCACAGGCGGACGAGCGCGGGACGGAACCTTCGGCCCGGGGCCGGTATTGAGTTCCGCAAACGAGTAGAGCCGGGAGCAAGCAGGTAAACGGCAGTTCAGCGACAGATCCAGGTTGGCTAGTCCCGTTGGAGTGTACATCCATGAAGAGACGCCGCGCACGACTTGAACTTGTTGAAGACCGCACGTCCCGCATTCACCGCACACGCTTCGACGAAGAACGCAATCTCGCTCCCATCCAGCCGCTCACCGAACGCCAAGCCGAGTATCTCGACGCCCTGGCCCGCTCGCCCCAGGTGATCGTCCTGGGCCCCGCCGGCACCGGCAAGACCTTCATCGCCGGGACCCGCGCCGCCGACCAGCTCCGCCAGCGCCGCATCGCCAAGGTCGTCATCACCCGCCCGAACGTGCCCTCGGGCCGCTCGCTCGGCTACTTCCCCGGCACCCTCGAGGAGAAGATCGCCCCGTGGGTCGCCCCGCTCACCGAGGCCATGAAGGAGCGCATGGGCGCCGCCGCCTTCGAGATCGCCCTCAAGACCGGCGACATCGAGATCGTCCCGTTCGAGGTGATGCGCGGCCGCACCTTCAAGAACTGCCTCGTGATCCTCGACGAGGCGCAGAACACCACCGTCAACGAGATCAAGATGTTCCTGACCCGCATCGGCGACGATTGCCAGGTCATCATCAACGGCGACGTCTCGCAGACCGACCTGCGCGAGACATCGGGGCTGCGCACCGTCATGCATCTGATCAAGAGCCGGATGATGCCGATCCCGGTGGTGGAGTTCACCCGCAACGACATCGTCCGCTCGGGCATCTGCGCCGAATGGGTGAAGGCGTTTGAGGAAACGAATCTCTGATCCGGCAGTTGTTGGCGGCGGGCCCTCGCCGGCCCGCCGTGCCGCCTCTTGGCACGAGACGACTCTCCGCACCTCCCATCCGGGAGGATGAACCGGGCTTCATACCCGGCCATCAGAGAATTGGAGTCTCCTCGTGAGGAAACTGACCTTCGCCTTCGCCGTCCTGGCCTCCCTCGGCGGTGCCGCCCTCGTCCAGCCGGCCTCCGCGGCTCCGGCCATGCCGGGTGCCGTCGCCGCTCCCGACGCGGTGACCCAGGTCCGGATGACCCCAATGGAGCACCGGATGATGCACCGTCGCATGGAGCGGCGCATGATGCACCGCCGGATGGAGCGCCGCATGATGCGGCACCGGATGCACCGCCGCATGCACCGCATGTGATCTTCGGCAGCGGACGGGGCCGACCGGCCCCGTTTCGCCGCCTCGGGCGTTGCTCGCGCCCGGGAAGATTCCTATCTCGTCGCCTCGAATCGTGCAGCCAGGCGGCCGTCGCGGCAGCCGGCCGATCCGGGAGACCAGGATGCCCCCCTCCAACCGACTGTTCGACGATCTCGCCCGGCTGATGACGGACGCCGCCGGCGCCGCCCAGGGCGTCCGGCGCGAGGCCGAGACCGTGGTCAAGGCGCAGCTTGAGCGCGTCGTCCGCGATCTCGACATCGCCTCGCGGGAAGAACTCGACGTGCTGCGCGACCTCGTGACCAATCTGCAGGCCCAGAACGAGGCTTTGTCGGCGCGCGTGGCCGCGCTGGAGGCGAAGTCCGGCAGCGCCGGCGCGGGCGCCGCGGGCCTGAGCGAGGTGGTCTGAGTCCGCTCGGCAACGCCGACGGCTTTTACACAGGAAGCGGCGTCGACGATCCGGTTTCCTGTTCACTGAACGGGGCCAGCACTTTGTGTCGCGAGTCACGGCCGGTCTATAGTCAGGCATAGGGTGATTCGAGGGCCGCGGGGCGATGTCTTCGGAGCTTTGACAGTCGATCGCATCACCACCGGCGCCGATCTGCCGGCCGTTCAAGTTCTCGGAGTGTTCTCACGCTCCGGATTCGTGTCACCGTCACGTCAGGCTTGGCATCGCCCGGGCCGTCCTTTTGGATCGTCATGCCGCTTCTCAACGTCGACTTCCACGATCCGGACCGGAACGAGCATCCACTGGACGTCGTCGAACGTCTTGCGTCCCTGCGCGACTGGATTTTCGATCGGGCCGAGACCGACGAGATGTCGGTTACGAGCCCCGGCCGATGGACCGACTACAATGTGGCCTTCACCTGGATCGAAGACGTGGAGGCCCTCCACGTCGCCTGCGCGTTCGACCTCAAGGTGCCGGAGCGGCAGCGGACCGAGGTGATGCGTCTGGTCGCGCTGATCAATGAGCAGCTCTGGGTCGGTCATTTCGATCTCTGGTCGACCGACAGCGTGGTGATGTTCCGCCACGCGCTGCTGCTGACCGGCGGGGCGGTCCCGACTCACCCGCAATGCGCGACCATGATGAAGACCGCGGTCGACACCTGCGAGCGCTACTTCCAGGCGTTTCAATTCGTGCTCTGGGCGGGCAAGAGCGCCCGCGAGTCGCTCGACGCCGTGCTGTTCGAGACAGAAGGCGAGGCGTGACGGCGTCGCCGACCGGGACCGGCATGCCCGCCTCCCTGATGCTGGCCGGGGCCGGCAAGATGGGCGGCGCCATGCTGGCCGGCTGGCTGGACGCGGGGCTGAATCCGCGCCGCGCGACCATCATCGATCCCGTTCCCACCCGCGAAATCGCGGACCTGTGCGCGGGCCGGGGCGTCGCACTGAACCCGCCGGATCCCGAGCCCGCAGCCGTGCTGGTCCTGGGGATCAAGCCGCAGGGCCTCGACGGGGCCGCACCCGCCCTCGACCGGCTCATCGGCCGCGACACGCTCCTCGTCTCGATCCTGGCCGGCAAGACCGTCGCCGACCTGCGCGGGCGGCTCCCCCGGGCCCGGGCCGTCGTCCGGGCGATGCCGAACCTGCCGGCCAGCATCGGCCGGGGCGCCACCGGCGCCTACGCCAATCCCGAGGTTGCGCCCGGGCAGCGGACCGCTGCCGAGGCGCTGCTCGCCGCCAACGGGACCGTGGCTTGGCTCGCCGACGAGACGCAGATCGATGCTGTGACGGCGGTGTCCGGCTCCGGTCCAGCCTATGTGTTTCTCCTCGCGGAAGCGCTGGCCGAAGCGGGCGTCGCCGCGGGGCTCGCACCGGACGTGGCGCGCGACCTCGCCCGGGCGACCGTGGTGGGTGCCGGCGCGCTACTCGCGGCGAGCCCGGCCGAGGCCGCGGAGCTACGCCGCAACGTCACCTCGCCGGGCGGGACCACGGCGGCGGCCCTCGACGTCCTAATGCGCCCCGACGGCCTCGGGGCGTTGATGCGGGAGGCGGTGGCGGCGGCCCAGCGCCGGGCGGGCGAACTCTCCGGCTGAGCGGAGCTTGCGCCGTGCGGCAAGGTCGCGCGATGACCCTGCCCTTCGGCGGCGCCCTGCCTACATGAGGCCCGACGACCGACAGGAGCGGGCGACAGACCGATGACCGAGAGCAAAGCCCCGTCGAAGCGCACCCGGAAGGGTGCGACCGCCCAGGCGGCCGCCTCCCTCGAGGCCGTGAAGGACAGCGCGGCGCGGGACAGCGTCGGCCAGAGCGAGAGCCCACCGAAGCTTCCGCCCCGGGAGGCCGCCGTCGAGGCCCTGATGCGGCTCGCCGCCGAGCAGCCCTGGAACGACATCGAGGTCAGCGACATCGCCCGCGAGGCCGGACTGACCCTCGCCGAGCTGCGGGACCTGTTCCCGTCGAAGGGCGCCGTGCTCGGCGGACTGACCCGGATCATCGACCGCAAGGTCCTGGAGGGCGACCTCGCGGGCCTCGAAGAGGAGCCGACCCGCGAGCGCCTGTTCGACGTGCTGATGCGCCGCCTCGACGCCATGGAGCCCTACAAGCCGGCCCTGCGCCGGATCGCCTATGCGCTCCGCGGCGAGCCGCTCGCGATGCTGGCGCTGAATGGCGTGATGCTGAACTCGCATCGCTACATGCTGGCGGCGGCCGGGATCGACACCGAGGGTCCTCTCGGTCAGTTCAAGCTCCAGGGCGTGGTGATCGCCTTCGCCCGCGTCACACAGGTCTGGCTCGACGACGACGACCCGGCCCTGGCCCGGACCATGGCGCGGCTGGACAAGGAGATCCGCAGCGGCGAGCGCATCATGGAGCGGGCCGAGGATGTCCGGCGGCTCACGGCCCCTCTGCGGGCCCTCGGGCGCTCGTTCCTGGACCGTCGCCCGCGCGCGCGCCGCGACCGCGATGACGGCGACGAGACGGATCCCGCCGCGGCGATCTAGCGTCGCTGACGGGACATCCGGCATCTGGCGGGCGAGGGCATCGCCCGCCTCGCGCAGGCTTCGCCTTGCCGTCAGCAGTGGCGTGCCATTGAGCTCCAGACGCTCGAGCGCGGACGTCATGGCCGTGGCGTTCTCGACAATCCCCGGTGGAGCGCGCGCCCGGAGAGAGCCTCGATCCTCTGACGTGCCTCTTCCCGGGCGGTGAGGTGCTCGGCGTTGACGTCCATCCGACGCCACATGATTCGTGAGCGGCGGCTCGGGTGCAGCCCGATTGCGCAGCGCCGCGAACCGCCCGGTTCAGGCGGCGCGATTGGCCAGGGCTTCGCGCATCAGGCTCGCCATCATCCCGTTCTGGAACTGATCGTGCGGGACGAGGAGCGCGTCCGGGATCCGGGCCGACACCTTCGGCTCCGGCGCGTCGGCCGGGTCGCCGGCGACGACGATGCGCAGGCCCGGTCGCAGGGTGCGCGCCTCGACCGCCAGTTGCGCGCAGCACAGGCCGCCCTGCAGGGCCGCGTCCACCACCATCACGTCCACGGGCAGGCCGAGGGCCAGGACGCCCATGGCGTCGACGCCGCGGTCGCAGGCGGTGACCTGATAGCCCAGCATCCGCACCTGCGCCGACACCGCGTCGCGCCAGCGCTTGTGCCGGCCGACCACCAGAACCTGGATCCGATAGCAGCTGCCCTGGGGCAAGCTGCCGGGGTCAGTCTCGACGTCGGCTGGGGGCATTCCGCACTCGACTTCGGGCTGGCGTTGCGATGCAGCATGCTAGTCTGGGATACAATCCGCACGCAAGCCCGTACCAAGCCTGCACGAGGTTTAACCGGTGCGCCGGACCGGCCCGCGCGGCTGCACGGCGCGGATGCCGCACGGACCGGGATCGTCGGCTTGGCTCGCGGTTGACGCCGCGGGGGGTGCGCGGGCAACACCGGCCCGCCGCGGGGACTCAAGGACCGCGGCGACTCAGAGCCGCGCAGTGCCGGAGCCCGAGCCGATGTCGTCCGCGAAATCCCCGCCCGTCTCTCCCCTGGCGCCGGCCACGACGCCAGACCTGCCGCCCGTGCCGGGGGTGCGCCTCGCCACCGCCCAGGCCGGGATCCGCTACAGCGGCCGCACCGACGTGCTCTACGTCGCCCTGGAGGACGGCACGCAGGCGGCGGGCGTGTTCACGCGCTCGAAATGTCCGTCCGCCCCGGTGGACTGGTGCCGGGAGGCGCTCGGCCACGGGAGCGCGCGGGCGCTCGTGGTCAATTCCGGCAACGCCAATGCCTTCACGGGCCGGGTCGGCCGCGAGGCGGTGGCGCGCACCGTCGCGATCGCCGCGGACGCCGCGTCCTGCGATCCGCGCGCGGTCTACGTCGCCTCCACCGGCGTGATCGGCGAGCCGCTCCCGGCGGAGCGGTTCGAGGGCGTGCTGGCGGATTGCGCGGCCCGCGCCGAGGCCGGACCGGCGGCCTGGGCCGCGGCGGCCCGCGCCATCATGACCACCGACACCTTCCCCAAGCTCGCGACCCGGACCGCCGAGATCGACGGCGTGCGCGTGACCGTCAACGGCATCGCCAAGGGCGCCGGCATGATCGCCCCCGACATGGCGACGATGCTGTCCTTCGTCTTCACAGACGCCGCCCTGCCCCAGGGGGTTCTGCAGGCCCTGCTGTCGGCCGGCACCAAGACCAGCTTCAACTGCGTGACGGTGGACGGCGACACCTCCACCTCCGACACCCTGATGCTGTTCGCCACCGCCAAGGCGGGCAACGCGGCGGTGACCGATCCCGGCGATCCGCGCCTCTCCGGCTTCCGGGCGGCGCTCGACAGCCTGCTGATCGAGCTGGCGCAGCTCGTCGCCAAGGACGGCGAGGGCGCGCGCAAGTTCGTCACCGTGCGGGTCACGGGTGCCGAGAGCGACGCTTCCGCGCATCGCATCGCGATGTCGATCGCCAACTCGCCGCTGGTGAAGACCGCGGTGGCGGGCGAGGACGCCAACTGGGGCCGCGTGGTGATGGCGGTCGGCAAGGCCGGCGAGCCCGCCGACCGGGACCGGCTGGCGATCTGGTTCGGCGACGTGCGGGTGGCCGTCCAGGGGGCCCGCGACCCGGACTACAGCGAGGCGGCGGCGAGCGCCGTGATGCGCGAGCCCGAGATCGAAGTCCGGGTCGATCTCGGACTCGGCGACGGCAAGGCCCGTGTCTGGACCTGCGATCTGACCAAGGCCTACGTCGAGATCAACGGAGACTACCGCTCGTGAGGGCGGCCCTCGCCTGCGCCATCCTGGCGGCCATGGCCGCGCGGGCGCAGGCCGACGATTCGGCCTGCAAGCGGCAGATCAGCGTCGTCGGGCGGGCGGCGGAAACCCGGGCGCCGGACTTCGCCGAGGTGACGGTCGGGATCGAGGCGCGCGGCGCGACCGCGGCGGCCGCCCTCGACGCGGCCTCGAAGGCGGTGGCCGGCCTCTCGGCGCAGGCGCGCGCCCTCGGCGTGCCGCCGGCCGATATCGGCACGGCCGCCGTGTCGCTGCAGGCGGCGACCCGCTCGGTGACCCGCCCCGGCGGGGCGGTGACCGAGGAGCCCGACGGCTACCGCGCGGGCAACATGGTGAGCGTCCGCCTCGGCGACATGGATCGCCTCGGCGACCTGCTCCGGCAGGCCCTCGAATCGGGCGCGAACCGGATCGACGGCGTGAGCTTCGGTCTGCGCGACCCGGACAAGGCCGAATTGGCCCTGCAGCTCGCGGCGGCACGGGACGCGCGGGTGCGGGCCGAGGCCCTCGCCGACGCGGTCGGCGCCAAGCTCGGTCCGCTCTGCACGCTGAGCACCGGGGGCGCGGCGCCGATGCCGGTGATGTCCCGCGCGCTCGCGGCGCCCATGCCGAAGGGCCGGCGCGTCCCGATCGAGGCCGGGACGCTCCAGCTGTCCTCCGAGGTCTCGGCCAGCTTCGCGGTGATGCCGTGAGCGCGCCCGGACAGCCGGCCCTCCGCCTGCTCCTGGTGGTCGCGGTGGCCCTCGTCGATGCTGACGGCCGCGTGCTCGTCAGCGAGCGCCCGGCGGGGAAGCAGCTCGCCGGGCTGTGGGAGTTTCCCGGCGGCAAGGTCGAGCCCGGCGAGCGTCCGGAGGGGACCCTGATCCGGGAACTGGCGGAGGAGCTCGGGATCCGCGTCGAGGAGCCCTGTCTCGCGCCGCTGACCTTCGCGAGCCACGCCTACCCGGATTTCCACCTGCTGATGCCCCTCTACGTCTGCCGGCGCTGGACGGGGACGCCGCGGTCCATGGAGGGTCAGGCGCTGAAATGGGTCCGGCCGAGGGCCCTGCGCGACTTGGCGATGCCCCCCGCCGACGCGCCGCTGATCCCGTTCCTGATCGACCTCCTGGAGGTCTGATCCGATTTCCGTTTGGACGCTTCGGCTGACGCGTCTCCTCCGTCATCACGCGCGCAGCGAAGTGACCCAGGGCAGCGCGACCTCGCGTGTGCGGAGCGCCGCTGGATTGCTTCGCTCCGCTCGCAAGGACGGCGGATCCCGAGGCTTCAACCGGTTACGGCATTCCGCGCCGTCCGTTCGAAGGTTCGGCGTCGATGCAGGTCCGTCGCGGCCCGCGCTCACAGCGCGAGGATGCCCTCGACCGCGTCCTGGACATCGAGTGCCTCGGCGAAGGTGGCGAGGTGGTGGGGCTCGCCGCGCGCCATCCGGACGACGCCGTCGAGCTGCCGCCGCAGGGTGATCGGCCGCAGCCGCGCGTTGGGGATCGCGTCGGGCTCCCGCTCGAAGGAACCGTCCGCCTTCCGGCGCTCGGCGATGGCCCAGTCGCGCAGCCGCACGGCGCCCGCGTCGCCCTCCAGCGTCCAGGTGTTGTGGTCGTCGGCCTCGGTGCCGCCAACCTGGCCCTTCAGGGTCACGGGGATCCCGCCGGCCGCGAGCGTCACCGCGATGGCGCGCTCGGACCGGCCGGCTTCCGGAAAGGCGACGCGGCCCTCAAGGCCTTGCAGGGGCCCGAGGAGGCGGCGGGCCAGGAACAGGAAGTGCGAGACCACCTCGCGGGTGAAGCCGCCCTCGGCGCGCCCGTCGAGCCAGCGGGCCGCGTCGACCTGCCAGGGTCGCGGCCAGCGCGCGAAGGCCACCGTGATGGCGAGGTGCCGGGGCTGCCCGACGACGCCTTCCGCGATCCAGCGCTCAAGCGTCGCCACCCCAGGCGAGGAGGCGAAGGGGAAGTTCACCGCGCCGGCAGACCCGGCCGCCGCCACGAAGGCGCGGGCCTCGGATCGATCGATGGCGAGGGGCTTCTCGCAGAAGATGCTGCGTCCGGTTTCCAGGGCGGCGCGAGCATGGGCGAGGTGCGAGGCCGGCGGCGAGGCGACGTACACGCAGGCGCTTGCCGCCACGACGGCGGCGGCATCGGCGACGCGCGGCACGCCGGGGAAAGCCGCGCCGACGCGGGCCAGGGCCTCCGGGGCCGGATCCCAGATCGCCGCGACCCGGACGGGCGAGTCCGGCGCCTCGTGGATCGCGTTGAGCAGGCGCTCGCCCATGATCCCCGCGCCGATGATCCCGAGGGCGAGGCGTTCGTCGGTGGTCGGCATGCTGGGTCCCGCGGCTGACGGGCCGCGATCCGCGGTCCGCCGCAGGCTTTAGGGAGCCCGCGGCGGACAGGAAAGGGCGCGACCGCCCAGGGCGCGCGTCAGGGCGCACTGCGGCAGCGAACGGCCGGGCCTTTTCGGCACGCCGGCCCGCGCCGACGGGTCAAAGCCCTGGTCAGATCCGGCCCTGTCGGGAATCCAGGCTGAAGGGCCCGGCGCCGAAGGCGGCGGCCTGGAGGAGGCCGCCGGCCATGGCGAGGTTCTTCAGGAAGTGGAACATCTGGTTCTGGTCCCCCAATGCGGTGTGGAATGTCACCGCGGTGGCGACGGCGAAGGCGGCCAGGATCAGCGCGACCAGCCGGGTCCGGTAGCCGGCGATGAGCAGCAGGCCGCCGACGACCTCCACCAGCGTCGCCACCGCGTAGGCGAACGACGGCAGCGGCAGCCCGGCCGCCTCGATCGTGGCCAGCGTCGCGGCGGGCGCGGCGAGCTTGCCGGCCCCGCTCACGAGGAAGATCGCGCTCATCAGGATCCGGCCGGTCACCGCCGGCAGGCCGGAGAGCGATGGGCCGGCGGCGGTCGAGGTGCGGGAGATCGCGGAGGTCATGGGGTGATCCGTCCTGTCAGCGACTGGGTGGTGGATTTCACGCCGCGCGGGATAGCGCGGCGTTCCGGAGCCATGCCGACGCGAGGCTGACATCGGCCTGCGACAGGCCGTGTCCGGTGGGCAGGATCCTGTGTTCGACCGCCGCGCCGGCGGCGGTGAGCTGCGCCGCGAGCCGGCGGGCGTTCTCGGCCGGCACGATCGGGTCCATGGCCCCGGAGAGGATCAGGACCGGCCGGCCGCCGAGATCGGCCGCCGGCGGCTCGGCGAACGGCACCATCGGGCGGATCAGCACGGCGCCCGCCAGCACCCCCGGCCGCAGCATCAGCAGCGACGCGGCGATGTTGGCGCCGTTGGAGAAGCCGAGCGCCAGAGGCGCCCCGAGGCCGTAGCGGTCCCGGGCCTCGGCCACGAAGGCGGCGAGATCCCCGGTGCGGCGACGCAGGTCGGCCTCGTCGAAGACCCCCTCGGCCAGGCGCCGGAAGAAGCGGGGCATGCCGTTCTCGGTCACGGCCCCACGCGGCGCGAGGAGCGCGGCGTCCGGCGCGACCATCCGGCCGAGCGGCACGAGATCGTGCTCGTCGCCGCCGGTCCCGTGCAGGAGCAGCAGCGGCCGCGCGGCATCCGTGCCGGGCTCGAAGTGGTGGACGAAGCCGAGGGATTCCTGGGTCATGGCAACCTCCTGCGTGGGATCTTCACGCCCGCCCCGCTGCGCGCGGGGCGGGCTCAGGGGTCAGGCGACCTTCGGCAGCACGGCCTCGATCTCGGCCCGGTGCGGCTCGAGGCCGGCGGGCAGCTTCAACGCGCTGCCGAGGGCCTCCACCGGCTCGTCGACCGCGAAGCCGGGCGCGTCGGTGGCGATCTCGAACAGCACGCCGCCGGGCTCGCGGAAGTAGATCGACCTGAAGTACTGCCGGTCGCGCTGCTCGGTAACGTGGAGGCCGCGGGCGGCGAGGGCCTCGCCCATCGCGGCCTGCGCGGCGTCATCCGCCGCCCGGAACGCGATGTGGTGGACCGAGCCGGCTCCCGGCCGGCCGCGGAGGAAGCCGCCGACAGCCCGAACGGTGACGAGGCCCCCGATCGCGGCGCTACCGGCGAAGCGGATCAGGTTGCCCTCGCGGGCGACCTCGCCGAGACCGAGCACCTCCGTGAGGATCGCGGCCGTGGGCTCGGCCTTGTCCAAGAGGAGCGTCACCCCGTGCAGGCCGCGGATGGCGTGCTCGGCCGGGACTTCGCCCGAGGCCCAGCCCTCCGTCCCGGCGTCGTCCGCACCGGGATCCACGCCGACCAGGGCCAGCATCATGCCGTCCGGATCGCGGAAGCGCAGGGTCGGCTCGCCGAAGACCTGGACCAGCGGCTCGTGGGCGACGCCCTTCTCGATCAGGCGGTGGGTCCACCAGCCGATGGAGGCACGGGGCACCCGGAAGGCCGTCTCCTGCGTCTCGCCGATCCCGACGCGGCCGGGGGCCGCGTGCTCGATCGGGAAGAAGGTCAGGATCGTCCCGGGCCGTCCGGCGGCGTCGCCGTAATACAGGTGGTAGGTGCCCGGATCGTCGAAGTTGACGGTCTTCTTGACCAGCCGCAGCCCGAGGATCCGGGTGTGGAAGTCGAGGTTGCGCAGGGCCGGGCCGGAGAAGGCCGTGACGTGATGGAGACCGGTCTGAACCATGGCGATGTCTCTCAGGGTGCCGCCACGGGGGACCGCGGCGCGTTTGCGATGACCGCAATGTGCCCCTTGTCATCAGTCCCGAAAATAGAAACAAAGGAAATCCATCGTTTCCGGTTTTGACCGATGCGGCTACCTGATTTCGAGGCCTGGGCGGTGTTCGCCAAGGTGGTGGAGACCGGGTCGTTCGGACGGGCAGCCGCGGATCTCGGGCTGTCGAAGGGCACCGTCTCGAAGGCTTTGAGCCGGCTCGAGGTCCGGATTGGCGCCCGGCTGTTCAACCGCACCTCGCGCAAGCTCGCTCTCACCGAGGCGGGACAGGCCGCGAAGGCCGGCGCCGCGCGGATCCTCGCCGCGGGCGAGGCGGCCGAGGCGCTGGCGATGGCGGGCGCCGCCGAGCCGCGCGGGCTCGTGCGACTCGCCGCGCCGATGACCTTCGGCGTGATGCACGTGGCGCCGCTGCTGCCGGATTTCCTCGCACAGTACCCCTTTGTCTCGGTGGATCTGCACCTGTCCGACGCGGTGGTCGACCTCGTGGGCGGCGGCTTCGATATCGGGCTGCGCATCGCGGCGCTGCCCGACTCGTCCCTTCGGGCGCGGCGGCTCTGCGCGGTCCGCCGGTCCCTGGTGGCTACCCCGGCCTATCTCGACCGAGCCGGCCGCCCGAAGCATCCGGACGACCTCGCCCGCCATACCTGCCTCGGCTACGCCTACCTGCCGACCCCGGACCGCTGGCGGTTCCTCGACGAGGCCGGAACCGAGGTCGTGGTCCAGCCCGCGGGCCAGCTTCGGGCGAACAACGCCGAGGCCCTGGCGCCCGCGCTCCGGGCGGGCCTCGGCTTGGCGCTGCAACCCGACTTCATGATCTGGGACGATCTGGAGGCCGGCCGGCTGGAGCGGGTCCTGCCCGGCTGGTCGCCGCCCCCGATCGCGCTGCACCTGGTGACCCCGCCCGGCGATCCCCGCCCCGCGCGCGTGACGGCCCTCATCGCGTATCTCGGCCAGACGCTCGCCCATGCGCCGTGGGCCGGCCCGCAATCGCCTTCGGAGCGGCCGGCGATGCGTCCCGGGGGTCAAAGCTGATTCAGGTCAAGGCGCCGCGGCGGATTCCAGCAGAAGCTGCACGGTGGACCGTCGGGGATGCGCGGGCCGGGACTTTTTCAGCGTCGCACGCGTCTTGCAAAGAGAGCAGTCGATGGCGGCGAAGGGATGTGTGCCGGCCTGCAACCTGCCCGGGTTTGTCCGGCGATGAATCCGCCTATCGCAACCTGACGTTATAGAAAATGTATCCAAACCTGGATAATAAGACTTCCGCGCAGCTTCACGTTATGTATAGATGCATACGGCGAAGTTGAGGCCCCGATGTCCATAGCGGTCACCGCCCGACCGGAAACAGGTCGGCTGCGGCACAAGACGGTTTCTGCCGCCGTGGCGGAGTCGCTGCGCCAGAGGATCCTGAACGGGGAACTGCCGCCCGGCGTGCAGCTCCGTCAGGACGCGCTGGCCGACGAATTCGGGATCAGCCGGATCCCGGTCCGGGAAGCGCTGCTGCAACTCGAGGCCAGCAACCTCGTGCGGATCATGCCGCATCGCGGCGCGGTGGTCACGGGCGTGTCGCTGGAGGAGCTGGAGGACATCTTCCAGCTCCGGGCGCAGCTCGAACCGCAGCTGCTGCTTCTCTCGGCGCCGCGTCATACCCGCGATGACCTCATCGCGCTCCGCGCCATCGCGACCACGTACGGCGACGCGCTCAAGACGAACGAGACCTCCCGGTGGGGCGAGCTGAACCAGCGCTTCCACCTCGATCTGCTGCGGCACGCGCAGCGGCCGCGCTCATTGAGCATCCTCTCCGGACTTCTGCAGGATTGCGACCGTCCGACCCGCCTTCAGCTGTCGACCCTCGGCGACATGGCGCGAGCCGAGCGCGAGCACGGACGGATCCTGGATCTCTGCGAGGCGCGGAAGTTCGACGCGGCGGCGGAGGCCCTGCGCGCCCATGTCGAGCATGTCGGGACGTCCCTCATCACGATCTACCGGGACGCGATCGCCGCGGCGTGACCGCCGGTCCGGCCTGACCTGCTGAGAACGGCGGGGCCGGACACGCACCGGCGCTGGACGCGCGCGGGCGAACGCGTCAGGGTCGGGCGATCACCCAGACGCCGAGATCCTGCGGGCACGCGGCCCGCCATCGGCACGCCGCGACCTGCGATCGCCTCACGCGACGCGATCCGGCGCACGGAGAGCAACCACACACCATGGCCGATACCGTCGTTCCCGCCGTCCCCGTCGACCTCGCGACCGCCCTGTCGGCGCGGATCCGGGGCATCGGCACGAGCCAGATCGGCCTCGTGGCGGATCGCGGGCGGGATGATCCGGAGGTGGTGAAGCTCTGGATCGGCGAGGGCGATCTGCCAACCCCGCCCTTCATCGTCGAGGCGGCCCATCGGGCGATGCTCGCCGGACACACGCGCTACACCACCTCCCTCGGCCTCCCGGCCCTGCGCGAGGCGCTCGGCGCCTATCACGCGCGGCACTGGGGCGTGGAGATCCCGCCCGACCGGTTCGCCGTGACGGCGGGCGGGATGAACGCCATCATGCAGGCGGCCCAGGTGCTCCTCGAGCCGGGCGACGAGATCATCATCCCCTCCCCCGCCTGGCCGAACCTGCGCGAGGCGGTGCGCATCGCCGGCGGCGTGCCCGTCACGGTGCCGTACCGGACCCTGCCGGACGGGCGCTTCGCGCTCCCGCTGGCCGACATCGCGGCGGCGATCACGCCGCGCACCCGCGTGATCATGGTGAACTCGCCCTCGAACCCCACCGGCTGGACGATGCCGCCGGCCGAGATGACGGCCCTGCGCGACCTCGCCCGCGACCGCGGCCTCTGGATCCTGTCGGACGAGGTCTACGCGCACTTCACCTACGGCAACCGGATCGCCCCCTCCTTCCTGCAGATCTGCACGGAGGACGACCGGCTGATCGTCACCAACACCTTCTCGAAGAACTGGGCGATGACCGGCTGGCGCGCCGGCTGGGTGATCTATCCCCGCGGCCTCGCGCCGACCTTCGCGAAGCTCGGGCAGTACAGCACCACCTCGATCTCGACCTTCGTGCAGCATGCCTGCATCGCGGCCCTCGAGGAGGGCGACGGCTTCATCCGCACCATGGTCGACCGCTGCGCCGAGGCCCGAGGGATCCTGGTGGACGGGCTGTCGCGCCTGCCCGGCGTCACGGTCGCGCCGCCGGACGGGGCGTTCTACCTCATGGCCCGGATGGGCGGCGACGAGCCGAGCCTCGACTTCGCGCTCCGCCTCCTACGTGAGGCGAAGGTCGGGGTGGCACCGGGCACCGCCTTCGGGCCGGAGGGCGAGGGTCTGGTGCGGATCTGCTTCGCGATCAGCCCGGCGCTGGCGCGGGAGGCGGTGGAACGCCTGTCCGGCGTGCTGGGGAACCGGGGCTGAGACGCGGCTACCGACCCCAGCGCAGCACCTGGGCGTCGTTCCGGCGGGCGAGTTCGATCAGCCCCTTGCGGGTCGCCGGGTGCAGGGGCTGGATCGGCAGCCGCGCGGTCTCGTGGGCGATCACGCCGCCCTCCTTCATCAGCGCCTTGCAGGCCAGCAGCCCGCATTGCCGGTTCTCGTAGTTGATCAGCGGCAGCCAGCGCGCGTAGGCGTCCATCGCCGCGTCCCGGCGGCCGGCCGCGTAGGCGTCGGTGATCTGCCGGATCCCGTCCGGGTAGCCGCCGCCGGTCATCGCCCCGGTGGCGCCGGCGTCGAGGTCGGCCATCAGGGTGATCGCCTCCTCGCCGTCCCACGGTCCCACCACGGCATCGCCGCCGAGCGCGATCAGCTCGCGCAGCTTGGCCGCCGCCCCGGCGGTCTCGATCTTGAAGTAGCTGACGTTCGCGATCTCGCGGGCCATGCGGGCGAGGAGCGCCGCCGAGAGCGGCGTCCCCGCCACCGGCGCGTCCTGGATCATGATCGGGATGGAGATCGCGTCCGAGACGGCGCGGAAGAAGTCGTGGATCCCGAGTTCGGGCACCCGGATGGTGGCCCCGTGATAGGGCGGCATCACCATCACCATCGCCGCCCCGGCCTCCTGCGCGCGGCGCGACCGCTCGGCGCAGACCTGCGTGGCGAAGTGGGTCGTGGTGACGATCACCGGCACGCGGCCCGCCACGTGCTCCAGCACGGCGTGCATGACGGTCTCGCGCTCCGCGTCGGTGAGGACGAACTGCTCCGAGAAGTTGGCGAGGATGCACAGGCCCTGGCTGCCGGCGTCGATCATGAAATCGATCGCCCGGCGCTGCCCGTCGAGGTCGAGGGCACCGGCGGCGTCGAAGACCGTGGGGGCGACCGGGAAGACGCCCCGGTAGGCTTGGGCGGGCGAGGTCATGGGCGCTCCTTCACCGAAATCGCGGCGTCCGCTGGACGAATCGTGCCCGCGTCGGACAGCGTCGGCCTCTTACCACGCGACGTGACCGTGCCGAACGGTCCGGCACGGTTCATCCGCCCTGAGGCATCACCAGCGTACGGGATCGACCCGGTCCGGAATGCCCAAGCTCGTCGACAAGATCTCCGCCGTTTCTATACTGCCGAGCCCGCTCTCACTTTGCATCTCGACAGCCGAGATCGCGCGCGGAGGCCGCACGAGAACGGCGTTATCGTTTCGGAGTCTTTTGAAATGCGTTTCTTCTCCATCCGCCGCGCCGCGACGGTCGCCCTCGCGGCGCTCCTCCTCGGCGCGCCCGCACGGGCCAACGACCTCGACGCGATCCGCGCCGCCAGGACCCTGCGGATCGGCACCGAGGGCACCTACGCGCCCTTCACGTTTCACGACGCCTCCGGGCAGCTCGTCGGCTTCGACGTGGAGATCGGCCGCAAGGTCGCCGAGCAGCTCGGCGTCACCCCGCAATTCCTCGAGGGCAAGTGGGACGGCCTGATCGCCGGACTCGACGGCAAGCGCTACGACGTGGTGATCAACCAAGTGGGCATCACCAAGGAGCGCCAGGCGAAGTTCGACTTCTCCGAGCCCTACATCCGGGCGCGGGCCGTGCTGATCACCCGGGCCGACCGGGCCGACATCACGTCCTTCGCCGACCTGAAGGGCAAGAAGGCCGCCCAGAGCCTGACCAGCAACTTCGCGCGCCTCGCCGAGCAATCCGGGGCCGAACTCGTCGGCACGGACGGCTTCGACCAGTCGGTCCAGCTGGTCATCACCGGGCGGGCGGACGCGACCATCAACGACAACCTGTCGTTTCTCGACTTCCACAAGAAGAAGCCGAATGCCCCCGTGAAGATCGCCGCGGAGCAGGCCGACGCGGACGCGTCAGGGATCATCCTGCGCAAGAACAACCCGGCGCTGAAGGCCGCCATCGACAAGGCGCTGGAGGCGATCAAGGCCGACGGCAGCTATGCGGCGATCGCCCAGAAATACTTCGGCAGCGACGTCTCGAAATAGCCCGGCTCGTTCCGAGGAGCCCCGGTCGCCCGAGGCGACCCTGGTCCGGGCCGCCGCCGATGGCGGAGCGCGACGCGCCCCCTCGCCCGTTCGGGCTCGCGTCGTCACACGTCTCAATCCAGCGCCAACATCCTGATTGGAAAACGCCGTTCCCCTCCCCCCATGGGAAGGAGCCAGGGGTGGGGGTGGTGCAGGAGGCGCCGGAACGACCTATCCGGCACCACCCCCACCTCCAACGCCTCCCCACAAGGAGGAGGAGAGCGCGTCGCGGCCAGCACGATGTGAACATCGTAGCCTGCACGGGAGAGGCGGCCTGCGCCCCATCCTGCGCGGGGCGGAACTCGGTCCGGCCGCCGAACCCGTGTAGCCCGTAGACTCGATCGCCCGGAAGGAGACGCCGCCCCGTGCCGCACTGGCTCGACCTCATGCTCCAGTCGCTCGGGCCGCTGCTCGCGGCCGGCCTGCGCTTTACGGTACCCCTGACGCTCATCGCCTTCGCGCTGGGGTTGGCCCTCGGCCTAGCGACCGCCCTCGTGCGCCTGTTCGCACCCCGTCCGCTGGCGGCCCTGGCCCGGCTCTACGTCTGGATCTTCCGGGGCACCCCGCTCCTCGTGCAGCTCTTCGTGATCTTCTATGGCCTGCCGAGCGCCGGCATCCTGATCGACGCCTTCCCGGCCGCCGTGATCGGCTTCACGCTCAATGTCGGCGCCTACACGTCGGAGATCGTCCGCGCCGCCATCGCGTCGATCCCGAAGGGCCAGTGGGAGGCCGCCTACGCGGTCGGCATGAACCCGGTTCAGGCCATGCGCCGCACGATCCTGCCGCAGGCGGCACGGGTGGCGGTGCCGTCGCTCTCCAACTCCTTCATCGCCCTCGTGAAGGACACCTCGCTGGCTGCCGCCATCACGGTGCCGGAGCTGTTCCAGGCGGCCCAGCGCATCGTCGCCGTCACCTACGAGCCCCTGATCCTCTACATCGAGGCTGCCCTGATCTACCTCGTCCTGTCCACGCTCCTGTCCTGGCTGCAGGCCCTCCTGGAGCAGCGCCTCGGGCGCTACGGCGGCTACCTGGAGGCGCGCGCGTGATCGCCCTGTCGGCCATCGAGAAGCGCTTTGGGGCCGTCCCCGTCCTGCGCGGCGTCGATCTCGGCATCCCGGAGGGACGCGTCACCGCCCTGATCGGCCCCTCGGGCTCGGGCAAGTCGACGCTCCTGCGCTGCGCGAACCTCCTCGAGATCCCACAGGCCGGAACGCTGACCCTCGGCGACATCCGCATCGCCTTCCGGTCCGACAGGCCGCCCGCCCGGCGGGCGGTGCTCGCCGTCCGCCGCCAGACCGGCATGGTGTTCCAGAACTTCCAGCTTTTCCCCCATCGCACCGTGCTGGAGAACGTCACGGAGGGGCTCGTCACCGTCGCCAAATGGCCGCCGCCCCGGGCGCGGGTCCGGGCCCTGGAGCTGCTGGAGCGGGTCGGCCTCGCCCACCGGGCAGCGGACTGGCCCGCCAGCCTGTCGGGCGGCCAGCAGCAGCGCGTCGCGATCGCCCGCGCGCTCGCCCCCTCCCCGCGCCTGCTTCTGTGCGACGAGCCGACCTCGGCCCTCGATCCGGAACTCGCCGCCGAGGTGGTCGACGTGCTCGCCGGCCTCGCGGTCGAGGGCATGACCATGCTGATGGCGACGCACGACCTGCGGCTCGCGCGTCGCGTCGCCGACACGGTGGTGTTCCTGGAGGGCGGCACGATCGTCGAGCAGGGACCGGCCGCAGACCTGTTCGCCCGGCCGGGCGATCCGCGGACCCGCCGGTTCGTGCGGACCCTGCTCGGCGCGGCGTCGGACGACATCTGAGCGGGCCTGCGCGTCAGCGCGGCAGGCAGCGCAGGCTGAGAAGGTCCTCGATCGTCAGCGCGGACCCGAACACGAGCGGGCGCCAGGCGGGCACGGTGGCGAGGATCAGGCCGGCCGCCAGGACCAGCCAGGGCAGCGCCGGCCGGAGGGCGGTGCCGACGGCGCTCATGCCGGCATCCGCGCCACCGACGCCTCCTCCGCGCGGCCGACCTGCACGAGGCCCAGGCCCGCGGCCAGCATGGCCCCGCCCCAGATCAGGAAACCGACATCCCAGTAGAGCCACTGCGTCCGCGGCATCTGCTCGTTGACGTGGTGCACGCCGAGGATTTCGTGATCGATCACGCCCTCGACGAGGTTGAACAGGCCCCAGCCGATCAGGAGCGACCCGGCCAGGAGCTTGTTGGACCAGTAGAGGTGCGACCGGTGTGCCGTGCGCCAGAGGAGGAACAGTCCCAGGACGACGAAGACGTAGGTCGCGCTGTGGAAGATGCCGTCCCAGAGCGTGTTCAGCTCAAGATTCGCCATCGAGTCGATCGGGTACCAGCTGCTCAGCATGTGGTGCCATTGCAGCATCTGGTGAAGCACGATCCCGTCGAAGAAGCCGCCGAGCCCGAGCCCGAACAGGATGCCGGCGTTCAGCGGGAAGACGCGCCCTCGGGGTTCAGCCGCTGCCATGCGCAACTCCATCTCGGGGGATGGCCGGGGTAACCGGTGCTCGGGTCTCATCGGCGTCCATCCCCGTCATCGCGCGCAGCATGGCGACCCGGCACAGCGCGCCGATGATGGGCGCGGGGATCGCCGGATCGCTTCGCTGCGCCCGCGGAGACGACGGCCTCACAAGGGGCAACCGCCCGCTGACCCGGCGGATCCGTCAGGATTCTCGCGGCGCCGCGGCCGGCGTCGAGACCAGCCGCAGGTAGACGGCGAGGCTCGCCAGGAAGACCGCGAGGCCGAGCCACGTCGCATAGGTCGCGAAATCCTTCCCGACGATCGCGATCGCCGAGCTGTGCCCCGCCAGGAGGTCGGTCCCGGCGAGCAGCACGCCGACGCAGCTCTCCCCAACGAGGAAACCGGAGGCGAGGAGCACGCCACGGCGGCGGGCGGCCCCGACAGCTTTGTCGACCGTCCCGCCGTCGCTCTCGCGGTCCGTGCCGCCGAGCCGGGCACGCAGCCGGCGCTCGGCGATCCAGCCGAGCACGCCCCCGATGGCGATCGTCATCTCCACCGAGAGCGGCAGGTACATGCCGATGCCGACCGTCAGCGCCGGGAAGGTGAGCTTGCGCCGCTTCAGCCACGACTCCGCGGCCACCAGCACCACGCCGAGCCCGGCGCCGATCAGGACCATGCGCCAGGGCAGCTCGCTGTGGGTGATGCCGTTCGCGATCTGGGTCATCAGCGCGGCCTGGGGCGCCGGCATGGCGCTGCCCGGATCCTGCCCGTCGCGCGCCGGCGCGCCGACGAAGCCGTAGGCCTCGTAGAGCAGCGACAGGAGCGGGGCGATCACCACGGCGCCCACGGCCACGCCGATGATGAGCGCGACCTGCTGGTGCCATGGCGTGGCGCCGAGGACCTGACCGGTCTTCAAATCCTGCAGGTTGTCGTTGGCGATCGACGACGTGGTGATGATGACGGCGGTCAGCAGCAGCGCCATGCCGGTGACGAACCGGTCGCCTTCCGGCCCGGCGGAATGCCCGAGGATGAACGGCAGGAGCAGCGCGGTCGCCATCGTGGTCAGGATCCCGATCCCCGAGATCGGGCTCGACGAGGAGCCGAGGAGACCCGCGAGGTAGCCGCAGGCCGCCGCCATCAGGAATCCGAACAGCACCGTGAACAGGGTCGCGACGACCGCCAGCACGATTGTCAGGTTGCCGAGTTCGGCCGGCTTCTCGAAGAACCCGAACAGGACGGCGAGCGGCACGCACAGGGCGAGCGTCGCGGCGGCGACCCAGAGGATCGGCAGGTCGCGCTCCTCGCGGGGCTGGTCCTCGCCGAGGCCGCCGCTTCCCGAGAGGGCCGCGCGGATGCTCCCGAGGATCGGGCGCGCCAGCGATCCGACCGTCCACAGCCCGCCCACCGCGATGATGCCGGCGCCCATCAGGCGCACCTGCCCGGACCAGACCGCCTCGGCGGCCGCCTCCGCGGACGTCCCGGCCTCGGGCGCGAGGGCGGTGAGCAGCGGGACCGCGATCCCCCAGGCGATCACGACGCCGGTGAGCAGCGCGAGGCAGGCACCGATGCCCACGAGGTAGCCGACGCCGACAAGCGCCAGCGAGAAGCCGGTTCCGGCGCGGAAGACCGCACCGCCAAGGCTGACGGCGCCGTGCATGCCGTCGCCCAGGATCCGCAACCCGCTGGTGGCGAGCCCGATCGTTCCGGCGACCGCGGCGGCCCCGAGCAGGTCGCGCAGGCCCTGGCCGCCCTCCTCCTCCTGGCCCGTCTTGAGCACCTCGGCGGCGGCGATGCCCTCCGGGTAGGGCAGGTCGCTGCCGGAAACGAGGGCACGGCGGAGCGGGATCGAGAAGGCGACGCCGAGCAGTCCGCCGAGCATGCAGACGGCCGTGGTCTGCCAGAACGGGAAGCCGTGCCAGTGTCCGATGAGGATCAGGCCCGGCAGCGCCAGGATGACGTTGCAGAGCGTGCCGGCGGCCGAGGCCTGCGTCTGCACGATGTTGTTCTCGAGGATGCCGGCGCCGCCCATCAGGCGGAACGCGCCCATGGAGATCATCGCGGCCGGAATCGACGATGAGAACGTCATCCCGGTCTTCAGGCCCATGTAGAGGTTGGCCGCCATGAACACGACCGTGATGGCCGCGCCGAGCGCGACACCCCGCAGCGTCAGTTCCGCCTGACGGGCGTGGCCCGTCGGATGCGTCGTCGGGCTGCGGGCGTCCATCATCCACTCGGGTTACGGAGGCAAACGCCCCGAGGCGCGGAAACTTTCCCGACGCCCCAGCGCCCGATGACCCGGCAGCCGGCGCCCGCGCCCGGCCGGACCGCGCCCTGAGTCGATCTGTCCCGGGTCATGCCCTCGACGTGATGCAGTCGTCCGGCGTTACGGTGGGTTTGGCAGCAGACCATCCGCGTCGGGCCGGGCCCGGCGCGGCCTCTTCTCCGCCGGGATCCCCCGCCTTGTCCAAATGGTATCTCTACGGTCTCGCCCTGCTCGCCGGCATCGCCAACGCCGTCGAGCCGGGCCAGAACGCGACCCTCGCCAAGGTCACCGGGCAGCCGATGCTGGCCGGACTGTTCTGCTTCGCGCTGGCGATGGCCTGCATTTTCGGCGCCATGGCCATCCTCCGGTGGCGTGGCGCGGCGAGAGCCGGCGAAGCCACTCCGGTCCCCTGGTGGGCCTGGCCCGGCGGCATCCTGGGCGCCGGTGTCGTCCTGGCGCAGCTCTACGTCTCGGAAAAGGTCGGTGCCGCACCCTTCCTGGGCTGCGTCATCACGGCGGGCGTGATCGGCTCGATCGCCCTCGACCATTTCGGTCTCGTCGGCTTCGAGCGTCATCCCGCCAGCCGGTGGCGGGTCGTCGGGGGTGCCCTGATGATCGCGGGCGTCGCCCTCGTGGCAGTGTTCTGACCGGTCACGCCGACGATTCCATACCCACCCATCGGGATGCGACCATGATCTTCCTCTACGGCGTCGCTCTGCTGGCGGGCCTCGCGAGCGCGGTCGAACCCGGACAGAACGCGGGCCTCGCCAAGTCCCTCGCGCGGCCACTCCTGGCCGGCGTGGTGAGCCTCCTCGTCAGCATCGCGACCCTCGCGGTGATCATGATCGTGTCGGGACAGTTCGGCCTGCCGACCGCGGACCGCCTCGCAGAGGTGCCCTGGTGGGCGTGGCTGGGCGGCCTGATGTGTGCCGCCATCACGGCGGCGCAGCTCTACATCTCGAAGGCGATCGGGGCGGCCACGTTCCTCGGGCTGATCGTCACCGCCGGCGTCGTCACCTCGATCCTCCTCGACCATTTCGGTCTGGTGGGCTTCAAGGAACACCCGGCAGGACTGTGGCGCGTCCTCGGCGGCGCCCTGATGATCGGCGGCGTCGGCCTCGTGGCGCGCTTCTGAGGCCCACCCGGGTGGAGACTGCTCGCCCCGCGCGCCGGCTTCCGGCCTCGGACGCCGTCGTTCCGAGCACCGCGAAGATCACCGGAGTGGTGCCAGACCTCTGCCGGACGGACGGCCCTGGCTTAGATCGTCCAGCCGCCGTCAATGGCGACGGCCTGACCGGTCGTGTAGGTCGCCCCGGCCAGGTAGACGGCGAGGTCGGCAATCTCCTCCGGCGTGCCCAGCCGCCCGATCGGCTGCCGGGCGATGAAGGCCGCGCGGGTCTGCTCGTAATCGCCCTGCGCCCGGATGCGCTCCTGCAGCGACGGGCTCTCCACGGTGCCCGGACAGATCGCGTTGCAGCGGACGTTGTCGGCGACGTAATCGGCCGCCACCGCCTTGGTCAGCCCGATCACCGCCGCCTTGGTGAGGCCGTAGGCGAAGCGGTTCGGCACGCCCTTCACCGAGGATGCCACCGAGGCCATGTTGATGATGGCGCCGTCCCGCCGCTCGATCATGCCGGGCAGCACGGCGCGGATCGTGCGGATCATCGCCTTGACGTTGAGGTCGAGGGCGAAGTCGAGATCGGCGTCGGGCATCTCCAGGATGGTCCCGCCGTGGACCACGCCGGCGCAGTTGAACAGCACGTCCACCGGTCCGACCCCCTCGACCAGGGCGGCGACCGCGCCGGCATCGCGCACATCGAGGATCGCGGTCCTGACGCCGTCGGCCCGCAGCTCGCCGAGCGCCGCCGCGTTGATGTCGGTGGCGTGGACCTGGGCTCCGGCGCGCGCGAAGGCGAGCGCGCTCGCGCGCCCGATGCCCTGCGCGGCCGCCGTGATCAGGACCGTCTTCCCAGATAGATCTGCCATGTCTCGCTCCCAGCGGGCTGTGTTTCGGTACGGAGACGACCGCTCCAGTCGCGGTGGAACACCTCGTCCGGGGGCGCCCACCACTCGCCCGGCGACCGGGTCTCCAGAGGACGTTGGCACGGAACGGTGATCCGCCACCATGCGGCGCTGGTCGCGTCGGCCTCCATTCGGGCCATGACCTTGCTCACCAGCACCGCGCCCGTGTCGATGACTCCGGGCGGCCACCAGGGCAAGCGGCCACCAGGGCAAGCGGCCACATGGCGCCGGCCCGCATCCTGCGCTCTGCTGCCGGTACCGAGAAAGGATCACCTCATGGCCCATATCCTCGTCATCGGAGCCAGCCAGGGCATCGGCCTGGAGACGGTCAAGGCAGCCTCGGCCGCGGGCCATCGCGTGCGCGCCTTCGCCCGCTCGGCGAGCGCGATCTCCGTGTCCGCGCCGAGCGTGGAGCGGTTTCCCGGTGATGCCTTGAACGCGCCCGACATCGCGGCCGCCCTCGACGGCGTGGATGTCGTGGTCCAGGCCCTGGGCGTTCCCGGCCGCGACCTGCTCGCCCCGGTCCGCCTGTTCTCCGACGCGACGAACCTCCTCGTTCCCGCCATGGAGAAGGCCGGGGTCCGGCGCCTGATCGCGGTCACGGGCTTCGGCGCGGGCGACAGCCGCGACGCCATCGGACTGCTGCAGCGCCTGCCGTTCCGGCTGGTGTTCGGCCGCGCCTACGACGACAAGGACGCTCAGGAGATGCGCATCCGCCGGAGCAGCCTGGACTGGACGCTCGTCCGGCCCGGCGTGCTGACCGGAGGGGGAGCGACCGGCCGCTACCGCGTGCTCGACGTGCCGTCCGCGTGGCGCAACGGGCTGATCGCGCGGGCCGACGTGGCCCACTTCATCGTCCGGCAGATCGCGGACACGGATCAGATCCGCAAGGCGGTCGTGCTGATCAACCATGCCTTCCCGTTCTGACAGCCGCGGCGCCCGCGAGGGGAGGATCAGCGTGATGCCGGGATCCGATTCGATGCCAGACGCTCCGTGCGACCTGCGCTTGGCCAACGCCACCGCCACCGACGGCGGCACCATCGCCATCGACGTCGCGGCCGGGCGCGTGGCGGCACTGCTCGACGCCGACGCGCCCGCGCCGCCCGCCGGCCGCACCATCGACCTCGCCGGGGCCCTGGTGCTGCCGGGCCTGTCGGATGGGCATGTCCATCTCGACAAGTGCATGCTCGGCCTGGACTGGCGGCCGCACCGGGCGCAGGGATCCGTCCGGGCGATCATCGCGGACGAGAAGGCCTTCCGCCGGGCCGCGCGCACCCCCCTCGCCCGCCAGGGTGCCGAGGCGCTCCTCGACCGCATGATCCGCGGCGGAACCACGAGCCTGCGGACCCATGTCGACATCGACGACGTGACCGGGCTCGATCACCTCGCGCAGATCCTCGCGCTGCGCGCGCGCTGGTCGGACCGGATGCAGATCCAGATCGTCGCCTTCCCGCAGAGCGGGATCCTCCGCTGCCCGCCGGTGGCGGCGTACCTCGACGAAGCCCTGCGGATGGGGGCTGACCTCGTCGGCGGCCTCGATCCGGTGGGCATCGACGGGGATCGCGACGGGCCGCTCGACACCGTCTTCGCCCTGGCCGAGCGCCACGGGCGCGGGATCGACATCCACCTGCACGACGCGGGGGAGGCCGGCCTCGACGAGATCGACGCGATCGTGGCCCGCACGCGCGCCGCCGGGCTCGGCGGGCGGGTCACCGTCAGCCACGCCTTCGCCCTCGCGGACGCCGACGACCGGCGGCTCGGCCGGACCGCCGAGGCCCTGAACCGGGCGGGCGTCGCGATCCTCAGCAGCGTGCCGGGCGGGCGCCGCTGCCCACCGATCCCGCGTCTTCGGGACCTCGGCGTGGCGGTCTGCTTCGGCACCGACAACGTCCGCGACTGCTGGAACCCGTCCTCGGTCACCAGCATGGTCGCGCGGGCCCAGCTCGCCGCCTACCGGTTCGATCTCCGGAGCGACGCGGACCTGACGGCGCTCCTCGACCCGATCACCGCCGTGCCAGCGGAAGTCCTGGGGCTCGGCCCGGGGATTCTGGCGCCCGGCCTGCGGGCCGACCTCGTGGCCTTCGACGCCGCCTGCGCGCCGCAGGTCATCGTCGAGCGTCAGGAGCCGATCCTGGTCGTGGCTCAGGGCGTCGTTGCCGTCGACCGCCGCACCTTGGAGTCGCCGATCTCATCGGCGCGGTTCGGAACCGCGCCCCTGCCGCCTCAGAGGCGGTGAGGCGCGCACGCGAATGCGTGCTACTGCAAGCGCGCGGCGTTCGCGTCCGCACCCGGGCCGGCAAGTTCAATGCCGATCTCGAGCAACAGCAGGTCGAGCAGCAGCTGCATTTTCGGCGTGCCGTGCCGCAGCAGGACGTCCCGCAACCCGAGGCAGCGATCCGCGACATCCGCGAGTGCGCTGGTGACCGGGGGCAGCCGGTCCGTGATGTCGAGGAGGACGCCGTAGCCGGTGCGCGCGCCGTTGGGGCCTTCGACAACCTGCCCGCGGTCCAGCAGCGTCCGGACGCGCCCCTCCGGCGAGCGGACCCGATACGCCATCACGTTCGTTCCGCCGCGCCGCTCATGCTCATCGACCTGCGCCAGGACCCGCTCCCGGTCGTCCGGGTGCAGGCAGGCGAACGAGGTATCCAGATCCAAGACTTGACCGGCCAGATCGGCATTGCCGGTCAATAGCTCCGCCGAACCGTGATCCAGCACGACACCGTTGTCGGCGATCTGCCAGTACCACATGCCGACAACGCCGGCAGCGAACAGAGCCTGTCTCAGATGTAAACTGCTGTCGATCATCGTGCCGCCTGAAGGGCCGTCGTCCTCGATCCGGATATCTTGTGCTATCATAAGCCGGTACTGCAGCCCCAGTGCACGATTACCACGCTCCGCGGCGATGAGACTCCGTTCGCCGGGCGAGGCCGGACGCCTGCGGTTTACAGCGGCGGCCCGACGCATTGCCCGACAGACGTTTCGGCTTTGCCGAACCCGTCTTCGTGGTCCAATGTACGTCATCCGTCGCTCGAATCCTGCTCAGGACTGGATGAGCCAACGACCCGTCGAGAGTGAAGCCGTCCCGGTGTCCGCGGGGATCGACGGGCGCTCCCTTCCGGCGGCGGGTTCGACGTCGTGAAGAGGCTGATCCTCGCGGCGCTCGCGGGACCGACGGCGGCCCTGCTCGTCCCGGCCGCCGGCCGCGGACAGGATGCCCTCGGGCTGATCGGCCCGGACCTTCCGGGCTTCGAGGCCTCGGTGGAATCGGAGATGCGCGCCAAGGTCGCCGCCGCCTTCCCGGAGGCGTGGCTCGTCCGCTTCCGGAAGGTGCGGCCGATCCCGGCCGAGGCCGGCCAGGGGGTCGCGTATTGCGGGCAGGTCAGCGCGGCCGCTCCAGACCGGACCGAACAGAACTTCCACCTGTTCCTCTACGATCGGACCGACGGCGTCGAGACGGTCCGCATCCTCGGCGCCGAGTCGCTGAACGGATACCGCGTCGGCCGGAAGCTGATCGGAGCCTTGAGGCGTGTCGGCTGCCTGTAGCGGCAGGCCGGCGGGCGCGAAGGGCGGCCCGCGAGCCTTCTCCGGGACCTGTAACCGCGGGCGCAGATCCGGTCGTTCTCGACCCGGCGGGACCGTGCCATGCTGCCCGAAATGGAGGATGCCATGGACCGCCGCCCCACGATCGCCCACGCCCGCCTTTCCATCTGTCTCTGCACCTGCCTCTGGACCGCCGGCACCCTCCTCCTCGCCGGCGCGGCCACGGCCCAGGAGGTCAAGCGGACCGAACTCGGCCGCGCGCCGGTCTCCGGCGACGAAACCCGGGAGATCGTCATGCAGCTCGTCGAGATCCCGCCGGGCGCCACATCGCGGCGGCATTTCCACAACGGGGAGGAGGCCTACTACGTGCTCGAGGGCGCGCTGGCCCAGGTCCCGGGCCAGCAAGCCAAGGAGCGCCCGGCGGGCGAGCACGGCATCAACCGGCGCGGGGTGCCCCATGCCGGTTACACGGTCGCCGGCGACAGGACCCTGAAGATCCTGTCGGTCTACGTCGTCGACAAGGGCAAGCCGCTCCAGGAGGCCGCGGAGTGACCCGCCGCCCCCGCCGGGCCGCGGGCCATCCGGGCGCTCGGTTTGCCACATCCGTGGCGGAAACATGGCAGAAGCTTGACCATTCGGCCCGAATCGTATTATAGCTTGACCGTTGCGTTGCGGATACACCCCGGATTGTTCTGGAGGTTCGGATGTGCGCGCGGAAGACGTTCTACATCTTCGCCAAGGCTTCGGACGAACAGCAGTTCTGCGCTGTCCGTCAGGACCAGCCGATCCCGTCGATGATCGACGGCGTCCGGTGGACCTATGTGAGCTGCATCGACACGTCGCGGGACCGGCCTTTCGGCTTCGACATCGACCGGGCGCATGAGGCCATGCGCGAGGGCGGCATCTACTTCTATCGGCGCGAGCTGTTGTTCCGGCGCGCCAACTTCCTGCTCGAAGCCGCCTGACGGCACGGCGCCGCGCGCGGTGCAGGACCCGACAGGCTTGGGTCTCCATCCGGCTCCGGGAAGCGGATCCGGCGGCTCCGTGCCGCTGCGTCCCCGTTCGCCTCCGGCGGCGCGGGAGCGGCGACAGGTCCTCGGTCCGCGCGAAGCCTTCGCGGGGACAACGGCATTATCCCTGCGTGCGGCCCGTGGAACCGGGCCCCGGCTCAGGGGAGGACAGGCCGTGCCACGGAAGGCTCTCGCCGTGATCGTGCTGGCGACACTCGGACATGCTCCGTCTGCGGCCTGGGCATGGGGCATTCCTGGCTGCGCCAACCTGCCCGAATACAATCGCGCCCTGGGTGCCCTGCAGGGCATGACCAGCGCGTGCGACATGAGCATTGAGGAGGCGCGCCGGGTCATCGCCGCCCATGACGGCGTCGCGCCGGCACCGCCCGCCGCCACGCCAACACCACCCGCCGCCATGCCAGCACCGCCCGCGCCGTCGCCTCGGCTTCACACGCCGCACCGCGGACAGCACCCGCACGGCGCGACACACCGCCGGAAGCGCCGGGCATCCTGAGCGGATCTTCATCGGCAGCCGCACGATGCACGGTCAGCCACCTCAGGATGCGGGGTTTGGATGGGATCCGTCCGAACACCGTCCTGCGGATCCTATCCTGGAGCTTGGACCAGCCGACCCGCCATCCGCGTGGATTCCTGGTCGGGTGCCGGCTTTCGTCGCGAGGTTGGCGGCCCCTTTTGCGAAACCTCCTCAGACGTCGTCGGTGGCCCCGACGACAAGGCCGGCGCGGGCCCGTGCCCAGTCCCGATCACGCTCGGCCTGCTTGGCCCGCTGCTCGGCCGCGTAGGCGTCCTGCTCCGCGCGCTCACGCCTGCGCCGACGCGCGTCAGCCGCCGCCGCCCGCTTGCGCCACGCCTCGGTCTGCGCCTTCTGGCGCTGGAGTTCCTCGACCGTGACGGGCTCGATCTCCGGCTTGGGCTCGGCCCAGGCGTAGGTCCGCCGCGGGGCCGGCCGGGACGCCGAGGACGCGACCCGCGGCGGCCGGATTGCGCGGGCCGCCGCGGCGAGCGTCAGGCCGGCGCCGGCGGCGATGCGGGCGGCGGCGGCGAGGCCGGCCTCACGCTCGCCCGCCGTGGCGCCGTGTTCGGCCAGAGCGAGACATTTCTCAAGCCGGGCTCGATCGACAGGTGTCATGGCCAGGGCTCATTACGCCGAGGTGGACCGCTCGTCTCGCCGAGCCACGTCCGGCCACGATATGCCGGAGCAGGTTTCGCGAGGGGCACCGGTTCCGCGACGAGCAACTGCGACCGATCCAGGATCTCAGCGGATGACGCGTTGGCTTGCCGATGCAAGTCTGCTCAAGCCTCCGGCCCCGCCTTGCCCGGGGTGCCCGACCCGCCCGCGTCGTTTCGCAATCCGCCCAGGACGAGGAGGATGTGCTCCAGCAGGGCCTTCGAGTGCCAGGCGGCACCCCGGCCGGTGTGATCGTCCGGCAGGCCGGAACTGGCGTCATAGGCCGCACGCAGCTCGGCGAGCTGGCGCATCCGCAGTTCGGGATCGCTGGAACCCACGGCCCATTCCCCCGGCTGGCGCTGGTCTGCGGTACGCCCCCGCAAACAAGCCTTCGACCATCCCGAGTCGGGGAGTTGGAAAACCGTGTCTGAACGGTCCCTGCGACCTTTAGCGCCGGGACGCCTGGACATACGCCGCAGGCTCCCCGACCGTATGGTCAAGGATGCGGTGCCGTTCTGGTCGGCCCCAACCATCAGACAGGGGATTCCACGCCCCAGGACCGCGCGTACGATCCTGCCCGACAGCTAGCCGATTCTAGGAAGGAAATCCAGCCCGTCGCGCGGCCCTGAGCTGCAGGTTCTGAAAGCCCGCATCGATCAGGATCGCCATTGCCGCAACGGTCAGGCCGCCCTGCAGGACGTAGGCTGTGTTTCCGGTGAGCAGGCCGGAGACGATGGCCTCGCCCAGCGTGCTGGCCGCCACGGTCGAGCCCAGGGTGGCGGTCGCGAGGCCGATGACGGCCGAAACCCGGATCCCGGAGAGGATCATCGGAAGGGCGAGGGGCAACTCCACCGCGACGAGCCGCTGGCGATCAGTCATGCCGGTGCCGCGGGCTGCCTCCATCAGCGCCGGATCGAGGCCGCCGAGGCCGGTCAGCGCCGTCTCGAAGACGGGCAGCAGCCCATACAGGATGAGCGCGATCAGGGTCGGGACGGTGCCGAACCCTACGACCGGCACCGCCAGAGCCAGGACCGCCACCGGCGGGAAGGTCTGGCCGAGATTGGCCACCGCCCGGGCGAAGGGCAGGACGTCGCGCCCGGCGGGGCGGGTCGCCACGACGGCGAAGCCCACGCCGAGGAGGCTGGCCGCCGCGGTGGCGGCCGCGACCAGCAGGAGATGGTTGATCGCCAGCGTCAGGAGCGGCGTCTGCACGTAGATCGGCGGGGTGTCGCCGGGGGCGAAGGGCCGGAACAGACCCGCGAAGGCCTCCGGCGCGATCAGGAAGGCGCCGAGCAGGACGAGGAGCGCGAGCTTCAGGAGGACCGGCCCCCACCTCACGGCCCGGCACCCTGCGCTTCGAGGGCCGCGCGGGTGACCCGGCCCAGGACCACGCCGTCCCGACTGACCGGAAGGGCATCGCGCCGCGACCAGAGGCTCTCGGCCAGCGCCGCGCGCACCGAGGTCCCGGCCGGGATCGGCGCACCCGGTGCCGCGCCGGGCTCGACGAGAGCGTCCACCGCGCGCAGGCCCATGAGCTGGAACGCCCGGTCTCCGCCGCCGAGGAGCGCCCCGACGAACGGGGTCGCGGGCGCGCCGATCAGCGCCGCGGGGCTGGCCTCCTGCACGAGGCGCCCCGCATCCATGACGGCGATCCGGTCGCCGAGGCGCAGGGCCTCGTTCATGTCGTGGGTCACCAGCACGATGGTGGTGCGGAAGCGCCGCTGGAGCGCCAGCAGATCCTCCTGGGCCCGGCCGCGGATGATCGGGTCGAGGGCGCCGAAGGGCTCGTCCATCAGCAGGATCGGCGGTTCGGCCGCCAGCGCGCGGGCGACGCCGATCCGCTGCTGCTCGCCGCCCGAGAGCGCCCCCGGCAGGCGGTCCCGGTAGAGCGCCGGCTCAAGGCGGAACAGGCCCAGCAGTTCGTCCACCCGCGCGGCGATCCGCCCGCGGTCCCAGCCGAGCAGGCGCGGGACGGTGCCGATATTCTCCGCGACGGTGCGGTGTGGGAAGAGCCCGTGCCCCTGGATGGCGTAGCCGATCCCCCGCCGCAGGACGTGCGGCGGGACGGTCCGGACGTCGCGGCCGGCCACGCGGACGATGCCGGCGCTGGGCTCGACGAGGCGGTTGATCATCCGCAGCAGGGTCGTCTTGCCCGATCCCGAGGTGCCGACCACCGCCAGGATCGCGCCGGCCTCGACCCGGAGACTGACCTCCGCGACCACCGTGCGGGCGCCGAAGGTGCGGCTGACCTGCGCGAGCTCGATCACGGCCCCTCCCCCCGCGGGCGGGCGAGATCGATGACGGCGTCGAGCAGGATCGCGGCCGCGCCCGCCATGGCGACCGTCGGGAGAGCCCCGAGCAGGACGAGGTCGCCCGCGTTCTGGCTGACGCCCTGGAAGACGAAAACGCCGAGCCCGCCGCCGCCGACGAGACCCGCGATCACCGCCAGGCCGATGTTCTGCACGAGCACGATTCGGATCCCGGTGAGGATCGCCGGGCGGGCGAGCGGCAGCTCCACCTGGAGGAGGCGTTGCCGCCCGGTCATGCCGACGCCCCGGGCCGCGTCGCTCACCGGCCCGGGCACGGCATCGAGGCCGGCCACGGTGGCGGCGGCCACCGGCAGGAGCGCGTAGGCGAACAGGGCCAGGAAGGCCGGCGCGAGGCCGATCCCCGCGATGCCGAGATCGCCCGCTCCCGGGATCGTCCGGCCGATCCAGGCCAGCGGGGCGATCAGCATCCCGAACAGCGCCATGGACGGGATGGTCTGCACGACGTTGAGGATCGCGAGCAGCGCGGTGCGCAGCGCCGGGACCGGCCGCGCCACGATGGCGGCGGGAATGCCGAACGCTGCGGCGGCTGCCACCGACGACAGGGCGAGGCCGGCATGGGTCCGGACCTCGCGGCCGAACGTGTCGGAGCGGCTCGCGTACTCCCGCAGGACCGAGAGCTGGTCCCAGAACCCGGAGCGCAGGGCGAGCCCCGCCAGGAGCGAAGCGGCCGCCAGCAGCGCGATCCGGATCACGGGCCCCGGCCGCTGGCGCGCCAGCCCGTCGCCCAGGGCGAGGCCGGCACACGCGAAGCCGAGCCACCAGCCCGCATCCGGCGAGACCCGGCCGTAGCGGTCGCCGGGCGCGGTCAGGTGATCGGCCGCCCAGCCGGCCGCGAGGCCGAGCATCAGGAGCGTGACGCCACCGGCCGCGGCGCGCAGGCGCGGGTCGATCCGCAGGGCGAGCAACGGTGCGGCGAACGCGAGGAGGATGCCGAAGGCGAGGGCCTGGCCGGACGGTAGGGCGGTCCACGGCATCAGGGACGTCCCCGCCGCGATTCGGTTCGGCCGGGCCGTCACGAAGGGCAGAACCAGGACGCTCAGGCCGATCACGACCGCGAAGACCGAGCCCAGCGGATCGAGGCCGGGCCGGAACAGGCCCAGCAGGGGTCCGCCCGGATCCGGGCGCTTCCACGTCACAGAGGTTCCGTCCATCCCCACGCTCCGATCACGGCCGCCCGCGCGGAGCGCGCCGTCCCCGTCCACACCTAGGGCACGAAGCCGTTGCGCCTGAGGAAATCCGCCGCGACGGAGGAGGCCGGCTCGCCGGCGAGCTGCACGCGGCCGTTGAGGTCCCGCAGCGTCGCCAGATCGAGCCGGCGGAAGATCGGGTCGAGAATGGTCGCGATCTCCGGATGCGCCCTGAGGATCGTCCCCCGGACCACCGGGGCGGGCTGGTAGACCGGCTGGACGCTCCGATCGTCGTCCATCACCACGAGCTTGGCGGCCGAGAGGCTGCCGTCGGTCCCGAACACCATGGCGGCGCTGGTCCCGGAGGTGCCGCGCGCCGCCGCCGCAATCGTGGCGGCGGTGTCCCCGCCCGCAAGTATGACGAGCTGATCCGGCCTGAGTGCGAAGCCGTAGGTCCTGCCGAAGGCCGGCAGGGCGGCCGGCGCGGCCACGAATTCCGAGGATGCCGCGAGCTTGATCGACCCGCCACCGGCCACGTAGCGGCCGAGATCGGTCATGGTCTTCAGGCCGTTGGCCGCGGCGATGTCGGCGCGCACCGCGATCGCCCAGGTGTTGTTGGCCGAGGCCGGCGCCAGCCAGACGAGATCGTTGGCCTTCCGGTCCAGGGTTCTGGCGGTCTCGTAGGCCGCCGCCGGATCCTTCCAGACCGGCAGGGCCTGCTGGCCGAAGAAGAAGGCCGCGTTGCCGGTGTATTCCGGGTAGATGTCGATCTGGCCCTCGATCAGCGCTTGGCGCACGATCGCGGTGGCGCCGAGCTGGATCCTGTCGACCGTCGGAATGCCGTTCGCCCGCAAAGCCTGGAGGATGATGGACCCGAGGACGCCACCCTCCGTGTCGATCTTGGAGGCGACCACGACGCCGCCTGCCCAGGCGCAGGGCACGGCGAGCCACAACGCGACGAGGCCCGCGAGGATCCGCTTCACCATCGTCCCGGGATCTCCTGTGCGCGCGCAGGCCGTGGCCGCGCGGATCGATAGCATGGTCGCCGTGTTGGCCGCTCCGGAGCCGTGACCGAACTGGCATCCGGCATCGGGGGATCGCGTCTCTCGGTCGAAACGCCCCGCGACCCGCCTGCCCCTCGGGCCGGCGCCGGAAAGGACGGGGGCCGCGGTCCGAGCGCGATCTGTCGGCGGCGGCCCGGCCTACCAGACATTCAAACAAATCGTCCAAATTCGATTAAAATCGATTAACCTTGATATTCATCCGAGGTGAACGACAGCGATTGAAATGACATATGATGTAATATCAGTATTCATCTCGTTGGACGTGACGGATATGTCATATTCGATCCTCGTACGCGATCTCGCCGGAGCGGACGGAACGGCGCCGCAGCTCCTGGCCTACGACATCCCGGATTTCGCCGAGGCGGCGGCCCTCGTGTCGGGGATCGCCAGCTCCTACCGGGACCACGGATTCAACCCGGCGACCCGGGTCCATTGGTTCCGGTCCGCCGGCACCGTGCACGAGATCTACACCTGGCCCCAACCCTGAGGGCACCCGGCGGCGGTCGAGGCGCCGGGCGGGCATCAGGTGCCGCAGAACGTCCGGTAGCCGACACCGCCGCCCGCGGGCGCCTCTGCGTAGCGGGCGTGACCGGGCTGATCCGCGTAGGGACTCGACAGCACGGCCAGCATTTCCTCGAACGGCCCGAAGTCGCCGCGCTCGACGGCCGCCTCGATCATCGCCTCGACGCGGTGATTGCGCGGGATGAAGGCGGGATTGACCGCCCGCATCGCGGCCGCCGTCGCGGCCGGGTCGGCTTGCGACAGCCGCGCGCGCCAGCGCCCGGCCCAGTCGTCGAACGCGGTGGGATCGACGAACAGGTCGCGCACCGCTCCGTCCGCCTCCGACCGCTCCGCGGCGGCGCATAGCTTGCGGAACGTCAGCGTGAAGTCGGCCTGGTTCTCGGCCATCCGCTTCAGGAGGTCGCCCGCCAGGGCGGCGTCGCCATCGCGCGGCTCGGACAGGCCGATCTTGCGGGCGAGGCCGCCGTGATAGGCGGCCTCGAAGCGCGGCGCGTAGCCGGCGAGCGCCGCTTCGGCCTCGGCGACCGCAGCGGTCTCGTCGGACGCGAGCAGCGGCAGCAGGGTCTCCGCCAGGCGGGTCAGGTTCCAGAGCGCGATGCGTGGCTGCTCCCCGTAGGCGTAGCGGCCGTTGCGGTCGATGGAGCTGTAGACCGTTCGGGGATCGTAGGCGTCGAGGAAGGCGCAGGGCCCGTAATCGATCGTCTCGCCGGCCACCGACATGTTGTCGGTGTTCATCACCCCGTGGACGAAGCCGACGAGCAGCCAGCGCGCCACCAGCTCGGCCTGCGCGGCCACGACCGCCTCCAGCAGCGCCCGGTAGGGGTTCGGGGCCCGCGCGGCCTCCGGATAGTGCCGGGCCGCCACGTGGTCGGCGAGCGCCCGCAGGCCCTCGACGTCGCCCCGGGCCGCGAAGAACTGGAAGGTGCCGACCCGGATGTGGCTGGCGGCGGCGCGGGTCAGCACCGCACCGGGCAGCAGCGTCTCGCGCACCACGGGCTCGCCCGTCGCCACGGCGGCGAGCGCCCGGGTGGTCGGGATGCCGAGCGCCGCCATCGCCTCGCTGACGAGGTACTCGCGCAGCACCGGCCCAAGCGCCGCGCGGCCGTCGCCGCGCCGGGAGAACGGCGTCGGCCCCGAGCCCTTCAGCTGGATGTCGCGGCGGCGCCCGTTCCGGTCGACGACCTCGCCGAGGAGGAGTGCGCGGCCGTCGCCGAGCTGCGGCACGAACTGGCCGAACTGGTGCCCGGCATAGGCGGCGGCGAGGGGGTCGGCCCCCTCGGGGACGCCGTTCCCGCCCAGCGCCGCCACGCCCTCCGGCCCCGCGAGCCAGTCCGGATCGAGGCCGAGCTCCTCCGCGAGGGCGCGGTTCAGCCGGATCAGGCGGGGCGCCGCCACCGGGGTCGGCACATGGCGGGCGAAGAAGCGCTCCGGCAGGCGGGCGTAGCTGTTGTCGAAAGGAAGTGCCGTCATCGCGGGGATCTATGGAGGAGGATGCGGACGAGCAAGCCGGGCCGCAGCCCGGATGGCGGCCCGGAGGTCGGATCAGACGGTGCAGGCGATTCCGGTTAGGTCCTCCGACACGGACCAGAGCCGCTGCGCGACGGCCCTGTCCCGGGCCTGCGCGGCGATGTCGGAGCGCGCCGGGTGGCCCTGGAGTTCCCAGATCCCGTCCGGGCCGTAATAGTCGCCGCCCTCCGCCTCCGGGGCCGTGGCGGCGTAGAGCAGCGGCAGCGCCCCCTGCGCGGCGGACTGGCCGATCACCGAGAAGATCAGGTGGCCCGCGAGCCGCTGGACCGGGCCGGCCCGGTCGCCGCGCCGGAACACGTCGGTGCGGGCCGCACCGGGATGGGCCGGGATCGCGCGGATCGGCACGCCGGCGGCCTTCAGGCGCCGGTCGAGCTCAAGGCCGAACATCAGCATGGCGAGCTTCGACTGCCGATAGGCGCGCTGCGGACCGTAGGAGCGCTGGAGCTGCAAGTCGTCGAAGTGGATCCGGCCGGAACGGTGCGCGAGGCTCGCCACCGGGACGACCCGGGACGCGGCCTCGCGCCGGACGAAGGGCAGGAGCAGGCCCGCCAGGGCGAAATGGCCCAGGTAGTTGGTGCCGAGCTGGCGCTCGAAGCCGTCCTCCGTCTCCTCCCGGCGCGGCACGGCGGCGATGCCGGCATTGAGCAGGAGGATGTCGATCGGCCGTTCCTCGGAGCGCCACCGGTCGCCGAAGGCCCGAACGCTGGCGAGGCGGGCGGTGTCCAGCGCCTGGATCGCGATCCGCGCGTCCGGGCACTGGCGCCGGATCGAGACCCTGGCGCGCTCGGCCTTGGCCTCGTCCCGGGCGGCGAGGACGACCTCGGCTCCGGCCCTGGCCAGGGCGAACGCGGCCTCGTAGCCGAGCCCGCTCGTCGCGCCGGTGACGAGTGCGAGCCGTCCGGCCTGACTGGGTATGTCGCGGGTCGTCCATCGGCTCTGGGCCATCGTCGCGCGCACCTCCGCTGTCTGGGTAATCACCCGGACGCGGCGCGGTTCGCGGCGCCGTTCGCGGCACAGTTCCCGAGTCCGCCGCGGTGCCTTCAGGCGTCCGCCGGGCCGATGGTCGCGGGCGCCGGGGCCGCACAGACCGGATCGCCGAACGGCGCGCGGATGCGGCCCCGCGCCCGGACGGCCAGGGCCGCACCCGCGAGCAGCGCCCCTGCCAGCACGTCCGGCAGGTAGTGGCCGCCCGCGCCGATGGTGGCGACGATCACGGCGGCGTTGAGGAGGAGCGCCAGAGGCCCGAGAACCGGAAGGGGTGCGAGCGCCCAGGCGGTCAGGATCGCGAGGCAGACGTGGAACGACGGGAAGGTGGCGAGCCCGCGGAGGTCGCCGAGCGCCAGCGTGTCCAGCGTGCCCGCGCGCAGCCGCGCCACCGGCTCCAGGTGCCAGAGCGCGCCGACCGTCTCCAGGGGCTCGGAGGGGATCCGGCGGAGCGCGTAGGTCGCGTAGGGCCCGAGGGCCGGCAGCAGCGCGGCGAGGACGATCACGCACAGGAGCGTCGCGGAGAACAGGCGGACGAAGCTCCACAGCCGGCCGAGGCGCCGGGTCGCGCTCAGGGCGATCACCACGAGGCCGACCTGGGGGCCGCTGGAATGATAGGCCAGGGCCAGCCACCAGGACAGTGCGGGATGCTCCGCCAGGAAGGCCACGTAGGCCGTCCAGTCGAAGCCGAGAGCGGCCTCGAGGCGGACGAGGGCGCCGTCCACGAACGGCAGCCCGAGCCCCGCGGCGAGGAAGTGCAGCACCGCCACCGGGACCGTGAAGACGATCAGGAACGCGGTCGCCAGAGCCATGCCGCGCAGGGGCGGATCGGACTTCACCGTGCTGAGGCAGGCGGCGGCGGCGAGGAGCACGAGCACGAGGGCGGCTGCGAGGGCGAAACCGGCGGGCTCGACCGAGACATGGGCGACGCGCAGCCAGACGGTGTCGATCGCGATGATCGCGAGGCTCAGCCCCCAGAGCCGCGGATCGGGCGCAGCGATCCCGGATGTGTGACGGCGAAGGAGCCTCGGCCAGGGGCCGGACGCGGCTTCACCGGGCAAGGCGTCTGGCGAGCGGGAGGCGGGTTCGCGGGGGCTCGGGGCGACCCGGTCTTGACGCATGGTCCCGCTCAACTCGCCTGACACAGCCACGGCTCGGCCGCGCTGAGGAGACTCGCGACGACCGCTTTGGTTCGCCCGCGGACCCTGCGGGCCCACCCGGACATGCTGGGGTCTGTCGTAGGGACCCTACCGGTCGGACTTCGGCGGCGTATCGGCGGTCGGCGACTTGCCGGTGCCGACCGCGCCCTCCGTGGGCGGCACGGCGGCAGGGTTGGTCACGGCGTCGGTCGCGGTCTTCCCCGGCTCCTGCGTGTCGGCGGCCGGCTTGCCCGCCGTCTCGGCCTTCGGCGCCGTGCCGGGCGCGGACCCGTCCCGTGCCTGTGCCTGCGCCAGCGCGGGCGCGCCGGCCAGAGTGAGCGCAGCAAGGAGAAGGGTGGGGATCGACCGGTTCAAGCGTGGCTCCTGACGATGATGACGGGCCAACGGTCGGGCCGCCCGGGTCGTTCCGCGTGCCGGGACCACCGCCCGGCACCCGCGGTTCGCCAGGGATCCGCCGGGGTGCGTGAGCGCCAACCGCGAGCGCTATCGATGGCTGGCGACCAGACCCACGACCCTCGAGATCCGGAAAACCGGGCCCAGGGAGGGCCCTGACGTGCCGGCGGGCGGCAGATCCGAGACCCGAAACAGTCCGCCGCGCGAGGCGCGCAGCCGGTCTCCGCAGGAGGACCGCGATCACAACACGCACGATAACCCCGGCCAGGACAGCCACAAAAGGCAGTCCCATCGCCCGGCCGAGGGGAAGCACTGTCCGGCGACACGGCCGCGACACCGGCCCGACCTCCCCCGTCAGCGCCGGGCCGGAATCCTCACTCGGCCGCTTCGGTCTTCTTGGTCCTGCGGCCCCTGCCCGCCTTCGCCGGCGCGGCGTCGCGGCCATCGGCCTCCGGGGCCGCCACGGACTCGGATGCGTCGGCGCGCTTCGCGGCCGGGCTCCGGCGCTTGTGACCCAGGCCGGCGTTGCGGGCGAACTCGGCCCGCATCGCCGAGTAGTTGGAGGCCGTGGTCGGATAGTCGGGCGGGAGGCCGTAGCGCTGCCGGTACTGCTCGATGGTCATGCCGTTCCCGGTGAGATGCCGCTTCAGCGTCTTGTACGGCTTGCCGTCGATGAAGCTGATGAGTGCGTCCGGCGTGACTGATTTCTTGATCTGCGCAGGCGTCGCCTTCTTGAAGTCCGGCTCGGCGGGCGTCGTAGACTGGCCGAGGCCGGTCAGCGCAGCATGGACGCCGGACAGAAGCGTCGGCAGATCAGGCACGGGAACGGAGTTGTTGGCCACATAAGCGGAAACGATATCGGCGGTCAGCTCGACGAAATCGATCTGGTCCTGATGCGGGACCGAAATGTTGTCTTCCATTGGCGCCTCTCACACGGGAGTCCGCCATGAACGTGACGTCTCCTCTCGCCAGTCAAGTCCTTATCTGCCAGAATATAACTGATTATCGTCGTTATCTACCATATCCGCCGCCAAATACCAACATAGATCAATTGGTCAATGCGGATGGATAAAGTGCGTTACACTGTGTCCCGACGTCCGACCCGGCGGCGCGCGCACGGCTGCCCGCGGCCGATTCAGGATGTGTTAACCTCGCCGTGGTCTGGTGTGGCGTCGCTCCGGCTTGGGGGCCTAGAAGCCGAACGGCAGGCGGGCCGAGCTTTGTTCCCAGCTCGGCCCGCGCCCTTCCCGGGCGACATTCAGGTGTTGGCGGCGTTCCCGATCGGCGTGGTGATGGCGCCCCGCTTCCCCGCTGGAACCACGGCCTGCAGCACGCGCGCCGGTCCCGCCCCGAATTCCGCCCGGTAGGTGCGCTCCAGCGTCATCAGCGTGCGCATCGGCGCCTCCGCCAGGTCGAGGAGGCGGGCATCGCGCCAGTGAAGCTTGGTCAGGCCGTTGCGGCTGAACCAGCGTGGCTTCTCTTCTTCGACAAGCAGGATCAGCTTGCCCGACCAGGTCTTGCGAAACCAGAACCGTCCCGTGAGCTTGGCCGCGCCGAACATGCAGCACCTCGCGTGAGAGCCCCCTAAGGCAACGCTTGCGAAGCGCGGCGGTTTCCGGACGAAGCAGCCGCCGCCCGACTATCCGCGCCGCCGATCACCGGCGCGCGCCTCTGCGTGGAAGCGCAGTTGGAAGTGCGCTTGGAAACGCATGAGGAAGCCGACCCGGCATCGCCCACGTTCACCCGCGCGCCGGGCTGTTCTGGCGCCAGCGTGCCAGACCGTTGAGCACCAGGCCGGCGCCCGCCCCGGCCACTGCCGCACCGGCCTTCACCAGGAAATCGTCGACCCGACCGTGACGCGTGCTCGTCAGGGTCTGCGCCGCTTCGAGGCCGCCGGCTAAGAGGACGCTGCCGACCAGGATCACGAGCCAGTGCCGCGGGTAGGCCATCATCATGATCAAGCTCGCGAGCGCGTAGGCGGCGGTCCGCTCGATGCTGGGATTGGCGGTCACGACTGGCCGGAAGCCGATCGGCACCAGCGTGACGACCACGAGGAGGGCGACCAGGACCCAAGCCGCCAATTGCACCCAGGCGAGCCGCTGCATATCCGATTTCGGCATCGAAGCCCCGTAAGCGCACGTTGTCTGTTCGGGCACCCGGTGATGCCCAACCCGGCCTGTAGCATAAGGACGTTTCTTCTCCGGAAATCCTTCCCGGCGCCGGATGAGGGCCCGCGTCGCGGCAGCCCGATCCGACGGCTACGGTACCAAGGCCGCGCAGTGTTGCCGATCCGTTCTATCAGGTCGGGCTCCGGATGGGGCATAGAGGGGGCATGCGCATGCCGGTGCTCAGCCTGTCCGCGACACTCGTCCTGATTTCCCCTGCCGCCGTATCGGCCCCGGCGGCGCCTCAGGGCGATCCGCGAGCGCTGGAGCTGGCGTGGCACCGCTGCCTGCGCGAGGCCTACACGCGCCAGCCGCCCGGGCAGAGCCGCGCGGGCGACGAGCGCAATGCCCTCGACGAGTGCAGGCCCCGCGAGGATGCCCTGGTGGCGGCCCTGATGTCCGGCCGCCGCGCCGATGACGGCCGATCCGGGACGATCTGGACCCGGACCTGGGCCGCCTTCGTCGAACCGCTGACGGCTTGGTTCGGCGCGCTGCGGCGCTGACGCGAAGCGGGTGTCGGCTCAGGAGGTCGACCACTCGCGCTTCACCTCCTCGGCCGGCCGGTCGAGATGCACCCTGCCGTCGGAGACGGACTGCACGAAGTCGAGGGGGATGTAGTGGTGGAGGCCGCCCGCGGCGGCGTCGGTCTTGGTCAGTTTGATCTCGCCCTTGTCGACATGGTCGACCGTGCCGACATGCGCCCCATCCGAGCCGATCACCTCGGCGTGCTCCTGGATCTGCGCGACATCGACCATCGAGAACCTCCGGTTTTCTCGACGACAACCGCGCCGGTCCGGCACCGTTCCTGCACGGGGCCGCGCCGCGACGATCGGTCGGGCGCCGTCCTCGGGCCGGCGCTTCGCGTCAGGCGCCGCCGATGCCGGTCGTGACCTTGCCGGTACCCTGACAGTCCGGACAGGTCTTGGCCTCGACCTTGCCCGTGCCGCCGCAGGCGCGACAGAGATTCTCGCCGGTGCCGGGCGCGCCCGGTGGCGCCTCATCGCCGGGTTTTCCGGGATCCGTGTCGGCCATCGCGCGCTCCTGACGGAAACGAGTTCCTGCGGGAGGCAAACCGGGGCGGAACGATGCTGTTCCGGGCCGTGATGGTACCGGCGCCGGGCCCCGTCTCCGCGGCGTCGCACCGCGCCGGCCGCGCAGAACCGGACCGGCAGAGGATCGTTGCGCCTCCATGACAGAGCTGCATCCCACCCCGCACCTGGATCCGATCGTCGAGGCCCGCCGCCGGGAGATGGCGACCGAGCACCTGCTCTTCGGGACGATCCGCTTCCTTGCCCAACGCCATCCGGAACTGCTGGACGAACTCGAGGGCAGTCTCGACCACCTGTGGGACAGGGCCGAGGGGGAGGCGCGGGATGATGCGGCCGTGCGCAAGATCGCCAGCCGCATCATCCACAGCCTGCGGGCTGAGCGGTGAGGGGCCCCTAGCGCTGGGGCGTATCGGTCAACCGGATGGTCGGGATCATCTCGACGGCCTTCGCGGTGACGCGGTCGAAGGTCTCGCCGGTCAGGCCGCGTTCCGCCGCCAGCTTCCGGATCCGCTCTGAATGTTGTGAAAGGGTAAGGCCGAAATAGGTCTTCTCTGTCGCCTGATCGACAGCCTCGTTCGCCACGCGTCAACTCCTGTTCGCGATGTGGGTGGGATCGCAGATTTGGTCGAGCACGCGCCGATCTTCAAGGGCGGACTGCGTCCGGCCGGCCCGCATACGGCGGCCGGCCGGACGTCCGACTATCGGGCGCAACCGATGCAGATGCCCCGGGTAATCGCGTCGTTGCGCTGCTCGACGGGATCGCGCCGCTCGATGCTGCCGGTCTCGTTCGCGTTGAGGGCGCTCGGGTTCGGAACGGTCTGGCCGGTCGCGGCGGTGTGGGGCGCCTTGGCGGCCGTGGCCGGGCCGCCGCCGGTGCCCGTCTGGCTGACGGGGTCGGCCCAGGCGGGGACGGCCCCCAGGCAGAGGGCGGTGGCGAGCGTGAGGATCGGGGATCTGCGCATGTGAAGCTCCCGGAACGGCATGCATCTGCCTGTGCGAAACCGACGCACCCGAGCCGCCGAAGTTCCCGCCCGCCGGACCGACGGCCGTGCCGATCCCGGCATCGGTGCCCGCTGACGCCACAGCAACCATGGCCTATGAGGATCTCCGAGGATCCGAAGGGGATGACGGATGGGCAACGGCGACGGCGGCAGCGCGCCCAACGCGAAGATCGCGGAGGTCCAGCGGCTCGCGACGGCGCTCGCGGCCCGCGTGCGCTACGCGCAGCTCGTGGGGCGGCCGGTCTACGACGAGCAGATCTCTGCCTTAGTGAACGCCGCCCGCCTCATGGACGAGCAGAACGCGCCCTGGCCGCCCATGGTCGAGGAGGTGCTGACCGAACTCGCGAAATCCCTCGAGGGCGCTGAAGCGGTGGACGGCACGGCGCAGGCGGCGACGGAAGCGAACTGAGATCGCGCGAGCGGCATTCCCCTCGTATCGCGGCGCATGCCCGCCCGGTCATGCGCGCGCGACCGAAGACGCAGGTGAATGATGGAGCAGGATACACCCGAAATTGATCGGGCGGCCCGCACGATCGCCGAGAACGTGTATGCCGCCTACTGGCGCCACGCCACCGGCGCGGACCATCCGCAGATCGAGCAGACGGTCCTCGCCCGTCTTGCCGAGGCCATCCGACCCGAGATCCCGGGCGGTTCGCCGGGCGTCATCATCGCCGCGGCCAACGCGGTGCTGGACGCGTTCGAGCAGCAGAACCCGGGCCTTCGCGGACCGCGGGTGAGCGCCCTCAACCGGGCGGACGGTTCGGTGGGGATGGGCCCGGCCTGAGCTCGAGGCGGGAACAGTGCCGCCTCAGGCGGCCACCTCGGCGATGGAGCGCGGCTCCCGGTTCGGCCGGCCGCCCGCCTCGCGCCGGAGACGCGCCAGTTCGGGATAGGCGTGCACGTGGATCTTACCGTGCGAAGCGCGCACCGGGCGGCCAAAGGTCTCCCGGTTGCGGGCCTGGAGCCGCTTCTGCGAATTCAGGATCTGCGCGATCGTCGCGGCCTCGTCGGGCGCGATCATCGCGACGTCGGCCTAGTCGCGGAGGTCGGCGCGGCTGCGCGGGAGCCGCCGCGGGCTGTTCCGGGCCTTCAGCCAGTAGACGGTGTCCAGGATGACCACCGGCGCCACCGCCAGCGCAGCCGCGAGCGTGCGGCCCCGCCGCGGGTTGGACGGCGCCGAGCGGGCCGCCAGCAATCCGCCATCGAGCATGTCGCCGGCCACCCGCAGGCCGAGTTGCCGCTCCGGCTCATCGGCCGCCAGGATCGCGACCCCGGAGGCGATCTCGCGCAGCCCGTAGAGCTGGATGAGGGTCTCGTGTCCCTCCAGCCCCGTGGCTCCGGCGACGCGCCGCGGCGCGAAGGTCTCGGCGAGACCGAGGCCGATCCCGAACCAGGCCAGCCCGCGGGCCATCGTCCGATCATCCATGGAAAACCCTGCTCCGCGCCGCCGAACCATGATCGGCCAACCGGGCGGCCTCGGTCGTGTTCCTGCCGGGTGGGACCGGCGTGGGGCCGGCGATCAGCCGGGTGGTCCGAGCCAGCGCAGGGCGTGGCGCAGCCGCGCGGTCGCATCCCCCGCGAACCACAGCCCGTGGGCGAAGACGACCCGCTCAGGCTTCAGCGCGATCAGGGATGCGGCGGCCCGCGCCGCCGCGCGCCGGTGCAGCCGGATCACGAGGCGCAGGTAGGGCGGCGGCTGCCCGTGCGGCGGCGTCATCCGGGCGACGCGCAGGAACGGCCGCAGGAGAGCCGGCATCTTCGCCGGCTCGAGGTTGAGGACCAGATCGGTCAGGATCAGCGTGCCACTCGCGCCGTGAAAGAACGCAACCTCCCGGAACGAGAAGCCGCCGGGGACAACGACCTGGCGCAGGTCCGCCGCCCAGTCCGGAGGCGCCGCGTCGTCCAGCACACGGTCGATGCGCAGGCCGGAGCGGCGGACCTGCCCGCGCTGGCGCAGGTTCGGCGCCGCCCAGGTCAGCGCCTCAGGGCACTGCGTCTGCCAGTCCTTCAGGTAGGTCCAGTGAGCGATGTTCGGCGCGACCAAGTGGCGGATCGGCCCCAGCGCCGCGATATCCCGGTGGAGCCGCGCGTCGTAGCGCGTCGGCGAGTGCAGCCAGAGGCCGTCACGGAGCCGGACGACCGTCATCCGGACGGGCAGCGGAATGCCCAGGGCCCGCAACGGACCGCTGTCCACGATCCACACGCCGTCGGCTACGGGCTTGAGCACGTCGAGCGGGGGGTAGGTCGCCTCGGGCAAGGTCGGGAACCTCCAGATGCTACCGGGGGCGACGCATGCCCCCGGCTCGACCGAGCAACCTGACCAAGGGCGCGAGATTTCCCGAATGGATCGACGCAGGCGCCTGTCCTGCGGCCGCAGGCGCCCGGCCGGCACCTGACCTATGCCTGGACGCAGTCCGAACCCGCCGGTGCCACCGCCCGCACTTGGAAGGCCCGCAGAAGCGCGATCACCAATCCAAGGATCGTCAGCACGTCGCAGGTCAGGCCGAAGACCGAACCGACCAGGAGGTTGTGTCCGGCCCAGCACAGGGAGGCGCCCAGGAACAGCAGGCGCATGGACTGGGGCGCCTCGCGCAGGCGCGCGGTCGTGGCGAGCAGCGTGCCGGCCGCCGCGCAGGCGGACGGCCAGCCGTTCCAGGTGGCGATCGTCAGGCCGGCCGCCGCGAGCGTGCTCGCGGCGAACAGCGGCCGGACCCAGTGGCTGCGCCCGGATGCCCCCACGCAGCGCAGCGAGACGAGGCTCTGCATCACCGAGATCGCGCACATCGCCATCCCGGTGAGCGCCCCGAGCGTCAGGTAATGGGCGCCGAAACAGGCCGCGCAGGCCGCCGAGGCCAGGAGAATCCGGTCGCGGCGCGGCATGATGCCTGCAGTAAAGCCCAGGAAGAGACCCAGCGATCCGAACAGATCGAGGTGTGCCGCGGCCGAGGCGTACCAGGAAGACAGAAAATCGACGGCGTTCATCATCTGCGCCCAGCCGGCGCGGAGGCGCCGTTTCTGCCGGTTGCGCTAGGTTTGCATGGTAATCAGTTGGTTAACGGCGCTCCGCCGTCCGTTCATGGGCGCGTGAGCGTGGCTACCGCGCCGCAGCAGGAAAGCCGGCGGCGCCCTCCGTCCCTCGAGCAGGACAGAAACGCGCGTGCCTCAGTCCGTGCGAAGATGACCTTACGCCGGCCCGGCGTCCGGTGCGAAGCGCGCGACCATCGAGGCGGCCGCAAGTATTCGACCAGTTCATGCCACCCAATGACCCGATTAACATAGGTCAATGCCAGGATTGTCGCTGCTGAGCGGGGGAACAATGCATCCGGCGACCGGTTTCCCGGGCATTCCACTCGGGACAACACCGCAGCCGGGCGGGCGGCGGTGCAAGCGACTGTGCCCGATATCGGTGGCGTGATTCCCTTTCCCTATGCAGCTTCCCACGAATGACGATTGCCATCCCCTCGCTCAGCGCTTCCGGGAGTTCATCCAGCACGCGCCGTTCCCGTGCGTGGGTGCGAAATCCGCCCTGTCGCGCGGCCAGATGAAGATCGTCGTTGCCCGCGACATCACATCCGGGGGCGACGACACCCGCATCTACCCGGCGCTGCTCGCCTTCATCTGCCGCTACCGCGCGCAGCCGACCCTGTTCCAGAGCTTCGCGGTGCTGTTCGAAAGTCCCTGCACACTGTCCGAGGAGGCCTTCGAGACGGCCCTCTGGGCACGGGTTCAGTCACTGTCCGACCAGGACCAGTGCCTCGGCCAAACCTACGATCCGCGCGTCGCCTCCGATCCGGAGGATCCGCACTTCTCGCTGAGCCTCGGCCGCGAGGGCTTCTTCCTGGTCGGGCTTCACCCGCGGGCGAGCCGCCGCGCCCGGTGCTTCGAGACGCCGGCCCTCGTGTTCAACCTCCACGATCAGTTCGAGCGCCTGCGTGCCGAGGGACGCTACGAGCGCCTGCGCAGCGCGATCGTCGAGCGGGACGTCGCCTGGACCGGCTCGGTCAATCCGATGCTGGCCCAGCACGGCGAGCACTCGGCCGCCCGGCAATTCAGCGGGCGGGCGGTCCCCGAGGCGTGGGCCTGCCCGTTCCGGCGCGGCGAGGCCGCGCCCTCCTGGGACGCGCAGCAGGTGGCCGAGGATCTCTCGTTCGGCGCCTTCGTGGCGCGCCAGATGGACAGCTGAGGACCGGCCAGTGACGCGATCCGAACCGTTTCCGCAGGACGAGGATGCCGTGCTCGCTCTGGCCCGCGCCCTGCGCGACACGGGCTACACCTTCACCACGGTGACGCCCGCGACCCACGCCCACGTCAATGCCCGCCTCCGGAACGCCGAGGCGCGGAGCCTGCGCGACGTGTTCGGCTGGAGCCGGCCGTTCCGCCCCGAGGTGCTGCCCGAGCCGATCTTGCACCTGATGCGGGCGGCCGGCGCCGTCGTGGAGGACGGACCGCTCCTGCGATCCACAATCCGCTTCTCAAGCCTCGACGGCGAGTTGTTCGCCCATTCCGCCTACCCGCCGAGTGCCGCCGACGCGGTGTTCTTCGGACCCGACACGACGCGCTTCGCGAGCGCGGTGATCGCCCATCTCGAGAGCCGGACGAAGCCGGTGCGCCGCGCGGTCGATATCGGCTGCGGATCCGGCGCCGCGGGGATCTGCGTCGCCAAGCGCGCGTCGGGGGCCGAGGTCGTGCTCGTCGACATCAATCCGGCGGCCATGCGGGCGGCGCGCATCAACGGCCGGCTCGCTGGAACCGGAGGCGTGAAGGTTCTCCGCAGCGACATGCTGCGCGACGTCGAGGACAGGTTCGACCTCATCGTGTCGAATCCGCCCTTCATGATCGACCCCGCCGCGCGGGCCTATCGGCACGGCGGCGGACCGCTCGGCGCCGGCCTGTCGCTCGCCGTGACCGAGCAGGCGATCGAGCGCCTCAACCCCGGCGGCAGCCTCGTCCTGTTCACGGGCGCGGCGATCGTGGAGGGCGAGGACCCATTCCGCGAGGCGGTGGCCGAGCGCTGCACCCGCGACGGGCTGGACTGGACCTATCGGGAGTTCGATCCCGATGAGTACGGCGAGGAACTCGCCACCGCCGTCTACGATGAGGTGGAGCGCCTCGCCCTGGTCATCCTCACGGTCACGCAGCCATGAATGACGAGTTCCTCCGGGACGCCCTCGCGGGCCTGACGGCCGAGCCGAAGACGCTGCCGGGCAAGTACCTCTGGGACGAGACCGGCTCCGACTTGTTCGACCGGATCTGCCATAACGCCGACTACTACCCGACCGCCCAGGAGATGGCGCTGCTGCCGCGGGCCGCCGCGGACGTGGCCCGCCGGGTTGCGCCGGGCGTGACCGTGGTTGAGTTCGGCAGCGGGGCCAGCCGGAAGATCCGCACGCTCCTCGACGCGCTGCCCGACCCGTCCACCTACGTGGCCATCGACATCTCGGGCGATTATCTGGAGGCCGCGATCCGGCGGCTCGCGCCGGACTACCTGGGCATCGCGATGGTGCCGGTTTGCGCCGACTACTCGCGGCCGGTGCAGTTGCCGGTGGCTGCGGGACCGGGGGGGATCCTGGGCTTCTACCCGGGCACCAGCATCGGCAACTTCGAGCCGCGGGAGGCCGGCCGGTTCCTGGAGCGCGCCCGCGCGACCCTTGGGCCGAGCCTGTTCCTCGTCGGTGCGGACGGTACACATGACCCCGAGCGCCTGCAGCGCGCCTATGGCGGCGCCGATGGGCTGATGGCGGCCTTCCACGGCAACATCCTCACCCGGCTCAACCGGGAACTCGGCGCCGACTTCGACCGCGACAACTTCCGCCACGCGGTTCGCGTATGCCCCGATCCCCTGCGCGTGGAGGCCCAGCTCGTCGCGATCCGGCCCGCCCGCTACCGGCTGGGCGACCGGACCATCACGGTGGCGGCCTCCGAGGGAATCCGGACCGACACGTCGCACAAGTACACCGCGGACGCGTTCCGGGCGCTGGCGTCCGCGAGCGGCTGGACACCCCGGGCCCTCTGGCAGGCCGAGGGCGGCAGCTTCAACCTGCACCTGCTCGAGGCCGAGGCCTGACCCGAGCGCGTCCGGGTCCCGGCGTCACACGACTTCGATGGGCGCGTGCTTGCCGTCGTGGGCGGTGCCCGCCTCGAGGCTCTGAGTCTCCGACGCGCGCCCCTGATCCCGCTGCGGCGGCGGATAGTCTGTCAGCGGGCGCCAGGGCGTGGCATCGGCGCCCAGCCGGACGCCCTTGGGCCGCTGCGACATCCAGATCGCGACGGCCATCCAGGGAACGACGAAGAAAACGAAGGCGGCAAGCCCCACGGCGATCCTCCACAGACGCGTTGACGCGAGGGAACGTCCGAGCGGCCCCGCGGGATCCGGGCCGCCGCGCGGCGGCGTCACGCTGCGCGCATTGCACCGCGACGGCGCTCCGAAGGGATGCGCCTTCCTACGTGCGGCAGAGGCGTTCGCGCGGCCGGATCGTCCGTGTTCAACTCGGGGCGAGACCGTCGAAGTCATCGAAGACCACGCGGCCCGGATCGTATGTCTCGCACAGGACCCAGAGCCGCTTCCACGTCTCGTCCGTGAAGGCCCGAGCGACGATCTCCGGCTGCTCGACCATGTAGGACCCGCCAATATAGTAATCACTGTTGAAGGCCTGCGACGCCGCGGTGATCGCGCGATGCCACGCGGCGTTGGCCAGATCGGCCTCCCGCCACACCGTCGAGGGGCCGCCGTCGATCCTGGACGTCATGGAACGGGCCATGTGCTTCTGCGAGCCCGGATCGTAGCGTCCGCAGCGGATCGTCAACAGGAACGGGGAGGTGGCCGACGGCTCCTTCAGCCACAGCGGCAGCATGGCATCCAGCAGCGCGCCGGGGCTTGGGTTGGTGAGACGCCCCCACCCTCGACGGGATGTCCTCCGCGAAGTGGGCTGGCACCAAATTCGGCCGCCGCCCCGGATCGCAACCTTCATCCGTTGGCACGGGTAAAGGCCACCGCGGCGATCACGTCATCCTCGCGCGGCCTGGACGACCGTCCGCGGCGCCCGCTCGGAGATCCATCTGTTCCACAGCGTTCCGTGGAGCGCCTCCAGGATCTCCGCATTGCCCGGACCGATCACCGGGCCGCTGCGTGTGCCCGCCAGAGATCGAATCTCCTTCGGTCGCACCACGCAGGCGAGGATCCCGCCCGGGCGGGATCGCCAGCGCGCTTCCGGCCGGCGGCCATGTCGCGGGCGCTCCTCTCAGTAGGGGACGCGATCCGCCTTCTGCGCGTACTTCTTCCAGACCTCGACAGCCTCTTCGCGCATGATCTGCTGAGTCGGGATCGAACGCTCCCCGACATCCTTCTTGAGCTCGGCGTAGATCATGCTGTCATCGAAGCCGCCGTATTCCAGCGCATCTTCGACCTGCGCGGCGTAGTAAATCCGCTTGATCCCGGCCCAGTATGCCGCGGCCATGCACATGGGGCACGGCTCCGCGCTGGTGTAGAGCGTCGCATCGCGGAGCTTGAAGCTGCCCTGCGCCTTGCAGGCCTTGCGGATTGCCTCGATCTCCCCGTGCCAGGTCGGGTCGTTTTCCGCCACCACCCGGTTGGCGCCTTCCGCGATGATCTGTCCGTCCTGAACGATCACGCAGCCGAACACGCCGCCGGCACTGTCCACCAGGGAGGTCCGCTCGGACAGGGCGATCGCCCGAGCCATGAATTCTTCGTGCTTGTCAGCCATGTGACCCTCTACGCGGCAGGCCCGGTCGATCGAATGTATTCAAGAGCCGCACACAGTCGATCGTCGACCTTGCGCTGCACGCGCATCCCGTCAGCCGGATGAGATTTCAAACACCTTGACCAGCGACTGCATGTCTGCACGTCCACATCAGGAAGAGATTGGACCGGGACGCCTCGCGACGAGATAGGCATGGCCATAGAACGCTCGTCAACACCCCCTCCGCCATGACTGAAACCGGAAAATAAAAATACCACCGACAGCAATATCTCCGAGCCAACCAGCGAGTTTAACCCGGCGGAAAGTCGAATCCGCGACGGACCTATCAGACATTACCGCCGAAACGGTGGTTGCACACGGCCGGTCCGGAGGTCTTCGACACGCAGGAACAAGAAAGATTCTTCCCCGCCGACACGGGTGACAGCGCCGGCATCCGCCCTTGCGGCCGAGGCGGCTGGTCGCATCGTGGATCGTGACGCGGACCGGGGACTCATTGATTTGGTTGTCGCCTTGTCTCATGGCACCGGCGTACAAACCGGTTTACGGCGAAACACCCACCCATCTCGATTGTAGAGTTCGGTATTGCCGGCTTCTGCCGGCGATCACCTCACGGAGCGATATGCTTGGCGCGGCGATGAGCATTCACACTTTCATCAATCGCGCCACTCGATAATCTCTTGACCGACATTCGACGTCCCAGGCTTACAGACTCGGACGCAGCCGCGTCGCCGGTCGAACGGCGGAGGGATCATGCACCTGCAGTCCTCGATGTCTCCGCTGCGCACGGACGGAGATGTTGCGCCCTTCGAAGCTCGTCGATGTCCCGGCACCCGCCCCGCTGGACCGAGGCTGCAGGTCCGCGGGGATCGCGATCGCCGGAGCGGGGGGATGGGCGGGCACGACATCGATGACGGCCCGTCGACCGCTCCGTCTTGGCAGGCACCACGAGTCGCGCGACGGACGCGCCTCCGTCCATGAACGGGACAACGACGTCGGTCAGTATCGTGACCCAGACGACCATCCACCCGGACAGCGCCGACGCCTTCGCCCGGTGGCAGGCCGGGACCCACGCGGTCGTCGCGTCGTTCCCGGGCTTCATCGAGCAGCAGCTGATGCCGCCGCGGCCGCCCCCTGCAGGTGGATTGGGTGATCCTCCAGCGCTTCGCCACCCTGGAGCACGCCAAGGCGTGGCTCGCCTCTCCCGAGCGGCAGGCCCGCATCGCCGGGACTGCGCCGATGCTGGTGGGCCGCGACGACGTCCACATCGTCAACGACAGGGCCAGCGCGGCCCGGACCGCGCCGGTCAGCGCTGTGATCAGCACCCGCGTGAAGCCCGGGATGGAAGCGGCCTATCTGGGATGGGAGCAGAAGATGGCCGCCGCGCAGTCGAAGGCGCGCGGCCTGCAGGGCTACCGGTTCGAACCGGCCGTTCCGGGCGTGCAGGAGGATTTCGTCGCGATCCTGCGGTTCGACAGCGACGCCAATCTCCAGGCTTGGCTCGCCTCCCCGCAGCGCCGCGCGCTGATCGCGGAGGCGGCGCCGCTCACCGCGGAGTTCCACACACGGACGGTCCAGAGCGGCTTCGAGCAGTGGTTCCGCGAGGTCGCACCGGCCGGCGCCGCGCCGGCCGCGTGGAAGATGAACATGATCGTCGTGCTGACGCTCTACCCGACCGTGTGCCTGTGGGGGCTCCTCGTCGGCACGCCGATTCTCGCCCAAACCCTGAAGCTGGATTTTCCGATCGCGCTGTTCGTCGGCAACGTCTTCAGCGTGCTCCTCACCTCCCGAATGGTGCCCTGGGCCGCGAAGCGACTCAGCTGGTGGTTGTCCCCGGATCCGGAGCGACGCGCCCGAATCGACCTGCAGGGGGCGCTCCTTGTGGCCGCGGCCTACGCGATCATGATCCTGATCTTCTGGACGCTGCCGTGACCGGGCGAGGCGACGCCTGCGGGCTGGGCGTCCCGCGGTGCCGTCATGCGTGGCCGACCACCTGTGCTGAGAGCGAGCCCTATGGCTTGGATCAGTCTCGCTCGGCCCACAGATCGCACCGCGACAGGCCGAGGCGTCGGCGGAACCCGCGGTTGAACGTCAGGACATCGGTGAAGCCGCAGGCCTACGCGATCGGAGCGATCTTCAGCTTGCCGTCCCGTGGTGCTCTGAGACGCATCCGCACGCGATCGGGGCGCGATCTGCATTCCGTTCGCGTCGGCGACGCAGATGGCGCTTGGACCGACCCGCACACGCGGTCGTCATTCAGCCGGGCGATTGATCTATGTTAAGCGTCAAGCGCCGAGGCAGTCGATGGCGGCCTCGACGCGCCACGCCCGCCCGACGCTTCCTCCAGATGGTCTGGGCGGGCGTGGATGCCGTCTGACAAGACATCCCGCCCAGACGCGAAGACGGTGCCTGTGGGCAACAGCTCCGCGCGATCACGCATCGCTTTCCGATCGTGATTGTACGAAACTCGACACTTGCGCTCTATCCTGTCCCGCCGGGACGCTTCGAGGGGGAGCGACCGGCCTTCTGCGCCCGCCCGCTCGGCACCCAGCGATCGCGGGCGGGCGTGGATGCTGGCGAAGTCGTGAGATCTCATCTCTTCGCGCCCAGGTTAACCTCAGGCACCAGCTTCGCGCTGGCTCTCCACGCCCCTTCGGCGACTCTTCCCCCTCAGAGCGACGAGGGGGCGTGGATGCCCTGGCCGACGCAGCGCCGTGATCGACGAGTCCGTCGCAGGGACGTGCCGCGGGGCTTGAACGGACCGGCCGATTCGCATCGGATGGAGCCGCGCTGGTCGTTCCTGCAGGCCCCGGGAGATCTTCCCGAACGGCAGCGGGGCGGGCGCTGCTGGTCCGGACGGATCTCGTAACGGCCCACGGTTCAGGGCTCGACACGGCGGTGCGGGCAGCGGCAGTTGCCAAGACGCGCGCCCCTGCATCATCGTGGGTTGAATGCGCCCGCCCGTTCCGCTCTCCGCCGTCCGCACGTTCGAGGCCGCCGCGCGGCGGCGTTCGTTCAAGGATGCGGCGGGCGAGTTGAACCTGACGGCGAGTGCCGTCAGCCACGCCGTGCGCAAACTGGAACAGGCGCTCGGGGTGCTGCTGTTCGAGCGGGACAGCCACGGCATCGCCTTGACGGCGGCGGGCGAAGCGCTCCTCGACCACGTCAGCCGTGCCTTCGAGGAGATGAACCGCGGCTTCGACCTCGTGGCGACCCGCGCGCCGCAGCTGCTGCGCCTGCACTGCGCCCCGAGCTTCGCCGCGCAATGGCTGACGCCGCGGCTCGCCCGCTTCATGGCCGGGAATCCCGATTTCGAGGTCCGGCTCGCCGCCGGCATGGACTATGCCCGCTTCATCACGGACGAGTTCGACGCCGACATCGTGTACGGGCCGCCGCGCGGCGAAGGGCTCGTCGTCATGCCGCTCGGCCAGGAGACGGTGACGCCCCTGTGCGATCCGACGCGGGCTGCCGGCATCCGCGAGCCGACCGACCTCCTCCGCCAGCCGCTGATCCAGAGCGACAACAAGCGCGTGCGCTGGCCGGTCTGGTTCGAGCGCAACGACCTGCGCGCGCCCCCGCCCTCCGGGCTGCGGTTCGACCGCAGCTTCCTGGCCATCACGGCCGCCGCCGACGGCCTGGGGGTGGCGCTCGAATCGACGTTGCTGGCCGAGCGGGAACTCGCGAGCGGGCGCCTCGTGGCTCCCCTCGCCGAGAACGCCACCAATGTCCGCTACAACGGGCACCATCTCGTGTTCCCAAGCGTGACGCGTCGGCGGACGCCGTTGCGCGTCTTCGCGCGCTGGCTCGCCGACGAACTCGGCGTCGCGCTGCCGCCCGAGATCCGCTGACGACGCGCCTGCGCGCCGCCGGATGAATTCTGTTCATGCCGGCCTGAAATCTGCGCGTTTGCCGCATCGGCCCGTCTGCGGCACGGTCAGCGCAACGAGATGAGAGGAAACGATCCGGAGCCGGCCGCACCCGTCGCGGGTCGCAGCCAGGTGAACGGGCCTCATGCCGGGCCGGTCGTGCCGCCCGCGCAGATCGCTTCGATCTCCCGTCTCGGAACAGGCCGAGCGCCGGAACGGCTTCAGCCTCCGGCGCACGAGGGAGACGACCATGGTTCTGAAGGACAAAGTCTGCGTGATCACCGGCGCCGCCTCGGCGCGCGGCATCGGCAAGGCCACCGCCCGGGTGTTCGCGGCGCAAGGCGGCCGCGTGGTCATCCTCGACCTCGAGGCCGGTCAGGCCGAGGCGGCGGCCCGCGAGATCGGCCCCGGGCATCTCGGCCTCGCCTGCGACGTCACCGACCGGAAAGCCTGCCAGGCGGCCGCCGACGAGGTGGTCGCGCAGACCGGCCGCATCGACGTCCTCGTCAACAATGCCGGCATCACCCAGCCCCTGAAGCTGATGGAGATCGCGGCGGCCGACTACGAGGCCGTCACCGACGTGAACCTGCGCGGCACCCTCTACATGAGCCAGGCGGTGATCCCGGCCATGCGGACCCAGCGCGCAGGCTCGATCGTCTGCATGTCCTCGGTCTCGGCCCAGCGCGGCGGCGGCATCTTCGGCGGCCCGCACTACAGCGCCGCCAAGGCGGGCGTGCTCGGCCTCGCCAAGGCGATGGCGCGGGAATGCGGGGCGGACGGGATCCGGGTGAATTCGGTGACGCCCGGCCTGATCCAGACCGACATCACCGGCGGCAAGCTCACCGACGACCTGCGCGCCGAGATCATCAAGGGGATTCCGCTGGGCCGTCTCGGCGTCGCGGAGGACGTCGCGAATGCCTGCCTGTTCCTCGCCAGCGACCTGTCGGCCTACCTCACCGGCACGGTCATCGACGTCAACGGCGGCATGCTGATCCACTGAGCGGAGAGATCGGACCCATGGACACCCTCGTCGATACGCGACCCCGCGAGCGCGCGAACGTGTCGCTCGCCGACCGCGCCTACCGCATCCGCCGCAACGCCCTTCTGATGGGCGAGGTCCAGGGCCAGGGCTACATCGCCCAGGCGCTCGGCATCTCCGACGTGCTGGCGGTGAGCTACTTCCACGCCTTGACCTACCGTCCTGAGGATCCGGAATGGGAGGGCCGCGACCGCTTCCTGCTCTCGATCGGCCACTACGCCATCGCCCTCTACGCGGCGCTGATCGAGGCCGGCATCCTCCCCGAGGACGAACTGACGAGCTACGGCGGCGACGACAGCCGCCTGCCGATGTCCGGCATGGCCGCCTACACGCCCGGCATGGAGATCACCGGCGGCTCGCTCGGCCACGGTCTCGGCATTGCCGTCGGCATGGCGCTCGGCCTCAAGCGGAAGGCGTCCAAGAGCTTCGTCTACAACCTGTTCTCCGACGGCGAACTCGACGAAGGTTCGACCTGGGAGGCGGCCATGTCGGCGTCGAGCTTCGGCCTCGACAACCTGATCGGCCTCGTCGACGTCAACGGCATGCAGGCCGACGGGCCGTCCCGCGGCGTCCTGAACTTCGAGCCGCTGGCGCCGAAATTCGAGGCGTTCGGCTGGTTCGTCCAGCGCGTCGACGGCAACGACATCGACGCGCTCGTGCGGGCCTTCGACACCGCCCGCGCCCATGACGGCCGCTGCCCGCGCCTCGTGATCTGCGACACGAAGATGGCCAAGGGCGTGCCCTTCCTGGAGGAGCGCGAGCGCAATCACTTCCTGCGGGTCGAGCCGAGCGAATGGCGTCAGGCCCTGGCGGTTCTGGACGAGGGGAGGCTCCAGTGAGACGTTCGAAGTACGAGAAGCCCGCGCCGCGCGCGGGCGGCGGCGCCAAGACCTCGGCGATGATCGCCTCGCTGGCCGCCCCCGGTCAGCGGACCAAGCCGGCGCCCTTCGGGAACGCCCTGGTCGAACTGGCGAAGACGCGCCCCGACATCGTCGGATTGTCGGCGGACCTGGCCAAGTACACCGACCTGCACATCTTCGCGCAGGCCTATCCGGACCGGTTCTACCAGATGGGCATGGCCGAGCAGCTCCTGATGAGCGCGGCGGCCGGCCTCGCCCGCGAGGGGTTCACCCCCATCGCCACCACCTACGCGGTGTTCGCGGCGCGGCGGGCCTACGACTTCATCTGCCTCGCGATCGCCGAGGAGAACCTCAACGTCAAGATTGCCTGCGCCCTGCCGGGCCTGACCACCGGCTACGGCCCGAGCCATCAGGCCACCGAGGATCTCGCGATCTTCCGCGGCATGCCGAACCTGACGATCCTCGATCCCTGCGACGCCCACGAGCTGGAGCAGGTGGTGCCCGCCATGGTCGCGCATCACGGGCCGGTCTACCTGCGGCTGCTGCGCGGCAACGTTCCCCTCGTGCTGGACGAGTACGGCTACAGCTTCACGTGGGGCAAGGCCAAGACCATCCGCGACGGGCGCGACGTGCTGATCATTGCCTCGGGGCTGATGACCATGCGGGCGCTGGAGGTCGCGCAGGACCTGGAGCGCGACCGCGTCGACGTGGCGGTCCTGCACGTCCCGACCATCAAGCCGCTGGACGAGGAGACCATCCTGCGCGAGGTCGGTCGCGGCGGCCGGCTCGTCGTGGTGGCCGAGAACCACTCCGTGGTCGGCGGGCTCGGCGAGGCCGTGGCGGGGCTGCTCCTGCGCACGGGCACCGTGCCGCCGGGCTACCGCCAGGTCGGCCTGCCCGACGCGTTCCTCGACGCGGGCGCCCTGCCCACCCTGCACGACCGCTACGGGATCTCCAGCGAGGCCATGGCCCGCAGCATCCGCGGCTGGCTCTGAGCCACCCTGAAGCGGGACGTGCCTTCGGCCTGTCCCGTCGTCCAGCCCCATCCCACGAGCGCCACGGGCGGCGCACCATCCATCCGGCGAGGTCATCCGGCGAGACCGGGTGACGATCCCGACTGACCGGGAACGGCGGCGACCGGACGGCATGCCCGAACCACCAGGGAGTGAAACATGCCAGAGGCCTTCCTCAGCCGCCGCGGCCTCATCGCGGGCGCGGCCGCCCTTCCGCTGTTCGGCATCCTGACCCGGCGCGCCGAGGCCGCAGAGTTCGTCTACAAGCTCGCCACCGGCCAGGACCCGACCCATCCGGTCAACATCCGCGCGCAGCAGGCCGCCGAGCGCATCCGCGAGGCGACGAGCGGGCGCCTGGAGATCCGGCTGTTCCCCGCCAACCAGCTCGGAGGCGACACGGATCTGCTGGCCCAGGTCCGCAGCGGCGCCGTCGAATTCCTGAACCTCGCCTCGTCGGTGCTGGCGACCTTTCTGCCGGTCGCGACCCTGCCGAATCTCGGCTTCGTCTTCCGGGACTATCCCAGCGTCTGGGCCGCCATGGACGGGCCGCTCGGCACCTACGTCCGCGAGCAGATCGGACACACGCCGGTCCTGACCGTGTCGAAGGTCTGGGACAACGGCTTCCGCCACATCACCGCCTCCACCCGCGAGATCCGCAGCCCGGACGATCTCCGCGGCTTCAAGATCCGCGTGCCGCAGGCGCCGATGCAGACCTCGCTGTTCCGGGCGCTGAGCGCGGGCGCCACACCGATCAACTTCAACGAACTCTACTCAGCCCTGCAGACCAAGGTGGTCGAGGGTCAGGAGAACCCGCTTCCGATCACCGCGACGACGCGGCTCTACGAGGTCCAGAAGAGCTGCAGCCTGACCGGCCACATCTGGGACGGCTACTGGATCCTCGGCAACAAGCGCGCCTGGCTGCGCCTGCCCGAGGCGCTGCGCGCCGTCGTCTCCCGCGAACTCGACCGATCGGCCGACGACGAGCGGGCCGACATCGTGGCGCTCAACGCCAACCTGCGCACGACGCTCGCCGCCAAGGGCCTGAGCTTCATCGATCCCGACCGGGAGGCGTTCCGCGACGCCCTCGGGCAGACCGACTTCTACAGGGACTGGAAGGCCAAGCTCGGGGACGAGGCCTGGGCCCAGCTCGAAAGCGTCTCCGGAAAGCTCGTGTGAGGGGCCCGCCATGCAGCTCGATGCTCAACTTGACCTGACCCTTCCGTCCGCGTCCCTGGAGACAGCGGCCGGTCCGTCCCGGCTCCGCGCCTTCGATCGCGCCCTCGGCCGGATGATCGAGATCCCGGCGGCGATCCTGGTCGGCCTGGAGATCGTGGTCCTGCTGGCCGGCGTCGTCAGCCGCTACCTTCTGCACCGGCCTCTGGTCTGGTCTGACGAATTGGCTTCGATCCTGTTCCTGTGGCTCGCCATGCTCGGCACGGTCATCGCCTACCGGCGCGGCGAGCACATGCGCATGACCGCCTTCGTCGGCATGGCCTCGCCCCGCGCCCGGGCCTTCCTCGAGACCCTGGCGATCGTCTCGGGCCTCGTCCTGGTCGGGCTGCTGCTCGAGCCGGCCGTCGAGTTCGCGATCGAGGAATCCTGGGTCCACACGCCGGCTCTCGATCTCGCCAACACCTGGCGTGCCGCCGCCCTGCCGGTCGGGTTCGCGCTGATGCTCGCGACGGCCGTCGTGCGGCTCGTGCAGGAGAGCGACTGGCGCCTGACCGGGGCGGCCCTCCTCCTCGGGGGCTGCGCCGCCGCCGGGCTCGCCGTCCTGTCGCCCACGCTCATCGGTCTGGGCAACCTGAACCTGATGGTCTTCTTCGTCCTGGGTGTCGGCGCCCTGGTGTTCTCCGGCGTGCCGATCGCCTTCGCCTTCGGCCTCGCCACCTACGCCTACCTGATGACGACGACGCACGCCCCCGCCATGGTGGTGGTCGGGCGGATGGACGAGGGGATGAGCCACCTGATCCTGCTGGCCGTGCCGCTGTTCGTGTTCCTCGGCCTGCTGATCGAGATGACCGGCATGGCCCGCGCCATGGTGGGCTTCCTGGCCAGCCTGCTCGGCCATGTCCGCGGCGGCCTGCACTACGTGCTGGTCGGCGCCATGTACCTCGTCTCCGGCATCTCCGGATCCAAGGCCGCCGACATGGCCGCCGTCGCCCCCGTGCTGTTCCCCGAGATGAAGGCGCGGGGCGCCAAGGAGGGCGACCTCGTGGCCCTGCTCGCCACCACCGGCGCCCAGACCGAGACGATCCCGCCCTCGATCGTGCTGATCACCATCGGCTCGGTCACCGGCGTGTCGATCACCGCCCTGTTCACCGGCGGCCTCCTGCCCGGCCTCGTGCTCGCCCTCACCCTCTGCGCCCTGGTCTGGTGGCGCTACCGCCGCGAGGACCTGCGCCACGTGGCACGACCGTCGGGGCGGGTCATCGGCCACGCCTTCCTGGTGGCGATCCCGGCGCTGGCGCTGCCCTTCGTGATCCGCTTCGCCGTGGTCGAGGGCATCGCCACCGCCACCGAGGTCTCCACCATCGGCATCGTCTACGCCGCGCTGGCCGGCCTGCTGATCTACCGCCAGTTCGACTGGCGGCGGCTCTACCCGATGCTGGTGACCACCGCGACCCTGTCGGGGGCGATCCTGCTGATCATCGGCGCGGCCACCGGCATGGCCTGGGCGCTGACCCAGTCCGGCTTCTCGCAGACGCTGGCCGAGGTCATGAAGGGCCTGCCCGGCGGCGCGCTCGGCTTCCTGTTCGTCTCGGCCGCCGCCTTCATCGTGCTGGGCTCGGTGCTGGAGGGCATCCCGGCCATCGTGCTGTTCGGCCCGCTGCTGTTCCCGATCGCCCGGGCGGTGGGCGTGCACGAGGTCCACTACGCCATGGTGGTGATCCTCGCCATGGGCATCGGCCTGTTCGCCCCGCCCTTCGGCGTCGGCTACTACGCCGCCTGCGCCATCAGCCGCATCCACCCCGACGCCGGCATGCGCCCCATCGTCGGCTACATCCTCGCCCTGCTGGTCGG
>NZ_JBKFBO010000141.1:0-3641 GCF_053346215.1 Methylobacterium sp. A49B
GCATCGGTCAGTTCCTTGATCTTGGAGAGGTCGGCGTCGTGGGCGGCCTGGTCGCGGGCGCGCAGCTCCAGCGCCTCGTGGGTGATCGCCTCCGCCTTCTCGGCGCGCAGCTGCTCGGCCTGCAGCGCCACGGCGTGGTCGTGGGCGAGCATGCGCTGCGCCCCGTCGGTCACCGCGACCTGCCAGCAGAAGGCGAAGGCCGCGACGCCGGCGGCCATCGTCCGGGAGACCATTCGCAGGCGCGCGGGCAGGACGATCCGCCCGATCACCAGGACGGCGAACGCCGCGGCCAGGATCTTGAGCGTCACCGGCGAGATCGCGGCCCGCATGAGGGGCGCGACCGCCAGGAGGATGGCGGTCCAGGAAAAGTCGAACATCAGCCGCGCGCTCCGGTGAGCTTCGGGAAGCGGCGCGCGAGGACGTCCGGCATGGGCCGGCCGGCATCGTCCCAGCGCGCGTACAGGGCGTAGAGGGCGCCGGCGACGATCAGCGCACCCATGACGAAGCCGAAGACGGTGCCGGCCGAGATCTGGGCCTGCGCGCTCTCGGCCTGGTCCTTCAGTTCGCTGACGCTCTGGGCGACCTCGGCGAAGCCGAAGGACCCGGCCACGCCCGCGCCCTGGACGGTGCGGCTCCGCGCCAGGTTCGCGTCCTTGGCCGCCACGGGGAGCGCCTCGGCGGTGTCGAGCGCAGCGAGCGTGTCGTCGTCGAGCTCGCCCGTGACGGGCAGGCCGGCCTTCTTCTGCAGGAGCTGCACGGAGGCCGTGGTGCGGTCGCCGTGGTCGCCGTCGACCTTGCCCACGGGATAGCGCAGCGCCTTGAGCTTCGCCTGGGCCGGGATCACGCGCAGCGCCGCCTTCGCCTTGGCCAGGTAGGCGCGGCACTCGGACAGCCCGATCGTGCCGCCGTTCACGCGGCGGCGCAGGGCCTCGACGTCGTCGGCGTCGGCGAGCGCGTTGCAGTCGTTGTCGGTCCAGTAGGTGAGCGCGGCCGCGATCGCGCCGGCCGGCGAGCGCAGGCGATCCGGATTGGCCTCGAACCCGGCGGCGCGGTAGTTCGCTCGCCCCGTGGTCTGCAGCGCGCCGCCGCCGCGGTACCGCCACCCGTCGCCGGGCTGCACGTTGCCGAGGCGACCGCCGTAGACCTTCTCGGCCAGCGCCTTCGGGTTGCCGGCGTAGGGTCTGGCCGCGGCGAGGTTCGGGAAGCGCTTTGGCCAGACCGCGCACAGCCGCTCGGCCGTGTAGAACAGGCTCTCCTCGAGCTTGGTCAGGCCGCCGGTCTCCGTGGCCACCTGGGCGACGAAGTGGGCGATGCGCAGCGGCGTGATGATCTCGGCCGCCGCGATCCGGTCATCGGCCGCGATGAACGCGGCCACGATGTCGGCGCGCGCGTGGGCTGCGACCGCGGGCAGGATCCGCTTCCAGTCGGTCATGACGGGCACCAGGGTTCAGAAGGGGATGGAGACGCGCAGGCGCAGCGGCGCGAGCTCGTCGAGCTCCAGGGTGCGCAGGCCTTCCCCGTCGCGGATAAGCGTGCCGTTCGGCGCGATCGGCGCCGCGGCCAGGAGGCTCGCGGTGCTGGGCCGGGGCGGGAGATGCGGCCGACCCCGTGCCGCGCAGGGCGCCGCATCGGTCGCGAGGTGAAAGGCGGCGATGGCGACCGCGAGAAGCCAGCAGCGCATCAGCGCGCGTCCGCCACGCGCCGGCCGGCCGGCACGACCTCGACCCGCACCCGGGCGAGGCCGCACGCGCCGAGCGCGCGACAGGAGCCGGTCGACAGGTCGATCAGCCGGCCGAGCCGCCGGTGCGGGCCACGATCGTTCACCCGGACGATGATGCTGCGCCCGGTGGCCAGATGCGTGACCCGCAGCCGGGTGTTGAACGGGACATCCCAGATCGCCGCCGTCCGACCCATGGGGTGGAAGATCTCGCCATTCGCGGTTCGCCGGCTCGGATTGATCCGGAAGACCTCTTTCCCGTAGGTCGAAGCGATCCCTTCCCAGGCACGGGCGGACACGGGAGCGAGCAGCAGCGCGCAAGCGACCACTGCCCGCAGCGCGAGGCGCTGCAGGAGCATGGTGGATCTCCGGATGTCGGGTTTAGGCGGCCGCGCCCTTGACGGTGCCGTGGATCACGAACGGACCGATGGTCGCCGGATAGGGATCCTTGCCGACCTCGGTGATCCAGATCTCGTGCTGGTAGGAGCCGAGCGGCGAGAAGCCGGCGTAGTCCGCGGGCGCGATGGCCAGCACGACCATGAACGCGCCGGGCACGACCGGGTCAGCCACGATCGGCAGAGGCTTCGTGAAGGCCTCGGGCGCGTCCGCGACGTAGAACTGCGGGCTCTGCGGACGCCCGAGCGGCATCGCGCCGAGATACCAGGCCGCCGTGGCGCCGGTCAGATCCGGGCGGGTGCCGTCCGGATCGCTCATCGGCACCGTGTACTGGACGCCGGCCTTCTGGAAGACGCTGACGACCTGATCGCGGGCCGGGCCGTTCCGGACAGTGGCCATGGTCAGGCGGCCGGCGCGGCGACGGGAGTGGGCTCGGCGGCCGGGGCTGCCGCGACCGGGTCGGCCGCCAGCTCGGCGTAGCCCAGCAGGATCAGCTTGGCCGCACACTTGTCCGGCACGCTCATCTCGGCGCCCTCGGGCACCTTCCAGACGGACGCGACCATGTCGAGGTCGGGGACCTCGGCCTGCGCGATCATGCGAGCGCCCTGCAGGGCGGCGGCGTTGAGTGCCGTGAGCACCTCGTCCGCCTCGTGGACGAAGCGGTGCTCGACGGTGGTGAGGAAGCGGACGGCCTTCATGGCGCGCGTCTCCGATCGAGGGGGGTGGGTGATGCGACGGCGGCGGGCGGCTTGGATCAGCCGCTGGTGTTCGTCGTGGAGATCGTGACGTTGAGCGTGTCGCCCGCCTGCATCGAGCGGGGCGTGGCGAAGTCCGAGGCGCCGATCAGCGTGCCGGCCGTGCCGCCCTTGGTGCTGTCGGTGGTGATGAAGGCGCCGGCCACGGTGACGGTGGCGTTGATGCTGTAGGTCGCCAGCGAGGCCGTGTTGTCGACGGAGGCGGTGGTCGTGCCGGTGACCGAGCCCAGCACCAGCGCCGGGCGCGCGGCCTGGCTGTAGCCCTGAACCTCGGACCAGCCGGCGTGGCTCGCCATCGTGTCGCCGGCCGCGATCGTGCCGCTGCCCTTCAGGCCGACGAAGAAGCTCGCGTTGTAGCCCGAGCCCTTCCAGTACTTGGAGAGCATGTCGGCCAGACCGGTGTTGACGGTCAGGTTCTCGATGGTCTCCTCCCACTTCACCTGCCCGTCGGGGCCGATGCACTGGAGGGTGTGGAAGGTGCGCGGCATGACGGCACCGCCGAGCAGCGCGCGCGCGATCGCCCCGCCCACGGCCGCGAGGCCGGCGCCCAAACGTCCCTGCATGTCGTGAGTCCTCAATGGCGCGTTGTGCCCCGCAGGGTCAGCGTGACCTGCATGGTGCCGGCGAGGGTGCGCGTGCCCTGACGCCGGCCTTCGAGGGAGAGGGTGACGGTGCGCAGCCCCTGCAGCCGCGGGAGATCCGCGTAGGGGTCGCCCACCTGGAGGAGGGCCTGCAGCGCGGCCTGGGCGGCGAGCTGCGCCGCGGCCGCGCCG
>NZ_JBKFBO010000142.1:0-83466 GCF_053346215.1 Methylobacterium sp. A49B
GTGATGCTCGTGGGTGACCCGGAACTCGCCCGTCCCCTGGGAGATGCCTCGGTACGACGCTATTCAGCACGCCTGGAGAGATCAGCATGACCTACCTGCGCTACGCGCCCGACATCGAGAGGCCAGCGCCGAACGAGCAGGAGACTATCGACGGCATCATCCAGGGCATGACTCTGCAGGCGCAGACGGTCGAGAAGCGCGAGCACCACGCGGTCCGCGCCAGTCACGCCAAGAGCTCCGCCTGCGTGACGGGCGAACTGGCAGTCGCCCCCGACCTGCCGCCGGAACTCGCTCAGGGCCTATTCGCGACGCCCGGCACGCACAAGGTGGCCGTACGGTTCGCCCAGGGTCCGGGCGAGACCCTCGGTGACCGGGTGTCCACTCACCGTGGCATGTCGATCAAGGTGTTCGACGTGCCGGGCGAGAAACTGTCCGGCCACGGCATCAATACCCAGGACTTTGTACTCGCCACCGGCACGACCTTCCCGTCCGGAACAGCAGCGGGATTTTTGCGCGACGGGACCGTCATCGGCAAGTCGACCGGGATGCCGGAGGGGGTGAAGAGCGCCGTCTCATCGACCGCGCGCAACCTCAACCGGGTTCTGCACGCCTTCGGCGCCGAGAGCGCCATGGCCGATTTTTTCGGTCACCCCTACAGCCACCCACTCGCCGACAGCTACTTCAGCCAAGCGCCCGTGCGCTTCGGCGACTACGTGGCCAAGCTCGGTGCAATACCGATGACCGAGGCCCAGCGTGCGCTCTCCGAGTGGCGGCTCGACCCGCACCAGGACGAGGACGGCTTCCGGCACGCCTCGATCGCGTTCTTCCGGGAAAATGAGGTGGTGTTCGAGTTGAAGGCGCAACTCTGGGCGGATGCCGAGAAGCAACCCATCGAAGACGCCTCGGTCGACTGGCCGGTCTCGGTCAGCCCGTACCGCACGGTGGCGACGGTCCGCCTGCCACGGCAGGACGCCTATTCCCCCGAGCGGGTCCGCTACTTCGACGAGGTGATGACCTTCCGCCCGGCGCACAGTCTCGCCGCCCACCGCCCCCTCGGCTCGATCATGCGGGCCCGTTTGCAGGTCTACCAGGCGCTCAGCGCGTTCCGCCATCGTGAGAACTGCCTGGCGGAAGAGGATACGAGCACCATCGACCGCATCCCCGCCTGAGTGACCGCGCCGCGTCGCACCGCTTCCCGCCGGGGGTGGGGTGGGGCGCCTTGATCCCGGCGGAGCGCGAGGGGTGGAGCGGTTGCGGAAGCCGCTCCAACTCCGAGAGATCGTCACGCCCTCGCGAAACTGGAACCGTCAGCATAACTCCAGAGCGGACGCTGCGGTGATGTCTGCATCGACGCGATGACGCCCGAAAGCGGGTCGGCAGGAAGCCACCCTGAACGGTCGTTCCGCGTCCGACCCAACCCCGTCGTAGATTGGGGTTGGTGCTTCTCTCAGAAGCGGACGTGCAGGGTGCACAGTTAGGGCAGCTCAGCGCACCCACCCCGCCTTGATGGCTGAGGCGACTTCATCGACGAATAGGCGCGTCTTCGCGGGCACCAAGCGTCCGGGTGGCATCACCGCGTAGACGCCGCCGTCCTCGCGTCCGCCCCTGCCCGGCAGCACCTCGATTAGACTGCCATCCCGCAGGGCCGGCCCCGCCAGCCAGTCGGCCGTGAAGGTGATGCCGGCCCCCTCAACCGCCGCTGCGAGCAGCACCTCCGAGTGGTCCGCCACCAGGGTGCAATCCGGACGCACCGTGTGCCGCCGACCACCCTTCGTCAGCGGCCAGTCGGGCCAGGCGGCGTAGCCGGTGAAACCCAAGCAGGCATGGCCGGCGAGGTCGGCGGGCGTCGCCGGGGAACCTCGCTCGGCCAAGTAGCCCGGCGAGGCCACCAGCAGGTTCCGGTAAGTCGCGATCTTGCGGCTTGTCAGGCTGCTATTGCGCGGCTTGCCCGCCGCGACCCGGATCGAGACGTCGATGCCTTCGGCGACGAGGTCGACGAAGCGGTCGGTGAAGCGAAGGTCCAGCCGGATCAGCGGGTGCCGTGCGAGGAAGCCGGGCAGCAGCGGCGAGACCCACTGCCGCCCGAAGGTCAGCGGCAGGGAGACCCGTACGAGCCCCTGCGGGCTGGCGGCATGGTCGCTGGCCTCCCTGCTCGCGCTCGCCAGTTCCTCAAGCAGCGCCTGGACGCGCCGGCAGTAAGTCGCGCCGACCTCCGTGAGCGCCACGCGCCGCGTCGTGCGTGAAAGCAACCGAACCCCGAGGCGCTGCTCGACTTGGCTCACGCGCCGCGACAGCACTGAGGCGTCACGGCCGAGCGCCTCCGCGGCTTTGGCGAAGCTGCCCGCCTCGGCGACCGCCACGAAGGCGGTAAGCTCGTCCAGGCTGACTTGGTCCAGTAATTCCTGCATAAACTGCACGAGTGAAATGCAAAGGCGCCGGATTAATCCAGTCATGTGCAAGGCGTACATCGGGCACATCGAAACGTCGAGGAGACAAAAACGATGAGCACCTTCCTCAGCATCGGCTCCGGCCCGGGCATGGGCCTCGCGACCGCGGAGCGCTTCGCCCGCGAGGGCTTCCAAGTCGTCCTGAGCGCCCGCAACGAGGGCAAGGTCAGGGACCTCGCCGAGCAGCTCAAGGCCAAGGGTCACAAGGTCGAGGTCCGCACCGTCGATGCGGGCGATCCGGCCAGCGTCGCGAAGCTCATCGAGGGCGTCGAGCGCGACTTCGGCGGCATTGACGTGCTGCACTTCAACGCCGCCTCGATGCGAAACCAGACCCTGGCCGACCAGCCGCGCGACAGCTTCAACACCGACCTCGCCGTCAACATCGGCGGTGCTGCCGTCGCCGCCCAGGCCGCAGCCCCGAAGATGCTCCAGCGCGGATCGGGCTCCGTCCTGTTCACGGGCGGCGGCTTCGGGCTGCAGCCGCACCCTCAGTACCTCTCGCTCAGCATCGGCAAGGCGGGCATCCGCGCTCTGGCGCAGGGCATCTTCGAGCCGTTCAAGGAGAAGGGCGTGCACGTCGCCACCGTGACGGTCGCGGGCTTCGTCACCACCGCCGCGGACGCCAACGCGGTGGCCGAGCACTTCTGGCAGCTCCACAGCCAGCCGAAGGGCTCCTGGGAGGTCGAGGCTATGTACACCCCGAAGGGCTGAGCCATTTCAGGGTGACCGACGACACGATAGCCGATCCAAGAACGGGAGAACGCCGATGACGACGCAGACGCTGAAAGGCCAACGCTTCCTTGTCGTCGGCGGAAGTTCCGGGATCGGTCTGGCTATCGCGGCGGCGGCCCTCGCGGCCGGCGCCGAGGTCACGGTCGCCTCCCGCTCCAAGGAGAAACTCGACGTCGCCATCGGCACGCTTGGGACCGGCGCCAGCGCCGCCGTGCTGGACACCGGCGACGCCACGGGCATCGAGCGCTTCTTCGCCGATCAGGCTCCCTGGGACCACATCGCGGTCTCGGCGGCCGAGACGGCGCGGGGTCCCGTCCGACAGTTGGACCTCGATGCCGCGAAGGCGGCCATGGAGAGCAAGTTCTGGGGAGCCTACCGGATCGCCCGGTCCATGCGGATCAGGGAGGGTGGCACCCTGACCTTCATCTCGGGCTTCATGAGCGAGCGGCCCCAAGCCGCCGCCCCGCTCCAAGGCGCGATCAACGCGGCGCTGGAAAGCCTGGCCCGCGGGCTGGCGCTCGAACTCGCGCCCGCCCGGGTGAACACCGTCTCGCCGGGCCTGATCGAGACGCCGCTCTGGTCACGCATGCCGGAGAAGGACCGGGCGGCCATGTATGCCGGGGCGGCCGAGAGGCTGCCGGCGCGGCGCGTGGGCCAGTCCGAGGACATCGCCAACGCGGTGATGTTCCTCGCCACCACACCCTTCGCGACGGGGTCGAACGTCCGCGTCGACGGCGGCGGCACCATCGCGTGATCGAAGCCCCTGTCCTCGACGCCACCCGAACGTCGGCGGCAAGGTCGACGGGCGGATGCCAAGTTACCGCCAGCAGCATAGTTTATTTTCGCTGACGACGATGTCCGTTTATCCGTCGTCACTCGCCCAAAGCCGACCGGCGGAAATCTACCCAAAGTGGTCGTGAGGATAGCCTGCGATCTTCACAGCAACAGACGTTCGTCGATGCGGTGCTCCGATTGTATGCGAGCCGGGCGGCGAGCTCTACGTCCGAATGTGCTCCCACACCTTGGAGATGACGACCGATCCCTCGCCGACCGAGGCTGCGACCCGCTTGACGGACCTGGCGCGGACGTCGCCGACCGCGAAGATTCCCGGATGCGACGTCGCATAGGGCGAACGCGCGCCGATCGCGTCTCCGGTCAGGACAAAGCCGTGGCCATCGAGTTCTACGAGCCCCGATAGCCAGCCGGTATTGGGGGCGGCGCCCACCATGACGAACACGGCACAGGTCGAAATCCTGCGCGTCGATCCGTCGGCGACGGTGCGGATCGTCACCGCGTCGAGATGGTCGTCACCGTGCAGGTCGGTGACCTCGGCCCCGTGCTCAATGGTGATCGCCGGGTCTGCCTCCAGCCGGCTCGACAGGTAGCTCGACATGGAGGTGGCGAGCGATTGCCCGCGCACCAAGAGACGAACGTGTCGCGCTGAGCGGCTGAGATACATCGCGGCCTGGCCCGCCGAGTTGCCGCCGCCGATCACGATCGTCTCGGCATTCCGGCAGTAGCGGGCCTCGATCTCCGTCGCAGCATAATAGATGCCGGCGCCCTCGAACGCTTCGAGACGGTCGATCGGCAATCTTCGATACTGGACGCCGGTCGCGACGACGACGGCCTGTCCCCGGACGCGCCGGCCATTGTCGAACGTCGCACAAAACGATCCGTCCTCAAGCCGTTCCAACTTCGCCACGCGTCGCGGCATCGCGAAACGTGTGCCGAACTTCATCGCCTGGATTTCGCCGCGCCAGACGAGGTCGGCGCCCGAGATCCCGGTCGGGAAGCCCATGTAGTTCTCGATCCGGCTCGATGTGCCGGCCTGACCGCCGATCGCTACATCCTCGATGACCAATGCGCGCAGACCCTCCGCACCCGCATAGACGCCCGCCGCCACCCCGGCCGGACCGCCGCCCACGATGAGGACGTCGAAGGCCTCGTCGTCGACGAGGTTGTAGTCGAGGCCGAGCAGCCGCGCGATCTTGGCGGGCGTCGGCTCGGTCACGACCACGTCCCGGCCGAAGATGACCGCCGGTCGATTATTCGCGATCGAGCAAGCCGTGGCGACGCTCGCCGCCTCCGGGCTGCCCAGCGGATAGGTCCTGTAGGGAAGCCGGTTGCGGCTCGCGAACTCGGCGATCCGCCGCACGCTCCGGTCATCGTCCTCGCCGATAAGCACGAGCGTGCCGTCGTACGAGTCGAGCTGCCGTCGCCGCCGTGCGGCGAGGACTGTGATGATGATGTCCGACATCTCCGGAATCTCGGACATCAGTCGCAGCATCTCGGGGCGCGGCACCTCGGTCACGACCGTATCTGAGCTGGCCCGCATGGGCATCGACCAGACGCCGCCGTTCAGGAACGAGATCTCGCCCATGAACTGGGTGGGACCGAGGGTGGATGGGAGATGGCGCTCGTCCGTGAAGGGATTCACGACTTCGATCTCGCCGGCCTCGACATACACGAAGCGATCGGCTGGATCACCGGCACGGACGAGAAAGGCGCCCGCGGGGTAATGCTTCTCGGCCCCGATCGCCCGCAAGGCGGCGACATGCGATGCGGCGAGGGGGATGCGCTGCATCTCGCGCAGGTCATGGCCGATCGTTTCCAAGGGTCGCTCCCGTCGCAGGCCATCCGCTGCAGCGCAGCATCGATGGCTCGGCCACTACTGGCAAGGCCCTCGGCGGGGGCGATTGTTTGATCGAAGCTGCTAGCCTGCAGTGACTTACGTGGACTTGCAGCCCGGCCTTGGCCAAGGTTCGCTCCGGAGAAGGCCGCGAAGATCTTGAAACGGCAGAGTTGGGCGCAAAGCGGCCGGTTCGCCGAAGTATCGTTGCTACGCTCGAGCTCGCAGCCAGCAACAAAAGTGTCTTTAAGTGACACGCGCCACTGACGGGTGATGCATGCGCTTCAAAATGGCTGAGGTTGTGACAACTGACTCAAGCCTCGCTTGGCGTCGTCTCACCGTGGCAATGGCGCTTGGCACGGTCGGCGGTGTTGGCATGTGGTCGGTCGTCGTCGTGCTCCCGGCGGTCCAGGCCGAGTTCGGGATCGATCGGGCGGCGGCCACGATGCCCTATACCCTGACCATGCTCGGCTTCGCGGTCGGCGGTCTCCTGATGGGGCGCCTCGCGGACCGCATCGGGATCGTGCCGCCTCTGATCCTCGGCACCCTCTGCCTCGCCCTTGGCTATGGGCTCAGCGCGCTCGCGACGAGCCTCTGGCAATTCGCCCTCGTGCACGGCGTGCTCGTCGGAGCGCTCGGCAGTTCGGTCGCGTTCGGTCCGCTGATGGCCGACGTGTCGCGCTGGTTCCGGCGTCGACGTGGGCTTGCCGTAGCGCTGTGCGCGTCCGGTAACTACCTCGCGGGCACACTCTGGCCGCCGGTGGTGGAGCACGGAGTCCACGCTTATGGCTGGCGCGCGACGCAAGCCGGCATCGGCCTGTTCTGCCTCGCAGCAATGCTGCCACTCGCGCTGCTGATGCGCGGCCGGGCACCATCGACGCGCGCGGTCGGTCGTCAAGCCGGGCTAGCGCTGTCGCCCTCGGCAATCCAGGGCCTCCTCGTCGTGGCCTGCATCGCGTGCTGCGTGGCGATGGCAATGCCGCAGGTCCACATCGTGGCTTACTGCAGCGACCTTGGATACGGTGTCGCCCAGGGTGCGCAAATGCTGTCGCTGATGCTCGGCTTCGGCATCGTCAGCCGGATCGCCTCGGGCTTCGTCGCCGACCGGATCGGCGGTCTCGCGACCTTGCTGGCCGGTGCGCTGCTGCAGGCGGCGGCACTCGCGCTCTATCTTGCTTTCGACGACCTGACTTCGCTCTACGTGATCTCGGCACTGTTCGGCCTGTTCCAGGGCGGCATCGTGCCAGCCTACGCGATCATCGTGCGGGAGTACCTACCGGCCGAAGAAGCCGGGGCACGGATCGGTGCGGTGCTGATGGCGACGCTGGCCGGCATGGCACTCGGCGGCTGGCTCACCGGCGTGATCTTCGATGCCACCGGGTCCTACCATGCGGCGTTCCTTAACGGGCTGGCCTGGAACGCCGTCAACGTGGCGATCGTCCTGTGGCTGCTGCACTGCCGTCGACCGCGCACGGCGCTCGCCGCGATCTGATCGGTCCGAGCCGGTGCTTAAACCCGGGTCGCGCCATCCGCCGTGCGCGACACGCGTGGCTGGAAGAACAAGCCGGACTTCAGGCTATCCCCGATGCGGTGAGCACGATCAATCAGGATGGCTGCGACCTCACTTGGGAAGTGGGCGCGAGCCGTTTCCTCGAACAGGCTGAGCCAGCGGGCGAAGTGGGGCGGTTGGAGCTGTTCAAGCGCGAGATGCTTGCCGAACGGATTGCCCTTGTAGCGGCCTGTCTTGAACAAGATCGAGGACCAAAATGCCTGAATAGTCGCCATATGCTGAGCCCAACTGTGGTCGGGGATTGCTCCCGCGAAGACCGGGCCGAGCAGCGCATCGCCGCGCACGCGTGCGTAGAAGGCGTCGAGAAAGCGGACGAGGCTAGCCTCGTCGAGGATGGCGTCAGGCATGATCATGAGATGCCGAGAGGTGCTGGTCGCTTCAAGGGGAGACAGGATGCGCGTCGCGTTTTCACCAGAGCGGGAGGGGAGAGCCCGGGCGGCTGACCGTCAGCTGGTGTCCGCTTTCGGCGTCAAAGGAGTGCGCCTTCAGTGGCCGCGAAGGGCGCGAAGCTGGATATCGGCTTTCTGACTGCGGCGCGCGGCGCGGATCGGGCTGCCTTCGCCTCGGGCGGTGAAGGCGACGGGTTCAACGGACCTATTTCCCCCTGCAGTCATGACACCGCTTCGTCCGGCGCTCCAACTTGCCTCACCGCTGATCCGAGGGCACTCTGCGAAGCCACCGGCGTGAAGGGCGCATGATCTTGATGGTGCCAAGCACGAGCGATCGCGCATGAGGCGCCGCGAGGTTCTCGCCGCACTGGCCGCCACCTCTGTCGTGCGGCCCGCGGTGGCGCAGCCCGCAAAGGTCCTGCGCTTCATTCCGGAAAGCGACGTCGCGGTCATCGATCCGATCTGGACGACCGCGACTGTCACGCGCAACCACGGCTACCTCGTCTTTGACACCCTGTACGGCCAGACCGCGCGCTACGACTTCCAGCCACAGATGGTGGAAGGTCATACGATCGAGGCGGAGGGCCGTCACTGGCGCCTCACCCTGCGCGAGGGCCTGCGCTTCCACGACGGCGAGCCGGTGCTGGCACGCGACGCGGTGGCGAGCATCCGCCGGTTCGCCGCCCGCGACGCCTTCGCCCGGGCGCTGATGGAGGCCACCGACGAGCTCACCGCCGCGTCCGACCGCGACGTGGTGTTCCGCCTGAAGCGGCCCTTTCCGCTGCTGCCCGCGGCGCTCGGGAAGACCGGCACCTCAATGCCATGCATCATGCCGGAGCGCCTGGCGAAGACCGATCCCAACACGCAGGTCACCGAGATGGTCGGCTCCGGGCCATTCCGCTTCAAGGCGGACGAGCGGGTCCCGGGGGCGCTCACCGTCTACGAGCGCTTCGACGGCTACCTGCCCCACCCGGATGGCGTGGCGAGCTTCACCGCCGGGCCGAAGCGCGCGCATTACGACCGGGTCGAGTGGCGGATCGTGCCGGACGCCTCCACGGCTGCAAGCGCCCTGGCCGCCGGCGAGGTCGACTGGTGGCAGAACCCGACGCCGGACCTGCAGGGGCTGCTCCGGGCCAAGCCGCAGATCCGGCTGGAGCTGCTCGATCCGGTCGGCGGCATCGGCTGCCTGCGGTTCAACCACCTGCACCCGCCCTTCGACAACCCGGCGATCCGCCGGGCCCTGCTCGGCGCCATCGACCAGACCGAGTTCATGAGCGCGGTCGCGGGCGACGAGCGCGCCTTGTGGAAGGACCATGTCGGCGTCTTCAGCCCCGACGCACCGATGGCGACGCGTGACGGCACCGAGGTGCTGGTGGGCCCGCGCGACTTCGGCGCGGTGAAGCGCGCCCTCACGGAAGCCGGCTACCGGGGCGAGCGCGTCGTCATGCTCGACCCGACCGATTATCCCGCCACCCACCCGCTGGCGCTGGTCGCCGCCGAGGCGTTCCAGAAGAGCGGGCTGAACGTCGACGTCGTCGCGATGGACTGGGGCACCCTGGTGCAGCGCCGGGCGAGCCGTCAGCCCCCAGACAAGGGCGGCTGGAGCACCTTCGTCACTTACCTGAACGGCACCAACAACTTCGATCCCGCCGGCCAGCTCGGCATCCGCGGCAACGGCGATCAGGCGTGGTTCGGCTGGCCCAGGGCCCCGCGGCTGGAGGAGCTGCGCGCGCAATGGTTCGCCGCGCCCGATGCCGCCGCCCAGAAGGCGATCTGCACCGAGATCCAGCGGCAGTTCTTCATCGACGTGCCGTACCTGCCGCTCGGCGCCTACTACGAGGCGACGGCCTATCGCGGGCTGACCGGCCTGCGCACCGGCTTCCCGCAATTCTACGATGTCCGGCCGGCCTGAGGAGACGCAGCCGATGCGCATCGCCGTGCTCCAGTTCACCCACGAGACCGTGACATTCCTGCCGAACGACACGACCCGCGACGACTTCGTCTATCCGGGCTCCCCGGCAAGCGGCGAGGCGCTGCTCGCCACCGACCCGAAGGGCTACATGGGCGGTTTCGTCCAGGTCGCCCGGGAATACGAGGGGGTCGACCTCGTCGGCCTCACCGCGCCGCTCTGGCCGCGCACCGGGATCGGCTCAGGCTGGGTGACGCAGGACGCGTTCGAACATTTCCTCGGGGTGATGCTGGCGGAGGTGGAGGCGGGGGCACAGTTCGACGGGGTTTACCTCGCGCTGCACGGGGCGATGGCGGTGCGCGGAGTGCCACGCCCCGAGGCCGAGATCGCGCGGCGGGTGCGGGCCATTGTAGGGCCGGACGTGCCCATCGCGGCGACCTTCGACCCGCACGGCAACGAGGATGCGGAGTTCCTGCACCACGCCGACCTAGCCTTCGCGGTGAAGTACTTCCCGCATTACGACATGCATCTCCAGGGACAGCGTGCGGCGCGGATGCTGGTGCGGACGATCCGCGGCAGCTTCCGGCCGGCGCACCGGACGATTTCCATCCCGATCCTCGCCCCGACCGTGGTGATGTGGACCGGTGCCTCTCCCTGGTCCGACCTGGTGCAGCGCGCCCTGGTCTGGGAGGCGCGGGAGCCCGACGTCTTCGTCAACGTGTTCTTCGGCTTCCCCTGGTCGGACGTGCCGGATGCCGGCATGGCGGTCCAGGTCCTGACGAACGGCGATCCCGATCTCGCCGACCGAGTCGCCCGCGACATGGCGGCCTGGACGTGGCGGCACCGCGCGGCCCTGGTGTCGAGCGTCGCGATCCACCCGATGCGGGACGGCGTCGCCAAGGCCTCCGAGGCCGTGCGGTTGGGCGAGGCGCCGGTCGTGCTCGCCGATTACAGCGACCGCTCGGGCCGGGCGACCTGGCTCCTCGCCGAGGTGCTGGCCCAGGGGCTGGAGCGCACGCTGATCGCCACGGTCGCCTCGCCCGCGCTCCTGGACCGGCTATTGGCCGGGGGCGTGAAGGCCGGCGATCCGTTCGACGCGGAGGTCGGCGGCCCCATGGGCGGTGAGGCGGAGCCCTCGGCGGGTGTCCCGGTCCGCGTCACCGGGACGGTGCAGGCCGTCGTCGAGGGCACGACCGGCCGGGGTGCCGGCACGTGGCTCAGCGTCGCCTTCGGCCGGGGCAACGTGCTGGTCCTCAGCCCCTTCCTTGTCCAGATCATGGAGCCCACGGAACTCTGGGACCTCGGCCTCACGCCGGAGGATTTCGACGTGGTGGCGATCAAGTCCCGGGTCCATTTCCGCCGGGGTTTCGACGACGGCGGCTATGCGAGAACGATCCTGCTGGTCGAGCCGCCCGAGCCGTTCGTCGGGACGGTGCATCTCGACGCCCTGCCCTACCGGCACCTGAAGCCCGGCGACTTCTATCCCTACGGCGAGCCCGCCTTCGACGTCGGCTAGCGCAGGGTCCCCGGCGATGCCGTCGCGGCGGCCATGCGCTACATCGTGGCCATGCCGAACGCGCCGGTCCTTTCCCTCCCCCGCCTCGATCGCCTCGGCGACCGCTTGGTCGCCGATGTCGCGAGCGGTGCGATCGCGGGGGTCGACCTGCTCGTCGGCGACACCGGCGGCGACATCTGGCGGCGCACCGTCGGCTTCCAGGACAGCGTTGCGGGCATCGCCCTCGAGCCAGACGCGCTCTGGCGGATCTATTCGATGACCAAGGTCGTCGTCTCGGTCGCTGCCTTGGTCCTCGCCGAGCACGGCGCCCTGCGCCTGGACCAGCCGGTCGCGGACTTCATCCCCGCTTTCGGGCGCCTTGGCGTGCTGGATCCGGAGGGCGGCGTCGCGCCCCCTCAGACCGCACCGACCGTTCAGGATCTCCTCCGCCACACGGCTGGGATCGCCTACGGCTATCTCGGCGACGGACCGACGCGGCGGGCCTATGAGGCCGACGGCCTGCTCGCCGAGGATCTCGACAACGAAGCCTTCGCGGCGCGGATCGCCCGCCTGCCGCTGGAGCACGAGCCCGGGACGGTCTGGCACTACTCGCACGCCACCGACGTGCTCGGCCGCGTCCTGGAGGTGGCGGGCGGCGCGGATCTGCAAGGCGTCCTCGACGCGACCCTCCTCACGCCCCTTGGCCTCGCCGATACCCGGTTCCGGATCCCGACTGCTTGGGCTTCGCGCGTCGCTGAGCCGCTGCCACAGGCGCCCGGGCAACGGCCGGCCTTCCACGACCCGGCCGAGCCGCGGCGCAGCCAGCGGGGCAATGGCGGCCTTGTGTCGAGCACCGCGGATTATGCCCGCTTCCTGCGCATGCTGCTGGCCGGCGGCGCCCTCGACGGCGTGCGGATCCTGGCCCCGGCGAGCGTGCGGCTCATGACCTCGGATCATCTCGGGACGGCGATCGCGAAGGACGTCTACTATCCGCCGGGGCCGGGCTACGGCTTCGGGCTGGGAGTGGCGGTCCGGCTCGCGGCCGGCGAGGCGCCGGTTCCGGGCAGCGTCGGCGACTGGTTCTGGAGCGGCGTCGGCGGCACCTACTTCTGGGTCGATCCGGCGGCGGGCTTCTTCGCCCTGCTGATGATGCAGACGTCATCGGCCGCGCAGCGCCAGCATTACCGCACGTTGGCCCGCGCCATGGTCTACGCCGCGCTCGACGTCGCCTGAGAAGGATGCCGTTGCGGCGTCTCACCTCTGCTCTTTGGCGAGACTGCGACGTCGTTATGATCGCGGCGTCCACGCCGTCCAGGACCACGCGATGTCGTCTCCGCTCTCAGAAGTTGTCGCTTTGGCCTCGCGGTTGATCGCGCTCGACACCCGCAGCAGCCGCAGCAATCGCGGACTCGCCAATTTGATTGTCAGCGAGCTGCCGGAATTTGCGGTCGAGCGGTTGGACTTTATCGACTCGGAGGGTGTCGAGAAGACCGCGCTCGTCGCCCTGCGCGGCGAGGCCCGCGGCTGCCTCGCCTTCTCGGCGCACATGGACACGGTGCCGCCGGTCGGCTGGGCGCGCGATCCGTTCGAACCTGCCGTCCAGGACAATCGGCTCTACGGTCTGGGGAGTTGCGACATGAAGGGGCCGATGGCCGCGGCCATCGTCGCCATCCGCAGCCTGCCCGCCGACCGCGCCGCGATGCTGCTGCTGACGTGCGACGAGGAGACGACCAAGGCCGGCGCTCGGCGCATCGTCGCCGAGAGCCGGATGCTCAAGGCACACCCACCCGCCGGCATCCTCGTCGCCGAACCGACGGGCCTGCGTCCCCTGCGCGGGCATCGCTCCGACGTGCAGTTCACTGCAACGGCCCGCGGTATCCAGGCCCATTCCTCGACCGCGGACGGACTGAATGCCAACATCGCCCTGATCCCGTTCCTGTCCGAGATGCGGGACATCTACCTCGCCCTACGCGCCGATCCACGGCTCCAGGATCCGAGCTACGCGCCGCCCTGGTGCGATCTCAACATCATCGTCGACAACCACGGCACGGCGACCAACATCACAGCGCCGCTGGCGACCTGCCGGATGAAGTTCCGGTACTCGAAGGCGATCGATCCGGTGTGGGTCATCGAGCGCGTCGAGACGGCCGCGCGCCGTCAGGGCCTGGACCTCGTCGTACGTCAGGAGGGTACGCCGCCCGAACTGGCCATCGAACATCCCCTGGTGCAGTTGGCCGCTTCCGTCACAGCGGCCTCGCCCGATGTCGGCGCGTTCGGCAGTGATGGCTCGCAGTTCGCCATGGTGGCGCCGACGTTGATCCTCGGTCCGGGTTCCATGGAGCAGGCGCACAAGCCGGAAGAGTTCATCGACCTGGAGCAGCTTGAACGATCGATCGCGATCTTTCAACAACTGGCCACCGCGGTGCCCATGGCCGCCGGATAGCCGTCAAATCTTGCAGAGCTGGAGAAACAAGCGGCCGAGCTTCGCGCGAATGATCGGCTTTGAGGGGCCGCCGCCGGCCGCAGTGGGCCGGTCCGCCGGAAAGGCGGACGCCCGCCTACCGACCCGATGCGGTCGCCCGAACTGCCGTCGAGGCTCCTCTATAGCGGTCGTTCGCCGGGCCTCTGTCGACTTCGGATCGGGATGGCAAGCGGTTCTTGCCCGACGGCATCAGAGATCTGGGACGGAAGCTGGCGGCTGCATGAACTCGATTGTCGCGCCGTCAGGGCCAACAGCGTAGATTACCCGCGTTCCAGCCCCCGCACCGCTCGCGAGCGGCTGCGGAATGCCTTGCGCCTTCCAGCCGTAGGCGGCGATCCGCACCAGGAGCGCGTCGAGGTCATCGACCATAAGTGCCAGATGAGCGAAGCCAGGGTCGAACGGCTTGGCCGGCGCGCTCGGTCGATCCGGACCCTGATACTCCAGAAGTTCGATCGTCTGATCCGCGAGCGAAACGATTGCCATGCGCACCGTCGCCCCATGCGCTCCGGTCACCTGACCGAGAAACTCGCCTCCCATCTCCCCCGTCCGCACGAATCGCGCGCCGAGCCCGTCGACCCAGAATCGAAGGGCTTCGTCGAGGCAGGCGACCGCGAAGCCGACATGATCGGCACGCCGCACGTGGATGCTCGTGTGTTCCGTCATGCGGGATGCCCTACCGAGAAAGGAGTCATTTGTCGGCCATCGGTCGTGGTCGGACCCCGGCTATGTCCGCTTCGATGCATCTGCCTTGGGGAGGCGGAAAGAAAAATGCTTCCCACAACGGTCAGGGGGCGCCTCACTTACAAGTTCTGACAGAGGCGGGGGCTCCAACAGGGTTGCCGCGCACGTTAGAGGCCAGCTTGAGCACGCAAGACCGAAGAGCGGCCACTTTGATGGCTTCTCCCACGGAAGACTGGCCGGCCCCGTTCAGGGACCGCCCATGCCTTGGCGCCAGCCTCAGACCGAGGGCAGGCCGACACTGCGTAGGAACGACAGAGAAGGTGCGAAGAAATACGCGCCTCCCTTCATGTGCACGAATTGCTCGAACCGCAGCACCTTGGGCGTGGAGCCCGCGGTGTGGCCGTCGAGATAGGTGTGCTCGCGGGTCGGAGCCGGTTCCGAGGGCGCTTGGCCGATGACCGGATCGATGCCGGTCGGCGGGTGTTGATGCGGGCCGATGTTGCCTGCGAAGACCGGGTTATTCGCCCAGGATTTCTGGGTGAATTCGAATTGCGCTTCCAGGTTGGCCATGTATGCCATGAACAGGAGGCCGGAGCCGTGGACCGGCTCCCGACCCTTATCGGCGAATTCCTTGTGGTCCGGACTCATCGGTCTCTGCGGTCCGTAGGTGATCCCGCGGCGGGCCATGATCGGAGCGCGATCGCCCTCGTCGCTCGTTCCTCCCGTTTGCCGCCGAACGTCGCCCCGGGGGTTCGTCTTGCGAATGTGCGCATGGAAGGGGCACCTCGCGCCGTCCGCATCGGCGGCGTAGGCTAAGCCGTTAGGGACCGCGGCTGCCTGGCCGTCAGCGAAGGCCGTCAGCGGCGTTCCGTCCTCGAACCGACCCACCACCATCGCTCCGGCGCGGTCCAGTTGCTCGCTCGACGCGCCGGACCCAAAGATCGCTTCGCCGAGAGCATCTTCAGCGGCATTGAAGCCTTTGACGTCCTGCTCCAGCTTGCGGAAGACGAAGAAGCTGCCGGCGGAGACGGCGAGGTGGCCGTTCGCATCGGGCACGATGAATTGGGACGGCTTGAAAGCGGGTGACCATACCGCGCCGCCGGGATCGAACGGGTTCGGGGTCTCGTTGGCAACACCCTGTAGCTCCTGGTCGATATCCTCCTGCAGGAACAGCGGCTGGCTGCGACCGTCGACATAGCCGAAATGCTCGACCCCTTCCTCGCCGCCCTCGTCGCGGAACCGTCGCCTCTGCTGCAGGCCGGTCTCGACGGCCGTCAGATGACAGCCGCTTGCCTTGAGCCACAGTTCGATGGCCGCAACCTCGATCTTCAGGACGGCCTGATGCTCGTTGGCGACGAGAAGCATCGCATCCGGCAGGTGGGCGCTCCAAGTGCCGGGTTCCCATTCCGACTGCGGACGATCCGAAAGGGTCTCGTGTCGCGCCGCCATGCCCTGCGCAAAAGCGTCTCCTTCCGGCATCTTCGCCAGGTTTCCGAGCTTGGAGTAAGCGGCCGCACTCAGAAAGAGACATCGGACCGTGCCGCCGTCGAGATGTGGTGGAAGGCGTTTGTTGTTTCGCAGCTGGTCAGCGGCGCTGGTGCAATGTCGCCCGAGGATTCTGATGACGTGCGCGATGTTGTTCTGCGCGAGGTACGAAAAATTGAAGAATATGTGTGCCGAATGATTTCGTCCGTGGCCTTTTAGGATATTCGCTGGAAGATCTTCGAGGAAAAGCCTTAGATTAGGATCTGTCGAGCTAGATTTCCAAGTGATTGGCTTATCAAGGATTGCAGACAGGTTCGACATGAAAGCCTCTCTGAGCTTTGATATCAAATCCGACTTGAATTTATTCGAATCAGATTTGCCGACTCGAATATTATCGAACTTATCACGACATGAAATAAGTATTCATCGGATGCGAATGCACGTTAGATTTCTCAGTAAGCCGGGAGTTGAAATTAATGAGGATTTTTATTGATAATTTTTGAGGAACAAGTCTCGAACTCCCTCGCGTACGATTGAGATCCCGGGCACGACATGCAGTCATTCGAACGACAGACGATGGGACACGGACACGCACGCTCAATTCGGACGTCATGCAGACGTCGTCACGAGCGGACCGCACGTTTTGCCGAGTGCCCGCCATTTCAGGTTCTCACCCGCAAGCGGAACAAAAATCTCCACCGGACCTGACCGGGTAGAGCCGGCAGCTTTTACGCCTGTGATCGGCCGTAAGCGGAATAGCCGCTTCGAAGCAGCCTCGCCGGAAGAGCGGACCTGCTGTCACCGACCCAGCCCAGTCAGAAAGCTCGATCCGCTTCGGCCACGAAAGCAGACACCCCCAACGCCCCAAGTCAGTGCCGACCTACGGCCGCCAAGCTGGTACGGTCGACGATCTCGATTGCACCCCGACGAAGCTCGATCAGACCTGCCTCGGCCCATTGCCCCAGAAGGCGGCTGACGACCTCACGCACGCTGCCGACGTCGTCGGCAAGCTTCTGATGGGTCACCGCGGCGACACCGCGCGGATCGGCCTCGGCCAGGAGCCGTTGCGCCAGGCGCTGCTTCAACGGCGCGAACGCGACCTCATCGAGGAGCGTGAACAGGCCGGACATCAGCCGCGTGTAGTCGTCCATGACGAAGCTGCGGAAGACGGCGCTCTCGCCCATCAAGTGTTGGAACGTGTTCAACGGTAGCGCCGCGAGTTCGGTCCGCTCCTCAGCTACGCTCTGTGCCGGGAACGTGCCACCGGACAGGAGGCACTGCGTGGTCAGGGCACAGGTGCCGCCCGGGCCGACTTTGTAGATCAGGACCTCGCGCCCGTTCTCCGACATGCGGAAGATTCGCGTGCGCCCCTCCAAGCACATCAGGTAGTTGGCGCACTCGCCATCGAGTTCGTAGGCGATGGCGCCCGCGTCCAGCACCGGGAAATGCACGGTTCCCCGGGCGATCTGGAGGTGCGCCGGGCTGAGAGCCTGGAGCAGCGGAAACCGGTCGATCCAACGTTCGACCTTCTGGGCATCCGTCATGGCTGGCGTCGTTCCCCCCGGTTGTGACGACGGGCTGATCGTCCGGCTGGTGCTGCGTTTTTCTCCCGCCGCGCCGGACTTGTGTGACCTGGGTCACCGACTGGAAGCGGCCGCTCGGCATAGCATCGGGCCACAACGAACACGATAAGGGCGCGCGCCCTGCGCGGTGCCCAGCGGGAGTGAACCGATGCGCCGCCTCGCCCTGAGCTTCATGCTCGCCGCCCTCGCCGCCGGCCCCGCCGCGGCCGAACAGGACCTGCTGCTCGGGGCCGACATGGCCTCGCCCGCTATGACGAAGGCCGAGATGAGCCGCGCCGACGTCGAGGCGATGATCAAGGCCGCCGACGGCAAGCCCATCGATCTGCACGACAAGGCGCTGTCCGGCCTCGATCTCTCCGGGCTCAACCTCCGGGGCGTCAACCTGCGGACCGCGCGCCTGAACAAGGCCAACTTGCGCGGAGCCGACCTCAGCGGCGCGAACCTCGAACAGGCGTGGTTCCTGAAGGCTGACCTGTCCGGCGCCAAGCTCGCGGGCGCGAAGATGTTCGGCATCACCGCCCGCGACGCGAACTTCAGCGGCGCCGACCTCAGCCGCTCCATGCCCATCGGTGACTTCAAGGGCGCCAACATGAGCGGTGCGACGCTGGTCGACCTCGACGGGGGGGCGGACATCAAGAACCAGTCCATGGGTCTGATGCGGGCGGTGTTCACCTCAGTGAACCTTTCGGGCGCGAACCTGAAGGGTGCCAACCTCGGCCGGTCTCGCCTCGAATATGCGGACCTGAAGGATGCCGATCTCACCGACGTCGTGTTGATGGGCTCAGATTTGTCCGGGGCGGACCTGACCGGCGCTACGATCGCGGGCGCCGACTTCAAGAACGTCGACGTCAGCGGTGCACGGCTCATCGACCTGAAGGGTCAGGCCGAGGCCAAGGACTGGGCCGAACGGGTGAATGTCGACCGTGCGATCACCCAGGCAGTTCACTGAGCGACCCATCCGACTCGATCCGCATCAGACCGGAGCAACGTCGACGACCCATGTGATCCCGAAGCGATCCTTGAGCATGCCGTAGAGCGGCGACCACGCCGAGGGTCCGAGAGTCTGAAGGACCATCGCGCCTGCGCTGAGACCGTTCCAGTATGCCGTAACCTCGTCCTGGGACGAACCGCGCAGGGACACGTAGAAGGCGTTCTCGCCGGGATGCCACGGGCGCTCCGGCTGGATGTCGTAGGCCATGATGCGGAAACCGGCCTCGGATGCGACCTGCCCCCAGACGATCCTTCGCGCCTGCTTCGGATCCGTCACGCCGGCCAGTTCGCCGTAGGTGACGAGCGTGGGCTCGCCGCCGAAGACGGTGGCGTAGAAGGCCAAAGCCTCCCGGGCCTCGCCATCGAAATTGAGGTGCGTCGTCACCTGGATGGTCATGGTCTTCTCCGGCTCCATTCGGGGTCGTTGCCAGCCCCATGACCGGACTGTACCAACGACCAACTGACAGAACCCGGCAGTTGCGCGATGGCGCGGAGCGACCGCCTCTTTCGTCTGCTGCATGCCATGCGCGTGCTGCCGGCGCCGCTCACGGCCCGACGCCTCGCCGAGGAGACCGGCGTGTCGCTGCGCTCCCTGTATCGGGATATCGACAGTCTTCGCGCGGCGGGAGCGCGCATCAAGGGGGAGCGGGGCTACGGCTATCGGCTGACGGAGGACGTCGCGCTGCCGCCCCAGACCTTCGACCGTCTGGAGATCGAGGCGTTGGCGATCGGCATGGCCACCGTGAGTGCCATGGGCGATCCGGACCTGGCGAAGGCTTCGGCCTCGGTGCTGGCCAAGGTGGCGGCCACGCTCCCCGACGAGCGCGAGCAGCAATTGCTGCACGCCGTTTCCAAGGTCTACCGGCCCGAAGCCCGACATGCCGCCAGCCCCGACACGATCCTGATCCGAGAAGCTTGCTGGCGGGAGGAGAAGCTCATCATCTGCTATACGGACGAACAGGGAGCCGCCACGGAGCGGACGATCTTGCCCCTGGCCATCGTCTACACCGAGCAGCGTTCGGTCGTTCTGGCGTGGTGCCAGATGCGCGAGGCGTTTCGCATGTTCCGGCTGGATCGCATCGGCGACGCTCGCGCCGGCACCGGTAGCTTCCGCCCGCGGCGGGCTTCCTTGCTACGGGCCTATCTCGAACAGCTCAGGCACGCGGAGGCTAGCCCGGCACGATCCACATGACCGGCGAGGCAGTTCCCGGCCGCAGGGCGAGGCTTTGCGGACATCCTGCAACGGGAAGATTTCTCTCCGGGTGGGGCGACAGCGCTGTCCCCGCTCCCGGTCAGGCGGTGCAGATGCCGGGAACCTCGATTGGCCTGACCGGCTGGCTTTGGACCGGGCTGATTGAGAGGATCAGCCAGGACCGAAGGAGTCAGACATGCGGCGAGGTCAGAAGACTCACGCGGAGCAAATCGTTCTTAAGCTGCGCCAGATCGCGGTGCAGACAGCCTTCGTGACGAGTGCCTACGCCAGGAGATCTTCTACGCGCTCAAGGAGGCGCAGATCGTGATCGGGCTGTGACAAACCACCTACAACCGCGTCCGACCGCATTCGTCGCTGGGCTATCGGCCGCCCGCACCCGTCAGCGACCCGGATCTGGCGTTCCGGCTACCCATGACCGCGACCATGCAGTCGCCTCTCAATTGGCTCGGTCCAAAATACCGGTCAGGTCAAGATGTTGCAGAAGCCGCCGATGGATCAAGGCGGACGCGAAGCCGGCATCTGCTTGTTCGAGCTCTAGCTCGGAGCAGACCAGCGGAAATCCATCTTGAACGGTCAGGCTGCCCCCAACCCAATCGGTCCCGCGCAGCTGCGCGCCTCTTGAAAGCGGACGTTTGCTACGCCGCCGATGCGGCAGTGGCGCGCGCATCTCGGTCGTTGGGTCAACTCCTCCTCGCCGCAAGAGCGGCTCCGGCTGCGCCAGCGGACTCCATCGACGACCAAGTTTTCGTTCGTCTGGTATCGCGTTCTCAGGCGGTTCGCATCAAACAGAGCTTCGTCCCACAGGACCCCGACGCTCATGGTTCCTTTGTCAGCGCAGCGAGCCGTTGGTCGATCTCGGCACGGAGTGCCTCGAAATCGATGGGCTTGGTCAGAAGGCCAGCCGCACCTTCCCTGAAAGCTTTCTCGCGCGTTTGCGCATCGCCATAGGCCGTGATCATGATCACCGGCACGTCCGGACGGGCGGCTCTGACCAGCGGCAACAGTTCAAGTCCCGTCATGCCCGGCATGTTGATGTCCGAGAGTATCAGGATCAAGCTCGTCGCGTGCGAGGACGACACCTGAGCCAGAGCCTCGGGCGCCGAATGGGCGAACGCCATGTCGAAGCGCCCCGATCGCAACTCACGCCTGAACTGCTGCCGGAACAGATCAGTCACGTCAGGCTCGTCGTCCACAACGAGGATCAGCACGCTCATGGCAGACTTTCAGTCCCGTGAGAGGTCGCACTTTTGCGGGGCAGCACAATCGTGAACTCCGAAAACTTGCCGGTTTCGGTCGCGACATCGATCGTCCCACCGTGCTGTTTGACCACTATGTCATGGCTCAGAGACAATCCCAGCCCGGTGCCCTCACCGGCCGGCTTGGTGGTGAAGAAAGGGTCGAACATCCTGACGCGAACGTGCTCCGGGATGCCGGTGCCATTGTCGCGAACCCGGATTTCCACGAACGCCCCGCGATCGTGAGTGGCGACCGCCAGAGTCGGCTCGTAATCGGGCTCCGCGCGCTCAGCTTGGCGCTTAGAGGCGGCGTAGAACCCGTTGCCGATCAGGTTGAGGAGAACGCGCGTGATCTCCTGCGGGTACAAGTCCGCGGCCCCGGCTGCCGGGTCGAAGTCGCGGGACAGCCTGAGCTTGAGGTCAGGTCTCTCGGCGCGGGCGCCATGATAGGCGAGGTTCAGGCTCTCCTCGACGAGGCTGTTGACCTCGACGAGCCGATGGTCACCCGAGCCGGTGCGCGAGTGCAGGAGCATGTTTTTGACGATTGAGTCGGCTCGCTGGCCGTGCTGGACGACCTTGATGAGGTTGCCCTTCAGCAGGTCGGCCAATTCGTCGACCTCGCCGCGGATCCGGTCGTCGAGCAGCGCGGTCTGAAGCGCCTCTCGTAATTCGTCGACGAGCTCGCCGGATAGTGCGGCGAAGTTGTTCACAAAGTTGAGCGGGTTCTTGATCTCGTGCGCGATACCGGCCGTGAGCTGACCGAGCGACGCGAGCTTCTCCGTGTGGATCAGGCGGTCCTGGGCGGATCTCAGTTCGTGGAGCGACTGGGCGAGCTCTCGGGTACGGGTTTGAAGCTGTTCGAACAGGCGAACGTTCCCGATCGCGATCACCGCCTGATCGGAAAAGCCGCGGACGAGTTCGATCTCACGTGCGTCAAAGGGCTCGACGCGCGTGCGGCCCAAGGTGAAAACGCCGATGGGCGCCCCCTCGCGCATCAATGGCACGCCCAACATCGTGCGGTACTGCCCGAGGCGTTGGTGCTCGGTGGCGGCATATTCCGGGTCAGCCAGCACGTCCGGTATGTGAACGACCTCACCGCTGCAGGCCACCCTCGACGTGGCACTGTGCGGGCCCGGCGAGAAGGGGTTCGCCTTGGCATGGGTGACGACCGCGTCGGAGAACCCGAAGCCGGACAGCCACCGGTAGAGGTCGCCGTCACGCTCGAAGATGCAGCTCTGATCCGCACCGCACAGGCGCGCCGCTGACTGAACCAGCGTGTCAAAGACCTTCTGCAGGTCAAACGCGGATCTGCTGATCACCCTCAGGACTTCGGACGTTGCGGTCTGCAACTCCAGGGTCTCGCTCAACTCGCGCGTTCGAGCCTCGACTTCCGTGAAGAGCCGCGCATTCTCGATGGCGATCACCGCCTGATCGGCAAATGTCTGTACGAGTTCGATCTGCCGGTCAGTGAAGGCGCGAACCGTGAAACGTCCTAGCATGAGCACGCCGATTGGATCGCCATTCCGGAGCAAAGGCACACCAAAGAGCGTGCGATAGCCGCCAAGACGTTGATACTCACTGGCGGCGTAGTTCGATATGGTGAGAACGTCGAGCACCTGCACTGGGCGTCGCTCGAACGCAACACGTCCGGCCGTACTATTTCCACCTGCTAGCAATGGATGAGTTTCAGCAAGCGCGATGTACTCATCAGAAAAGCCATAACTGGAAACGAGACGGTAAATGTCGCCATCGCGTTGAAAGATATTCGAGCAATCCGAGTCGCAGAGCCTGACGGCGGATTCGATTAAGGTGTCCAGGACGGTCTGCAAATCGAAAACCGAGCTGCTGATAACTTTCAGAACCCCAGCCGTCGCCGTCTGTTGCCGTCTGGCCTCGTCAAGCTCGCGGCGCAAATCCGCTATGACGGACTGCATGGCCTCTGAGTTTTGCCTCATATCAAGCCAACATCAGACGCATCGGTCGGATTGCGACAGATCTGAAGATACTGTTACTGCATACGTTTGAACAAATCAAGTAGCATCATCTATCCGCTATCGATCCCATTTGATAATATCATCAGTCATTTGGGAAAGTGATTACGACCTCATCTCGGAATATATCTTCTGAATGAGTTATGTGGGCGTAACCTGATCGCAGATTTTCCTAAACCGAGTGCCGGACGTCTGCGTGAGCCAATTGCGAAGAATTGGCTCCAGGGTGATCGCTTCTGCAGAGTCGACGAACTTCCAAGCGTGATGCTCTAGGAGCAGGCACCCCAGCGTCCGCTTCAAAGCCTTTCTGCTCAGAAGCGGACCGGCGGAACCACTCATCTGAGACGACCTGAGGGCTATCGGCGCCGACGACGCATGGCCGAAAGCGGCCGATCTGCCTCGGAGAAGTGCTGCCGGCAAGCGGTCGGCCCGCTATCGACCCAGAGCAGCCGGGCGGGTCGCCAGCGGCGCTCGCCGGAAGCAGACATCCCTCAGTCGTCCTGCAGTTACCGCTCAGAGTGGATTGCCGCCATTCCGCTACCGAGCGGCAATGAATGGAAACGTCATAACAAGCCGCTTGAAAGCCCTTGCAAGAAGTCAGAAATTCAGCTCCTATTCGCCCCCTCCAAAAATGATTTATTGATCTGCTTTGATCGACACATTCAAACGTGGTGCTTGATTCCGAACAAGTGCGTTCACGGTATTATCGATTAATTTTCTCATCTGGCCTGCCCATCAACAGCGGCGGCATGTTGATGCCGAGCATACGAAGGCGCCGAGAGACCGGCCGCGGTTTGGGCGACCGTTCTGGGGCTGTCCACTATGACGCTTGGCAAAGCACGAGCTGATCGCAACTGCGCGACATCGAAGCGCGACCACTCAGGCGGCTTTATCCACGTCCGCTCGGTCGGCAGCCGCACGGAGACAGGCCTCAACCCCGTCCCGCAGTGACGAAACGTAGACGTCTGCCCCGACCGCGCGACCGAGTGCGGCGTCGGTGAGCACCTTCTCGCCAACCGGCCAGAGGCCCACCAGCACCGGAACGCCCGGAGCTCGGCGCTTCAGGCGCTCCAAGAGATAGCGCAGATGCGCCGGGTTCCCGCTGATGTCGAGGTACGAGATGCATACCATCGCCACGCCGCTGAGGTCCAAGTCGCGGATGCCCTCGCGCGAGACGGCTTGGTAGGGGGTCACGCGCGCGCCGAGTCCGTGCTTGCGCAGCAGCTGCGCCAGCATCGCCGAGGAGGCCTCGTCGAGGGGGCCGCGCCCGGCCACGCACAGCACCGGCGCCTCGCCGCGCCACGCCTCCGGGAGTGCCTCGCGGGGCGGCGCCTGTCCGGGCACCGCCTCGGTCCGGGTGTGGGTCCGCTCCGCCAGCGTCGGGGTCTCGCTCGGATTGACCGCCTTGTCGTCGCGCGCCGGCTCGGCGTCGGCATGGTCCTCGAAATCCTCCACGAGTGAGCGGGCCGACGCCCGGATGTTCTCCAGCTGCGCCGGCGTGACGACGCCGCGCGCGAAGTCGTTGGCGGCGAGTTGCAGGCCCTTGAGCGCCACCTCGTCGTAGTACGAGGAGAGCGAGCGCTCCTTCAGCATCGCCTCGGCGACCTCCCGCACCTCGTCCGGGTCGCCGGCCAGCATGCGCTGGTAGAAATTCTCGACCGGCGTCAGCGGCGGCCGATCGCCGAGCAGCACGTCAAAGAACTCCAGGCTGTCCACGTGGCGGCCGAGCACGACGAGGCAGACGGTGAACGGGGTGGCCAGGATCAGGCCGATCGGCCCCCACAGGAAGCCCCAGAACAGGGTCGAGACGATCACCGCGAAGGGCGAGAGGCCGGTGGAGTGGCCGTAGAGCAGCGGCTCGATCACCTGCCCGAAGACGGGTTCGGCGATCAGGAACAGGGCCGCGGTGGCGATGACCATCGACCAGCCCGGATCGACGGCGGCTGCCAGTGCCACCGGAAGGATGCCGGAGGCGATCGCGCCGATATAAGGGATGAACCGCATGATCGCCGAGAACACGCCCCACAGGAGCGGGTTGGGCACGCCGATGAACCAGAGGCCGATCCCGACAAGGACTCCGAACGTCGCGTTCATGCCGAGCTGGGCCAGGAAGTAGGTTCCGAGGCGGCCCGCGGCGTCGTCCATGGCCACCGTCGTGCGGTGCAGGTCGCTCGATCCGAACAGGCGGATCATGCGGTTGCGCAGGTCCTCGCGCTGCATGAGCAGGAAGACGACCACCACTAAGACGATGCCGATGTCGGTCAGCGGCGAGACGATGGGCCCGAGCACCTTCTGGGCCAGCGCCAAGGGCGAGGGCTCGGGCTGCTCGACGCGCACGAGTTGCGCCTTGGGTGTGTCCCCGGCCGGCCCAGTCTCGGCAGTCGTGCCGGCGGCGTCGGCCTTCTGGGTGGCGTCGTGGACTTGGTGGTTGAATCTCTGGAGGATGCGGTTGGCCTCGCCGAGCCAGCCCTGCTGCAGACCAGTGACCTTCGTCTGCACTGTGGCTTGGTATCGTGGCAGGTTGCCTGCAAGCCCCGCCACCTGCGTGCCGATGATCGTGCCGATGCCGCCGATGACCCCGAGGGCGAGGAGGACGGCGAGGATGACCGACGGGATGCGGCCGAGACGCAGCCGCCGCAGCAGGTTGACGACCGGAGCCAGGACGAAGCTGAGCAGCACGGCCAACACGAGGGGGATGAACACCTCGCGCCCGAAATACAGGGCAGCGACGAGCACAACGCCGACCGCGAGCGTCAGGAGGCCGCGCAGGCCGGGCACGAGCGGCGGTGGAACCTGAGCCGGTTGACGTGTGGCGACTTCGTCGGCAGGCATGCGGCGTGTACTCCTCGTCGCTGCGCCGACACGATGCGGCACACAATCAGGGTAACGCCCTCGCAAGCGTTTTAGCCCCCAGCCTGTCGACCCGTCGGATGGGGCGAAGGCGCCTGTGAGCGAGGCGCGATCAGCGGAATTTGGTCGGAAGCAGCCGGCTGGCTTCCCGTGAGTTTTCCGGAGAAGCGTATAGCCTCCTGACGAACTCAAGCCGGCAATCCGATGTGCTTACGAGTAAGATCGGAGCTGGCCGCAAGCAGTGGGTCGGCTTGGGGATGATCATAGACCGAGATCGTACACATGAAGCGTAGCGCGATCTGCCATCAGCAGACGCAGGAATCATTCCCAACACTGCCGCCCTTCATCGTGGCAACTGGGCCATGGCAGGCCGCTCTGCGCATTGCGGAGAAAAGCGAACGCTTATGCCGGTGCGACAAGATCGGAGAGCCAGTCCCGGGCCTTTTGAAGCTCGTCCCAGGGCGTCTTACCGAGCGGGAAATGCACGCCGAGGACGACGCTCAGGACTGAATTGAGATGCGCGAGATGCTGCCGCTCGTCAGCGCTACGGATGCCGCCGGTGCGCCGCTCGACGATGATTGCGTCGCGGAACTGTGTCAGCTCCATGGTCGCCTCCGTGAGCGCGCCGTCGTCGCGTTTGGGCTTGCGCGCCAGCACCGTATCGAGGGCGGCCAGTGCCCGGTGCCCCGCATCTCATCCTGGGGCGGTGCTCACGTTGCGACCTCCCTCTGGTGGAGCACGTCCGCAAGCGCCTTTCGGCCGGGCCGGATGTTGCAGGTGAGCGCCTTGGTCGTGTGGATGCTGGTGTTGGCGTCGCCCGTGATCGCCAGCAGCACGTTGGCGACGTCGCCCCTGGCGTAGCCCTGCCACCCGTAGACCCAGGGCATCCCGATCTGGTGGACCACCCGTCCGTCGATCCGGAACGGCTTGAGCCGCTCCGTCACCATGGCTTTGACCTCGACCTCCCCCCGCAGGGTCGAGATGACGGTCCAGCCGAGGTGTTCGATCCCGAGACTGTCGGCGAGTTCCGGCGAGACCTCCACGAAGGCCTCCGGCTGCAACTCCGCGGTGTGCGGCATGACCCGGGTGGCGATGCCGCCGCAATGCATCTCGGTCAGGCGGAAGGTCGTGAACACGTAGGGGAAGCGCGGGTCGGCCGTCGCGTGCAGTTCGTTGCCGGGCCTGCCCCAGACCTTCGCGGTCGGGTTGCGCTGCTGCTTCGGGTAGAGCGGATTGCGTACGGGGCTCTCGATCGGCTCGTAGTGGGTCGGCAGCGGACCGTCCTTCAGTCCGGAAGGCACAAACAGGGCGCACTTGCCGTCCGCCTCCATGATAAACGGGTCGTCCCCGCCGAGCGCGTCCATGCCGTGCGGGTGCTTCGACCAGTCCGGGCGGTAATCGGGCCGCTTGTCGGCCAGGAAGTCGGGCACGTCTTCGCCCGTCCACTTGGCTTGCGCCTCGTCCCACCAGATCATCTTCTTGCGCTCCGACCAGGGTTTTCCGGCCGGATCCGCGGAGGCGCGGTTGTAGAGGGTCCGGCGGTTGAGCGGCCAGGTCCAGGCCCAGCCGAGATGGGCGCCGGACTCCCCCGGCCCGTCCGGCCGACGCGAGCGGGACAGGTTCTTCCCTGCCTCCGGGAAGATGCCGCAATACATCCAGCCGCCGCAGGCCGTAGAACCGTCGTCCTTGAGCTTGCGGTAATCCGGGACCTGGCGCCCGTCCGCCACCGTCCAGCCGTTGATCTCGCGCAGCACCGACTCGGCGTCGGGCTCCTGTTTCTCGCCCTTGAGTTCGTAGTCCCAGGTCAGCGCCTGGATCGCCCGATCCTTCGGCTCGGTGGAATCCCGGTACAGTTCTTTCAGGCGCCGGCCGAGATGGACGATGAACCAGAGATCCGAGCGGCTGTCCCCCGGCGCCTCGCAGACCACGTCGTGCCACTGCATGAGGCGGCTCGTGTTGGTCACCGAACCGTCCTTCTCCCCCGGCATGGCGGCGGGCAGGAAGAACATCTCGGTGCCGATCTCCTCGGGCCAGACCTCGCCCTTCCGCACCCGATGGCCCTGCTGCCAGAAATTGGCGGTCTCGGTCATGGCGAAGTCGCGCACGACCATCCACTCGAGGTTGGCGAAGCCGCGCTCCACCAGCTCGGAGTTCACCGCCCCCACGGCCGGGTTCTGGCCGAGGATGAACTGGCCCTTCACCACCCGGTCCGACATCGCCATGGTCATCGGCTCCTGGGAGGCGTCGCCGGTGAGCTTGGGCAGGAACTGGTAGCCCCACTCGGTGTCGGCGCGGGCCGCGTCGCCGTACCAGGCCTTGAGCAGGCTGATCACGTATTTCGGCATGTTCGACCACCAGCCCGTGGGCGGTGTCTCGGTCTTCAGGTAGCGGTCGAGGGTAGCGTGGTCGTGGAAGACGTTCGGCTGCGGCAGGTAGGTCGGCAGCATGTTGTAGAGCGTCGGGATGTCGGTCGAGCCCTGGATGCTGACATGGCCGCGCAGCGCCATGATGCCGCCGCCCGGGCGCCCGACATTGCCGAGCAGCCCCTGGATGATGCTCGCCGCCCGGATGATCTGGACGCCCGTGGAATGGTGCGTCCAGCCCACCGCGTAGGTGAAGGCTCCCGTCTTCTCGCGCCCTGAATTGCGCGCGAAAATCTCGGTGATCCGGACGAACAGGTCCTTCGGGCAGCCGGTGACCCGCTCGACCATCTCGGGCGTGTAGCGCGCGTAGTGGCGCTTCATGATCTGATAGACGCAGTTCGGGTGCTGCAGGGTCGGGTCCTGCGGCGGCGGCGACTTGGTCATGCTCTCGAAGGCCTCGCCCTCGTCGGACGAGCCCTCCTGCGTCTGCACCCGGTGCTCGGCGACCGGCGACGGCACGGTCTTGCCGGCATATTGCCACGTCTCCTGCGAATAGGTCCCGGCGACCGGATCGTAACCGGAGAACAGGCCCTCGTTCTGGTCAGGGTCGCCGTAGCCCTCCTCGATGATGTGCGCGATGTTCGTGTAGGCCATCGCGAAGTCGCGGAACCAGAGGTCGTTCTCCAGGATGTGGCGGATCATCCCGCCGAGGAACGCGATGTCGGAGCCGGAGCGGATCGGCGCGTAGATGTCGGCCAGCGCGCTGGTGCGGGTGTAGCGCGGGTCGATGTGGATCACGGTCGCGCCGCGGCGCTGGGCCTCCACGACGAAGCGGAATCCCACGGGATGGTTCTCCGCGATGTTGGAGCCCATCTCGATGATGCAGTCGGAATTGGCGAGGTCCCACAGCGCCATGGTGGCGGCGCCGCGCCCGAAGGTGGTACCCAGACTGGGCACCGAGGACGAGTGTCAGATGCGCGCCTGGTTCTCGATGTTGATCATCCCGAGGCCGCCGCCGAACAGCTTCTTGATGAGGTAATTCTCCTCGTTGTCCATGGTGGCGCCGCCCAGCGACCCCAGGCCCAGCGTGTGGTTGATGATCCGCCCGTCCGGCAGGGTCTCGGCGAAGGTCTCGTCGCGGACCTGCTTGGTGAGTTGCGCGATGCGCTCCATCGCCCAAGCCAGCGGTTTCTTCTCCCAGCGGTCCGAGTAGGGCGCACGGTAGAGCACGTCGCTGATCCGCTCCGGAGAGAGCAGCATGCCGAGCGTGCCGGCGCCCTTGGGGCACAGGGTGCCCTGATTGATCGGGCTGCGCGGGTCGCCCTCCACGTGGATCGGCCTGCCGTTCTTGGCGTAGATCAGCTGGCCGCAGCCGACCGCGCAGAACGGGCAGACGCTGGTGCCGATCCGGTCGGCCTCCTCCAGGCGCGGGCGCAGGTTCGCCGAGGTGGTGCTGCGCGCCGCCTCGGCCATCACGCTCTGCCCGGCGAACTGGCGCGGGAGCGACCAGTCCCGCACGAAGCCCGCCACCCTCTCCGTCAAGCGCCTGCGGATCGTCGCCATGGTGCCACCCGTTGCTCGGTCTTCCGCCGGGATAAGCCAGGCGTCCGGGTGTTTGGTTCCCGCTGAGATCGATCCGGCAAGCAATCATGCCGTCAGAACAAGCTCGCGATCCGTACGGCGCAGAAACTTTGCATGTTTCCTAGGGTTATCGGGGCAATTGCGAGCTATTCCAGCCTGCGACGACCGCGCGCTCGGAGGGACGAATTGTGACGTATGTTAAAGAGGGCGTCGTCACCATCGTCCAGGAGAGCCGGTTCCAGCTCACGGACGATAACGGGATCGCGCACCTGTTCCTGCTGGACCGCAACGCCGCGGCCGAGCCGGCGCAGCTCGGGCCGCTGCAGGCCCGGCAGGCGCGGGTACGCGTGACCTACGAGCATGCCCGCAACCTGATCGGCCTCGTGGCCCGGTCGGTCAGCCTCCTCCCACCATCACCGGCCCGCTGAGGAGGTCGCGCCGCATGAACATGCATCCCCGCGCCCTCGAGCATGCCACCTCCACCCTGGATCACGTGATCCCGAACGAGTCCGAGCTCACCGCCGGAGTGCGGATCGAGCCGGGGCGGTCCTACGGCTTCTTCACCGATACGACCGTCTGCATCGGCTGCAAGGCCTGCGAGGTCGCCTGCAAGGAGTGGAACAACCTGCCGGCCGACAATCTCGGACTCACCGGCCAGAGCTTCGACAACACCGGCGCCCTCTCGGCCAACAGCTGGCGGCACGTCGCCTTCGTGGAGAAGTCCGGAGCCCACGGTCTCCGGGACGGCCAGGACCAGAAGTTCCAGTCCGGCTGGCTGATGATGAGCGACGTGTGCAAGCACTGCCACAACGCGCCGTGCCTGGAGGCGTGCCCGACGGGCGCCCTGTTCAAGACCGAGTTCGACACCGTCGTGATCCAGCAGGACATCTGCAACGGCTGCGGCTACTGCGTGCCGGCCTGCCCGTTCGGCGTGGTCGACGTCAGCACGGTGGACGGCAAGGCGCACAAGTGCACCCTCTGCTACGACCGCCTCAAGGGCGGCCTGGAGCCCGCCTGCGCCAAGTCGTGCCCGACCAACTCGATCCAGTTCGGCGAACTCTCCGACCTCCAGGCCCGGGCGGCCGAGCGGGTCGAGCACCTGCAGGGCCTCGGGGTGGAAAGCGCCTACCTGTACGGCACCCCGGACGCGCCGGGCGCCACCGGCGGCCTCGGGCATCTCAACGCCTTCTTCCTGCTGATCGACCGGCCGGAGATCTACAACCTGCCGGCCGCGCCGACCCGGCCCGCCAACCGGGTGGCGCCGAGCCTCGCCACGGGCCTCGCCACGGTTGCGGCCCTGGCCCTGGCGAGCGCTTTCCTGTTCGCGCCGCAGCCGGGGAGGCGCCCGTGACCGCCACGATCAGCCCGGAGGCCGCCGCCGCCACGCAGGACGGTCCCGAGGACGCGCCGCGCGTCCCCCGCCATGCCACCGAGCCGCCCTCGGTCCACGGCCGCCCGAACCGGGCCGGCTGGACCGGGCCGACCTATTACGGCCGGCCGCAGCTCAAGGCCTCGCCGTTCGAGAACCCGGTGGTGGGCGGCTACATCTTCCTCGCCGGCTTTTCCGGCTCTGCCGCGGTGATCGCGGCGGTCGCCGATCTCCGCCAGGGCGCGGCGGCGGCGCCACTGGTCCGGCGGGGGCGCTACCTCGCGCTCCTCGGGCCCGTCCTCGGCGCGCCGCTGCTGATCTACGACCTGCACACGCCCAAGCGCTTCTACAACATGCTGCGGGTGGCCAAGCACACCTCGCCCATGTCGATCGGCACGTGGATCCTGATGGGATTCTCCGGCGCCGCCGGCGTCACCGCGGCGGCGCAGCTCGGGACCGACCTGTGGCCGCGGGCGCGCGGCCTGAGCGGCCTCGCCCGCGCCGCCCAGGTTCCGGCGGCGCTCACCGGCCTCGGCCTCTCGACCTACACGGCCTCGCTCCTCTCGGCGACCTCGACGCCCCTCTGGGCGGCGGCCCCGCGCAGCCTCGCCATGCGGTTCGGCGCCTCGTCGATGGCCTCGGCCTCCGCGGCCCTGGCGCTGACCGAGCCGGATCCGAGCAGGCGCCGGGCGCTCGAAGGCACGGCCGCGGCGGCGCTCGCCGCCGAACTCGCCGGAGCGGTCGTCTCGCACGCCACCTACCGGCGCACGGGCGTCGAGGGTGCCCTGAAGGGGAAGGCCGGCCGGGTGGAGCATATTGGGGCGACGCTCCTCGGCACTGCCCTCCCGTTGGGGATCCTCGCCGCATCGCTGCTCACCCGGCGGGGACTGCCGCGCCCGGTGACGGCGCTGGCCGCCGCCGCGACGCTCGCGGGCGCCGCGGCTCTGCGCGTCTCGATCATGGCCGCGGGCGACCGCTCGGCCAAAGATCCGGACGTGAGCTTTCGGTTCAGCCAGCCCGAGAATTTGCCGGAGCGGTGAGCCGATAGACCGTGCGGGGCTGTCTATGTCGCACGCGTTCACACGACTCCTGTGATGCCGGTGCGGCACCTCTGTGGGCGCGATTCTACATCAGGATCGCCCGATCAGATCACCGAAATACGTTCCGAAGTTAGCAAAACATCTGCGTAGATATTTTCTATTGCAGCTTACGCCATCGTGAAATCTGAATAACGCAGGACCTTTCCTCAGATGCCACCCGAGGCGAGCCGGCCTCGCGCCTGGCTGGGGAGGCTCGCGTACCCGACCAGATGAGGCGGATTGTCTCGCGAGGACTGGCTATCCGCGAAAAGGATTTGCCCATACTTTCCGTAAACTTAGCATTAAAGTAGACGTTTTTGCCAATCAGAAGCCGAATTTAACCTGAGTTGTTTCTTACGGATCCAATTCCTGATCTACATAGCTTTAAGTCCTCGCAGGGGAATATCACACCTCGTGCCGGAATCCGTGCTTATCACTGGTGGCGCTGGCTTTATTGGCCGCCATCTTTCCATGGAATTGCTGCGCCGCGGCTACCACGTGCGGGTGCTCGACAGCCTGATCGAGCAGGTCCATGGCGGCGACAGGAGTGACGCTGCCGCGCTGCCGCCGGACGTCGAATTCCAGCCCGGCGACGTTCGCGACGGTGCGGCGATGAGCCGGGCGCTCCACGGGATCGACCGGGTCGTCCACCTCGCCGCCGAGGTCGGCGTCGGGCAGAGCATGTACGCGGTCGAGCGCTACGTCTCGGTCAACGATTGCGGCACGGCGGTGCTGTTCCAGCAGCTGATCGAGGCGCCGGTGAAGCGCGTGGTCGTGGCCTCCTCGATGAGCGTCTACGGCGAAGGGCTGTACCGAACCTCGGATGGCGCCACCGCGGAAGAGGTCGTGCGCCGCCCGCGCCGGCCCGGCGAGCCCTGGGATCCCTTGGACGCGCGGGGAGAGCCGATGCGGCCGATCCCGACCCCGGAGACCAAGCGTCCGGCGCTCGCCTCCGTGTACGCGCTGACCAAGTACATGCAGGAGCGCCTGACGCTGACGCTGGCCCCCGCCTACGGGATGGAGGGCGTGGCGCTGCGCCTGTGGAACGCCTACGGGCCCGGCCAGGCGCTCTCGAACCCCTATACCGGCGTCCTGGCGATCTTCGCGGCCCGCCTGCACAACGGCCAGCCGCCGATGATCTTCGAGGACGGGGCGCAGCGGCGCGACTTCGTCCACGTGGAGGACGTCGCCCGGGCCTTCGCGCTGGCCCTGGAACATCCGGCAGCCGCCGGTCAGGTCTACAACGTCGGCAGCGGCGAGGACCGGACGGTCAGCGAGGTCGCCCGGCTGCTCGCCCGCGCCATGGGCCGGGAGGGGATCGAGCCGGAGGTGACCGGCCAGGCGCGGCTCGGTGACATCCGCCACTGCATCGCCGACATCGGCCGGATCCAGCGGGAGCTCGGCTACGCGCCGCGCCGCGACTTCGTCGAGGGGCTCGCCGAGCTGGCCACCTGGGTGGCCGAGCAGCAGGCCGTTGACCGCGTCGCGGAGGCGCGGCGCGAGCTCGAAGCGCGCGGTCTCGTCGCGTGAGCGGGCGGCCGATCCTCGTCACCGGCGGCGCCGGCTTCATCGGCGCCAACTTGTCCGACAGCCTCGCGGCCGACGGCCACGCCGTGATCGTCTTCGACGCCCTGTCGCGCCCGGGCGTGGCGGCCAACCTGGATTGGCTGCGGCAGCGCCACGGCGGCCGGATCAGCCCGGTCGTCGCCGACATCCGCGACGCGCAGGAACTCGCCCGCGCGGTGGCGGAGGCCGGGGCGGTGTTCCACTTCGCCGCCCAGGTCGCCGTGACGACGAGCCTCGTCGCCCCCCGGGCCGACATGGAAATCAACCTCCTCGGCACCGTGAACCTGCTGGAGGCCCTGCGCGCCCTGAAGCGGCCGGTCCCCCTGCTCTACGCCTCGACCAACAAGGTCTACGGAAACCTGCCGGACCTTGCCCTCGAGGCAGTCGGCGACGCCCATCTGCCGGCCGACCTCGCCTTGCGGGCCCGCGGCATCGGCGAGACCCGGCCCCTCGACTTCCACACGCCCTACGGCTGCTCCAAGGGCGCGGCGGACCAGTACGTGCTCGACTACGCCCGCAGCTTCGGCCTCCCGGCGGCGGTGATGCGGATGAGCTGCATCTACGGGCCGCGCCAGATGGGCAACGAGGATCAGGGCTGGGTCGCCCATTTCCTGATCCGTGCGCTCGCGGGGGAATCCGTGACGCTCTACGGCGACGGCCGGCAGGTGCGCGACATCCTGCACGTGCGCGACGTGGTGGCGGTCTACCGGGCGGCGCTCGCCCGCATCGGTGACGCGTCCGGCCACGCCTTCAACATCGGCGGCGGCCCCGGCAACGCCGTGAGCCTGCTGCAGCTCCTCGACCATGCCGGCGCCCTGCTGGGGCGTCCCGTGGCGCGGAGCTTCCAGGACTGGCGCCCGGGCGACCAGCGCTACTACGTCTCCGACACGCGCCGGGCTGTCGCGCGGCTGGGGCTCGCGCCCTTCACGGGCTGGCGCGAAGGGGTCTCCGACCTCGCCGGCTGGCTCACCGCCGCGCGCGCGCAGCCGGGCCCGGCGCCGATTGCGGGAGCGGCCGCATGAGAGTCGCGCTCGTCAACCCATCCTGGGATTACCGCAACAGCATCTATTTCGGCTGCCGCGAGCCGCACCTGCCGCTGGAACTCGGCTATTCCGCCGCCCTGCTCGCGGCCACCGGCCATGAGACGCTGGTGGTCGACGCCCACCTGGAGGGTCTCACCGCCGAGGCTGCCGCCGACCGGGTCGCGGCCTTCGCCCCCGCCATGACCGTTGTGGCGACCGCCCCCACCTATCTGTTCTGGCGCTGCGCCCCGCCGGAGCTGCGCAGCCCCCGCGCCTTCCTCGACACCCTGGCGGGAAGGGGCGGGACAACGGTCGCGGTCGGCCCCCACGGCTCGGCGACGCCGCGGCCGGTCCTGGACAAACTCGGCTGCGATATCGTCGTGCGCGGCGAGTGCGAGGAGGTCGTCGCCCGCCTCGCCGGCCTCGGCGGCCTGGGGCCGGACACCCTGCGGGCCGTGCCGGCCCTCGCGTTCCGCGATGGCGAAACGGTCGCCGTGACCGGCCCGCCCCATGCCGGCCGCTTCACCGACCTGCCGGCCCTGCGCTGGCCGGAGGGCTGGATCGCCCGGCACCGGCACCACCACCACCGCTTCGACGCCGCGCCCGACGGCCCGGGCGCCGAGGTCGAAGCCTCGCGAGGCTGTCCCTACACCTGCTCGTTCTGCGCCAAGATCGATTTCCGCGATGCCTACCGGCGCCGGGACCTCACCATCGTCCTAGACGAAATCGACGGGCTGATCGCGCAGGGCGTCACCTACGTCTACTTCGTCGACGAGATCTTCCTGCCGCAGAAGCCGCTCCTGGAGGCGCTGGTCGCCCGCGATCTGCGCTTCGGGATCCAGACCCGGATCGATCTCTGGAAGCCCGACATGCTCGACCTCCTCGGGGCGGCCGGGTGCGTCTCCATCGAGGCCGGGATCGAGAGCCTGACGGAGGAAGGCCGCACCGCCCTCGACAAAAACTGCCACGCCTCGACCGACGACCTTGGCGAGCGCCTGATCCATGCCCGTCGCTCGGTGCCGTTCGTGCAGGCGAACCTCATCGCCGTGGCCGGCGACGACCCCGACCTCGTGGCGACGTGGCGCGACCGGCTGCGCGGCCACGGCGTCTGGGCGAACGACCCGGTGCCGCTCTACCCCTATCCGAGTTCCCCCGATTACCGGCGCCTCTGGGGCGCGCCCGACGACCTGGCCTGGGAGCGGGCGCACGCCCATTACCTCGGGCAGTTCACGCAGTTCAGCGACATCCAGGACGAGCGTCCCCTCCCGTTGTCCGAGCTGGAGGCCGCATGCGGGTGCTGCTGAGTCCCTCCCCGGCGACGGCGCCGCACGTCCTGATGAGCGCGGATGCGGTGGGCGGCGTCTGGCAGTACAGCCTCGACCTCGCCGCCGGACTCGTGCGGCGGGGCTCAGCCGTGACCGTAGCGGTCCTGGGACCCGCGCCCGCCGACGGGCGGATCGCCGCGGCCGAGAGGGACACCGGCGCCCGCATCGTCGCCACCGGCCTGCCCCTCGACTGGACCGCCGGGACGCCGGACGCCGTGCTCGACGCCGCGCGGGCGCTGGCGGACCTCGCCCGCACCTGCGGGGCCGACTGCGTGCATCTTCACAGCCCCGCCCTGGCGCTGGCGTCGTTTCCCGTGCCGGTGGCCGCCGTGTGCCATTCCTGTGTGGCGACGTGGTGGGACGCCGTCGAGACCGGGCCATTGCCGGCCGACCTTGCGTGGCGCCACGACCTCACCGTGCGGGGCTGCCGCGCCGCGGATGCCCTCCTCGCCCCCACCCGGGCGCACGCCCTCGCCACCGCCCGGATCTGCGGCCTCGCAGCTCCGCCCGTCGTTGTCCGCAACGGGCGCGACCCGAGCGGCCTGCCGCCCCGGGCTGCCGCCCCCGTCGCCTTCACGGCCGGCCGTCTCTGGGACCGGGCGAAGAACGCCGTCGCCCTCGACCGCCTCGCGGCCCGCCTGTCCGTGCCGCTGCGCGCCGCCGGCTCCATCGACGGGCCGAACGGCGGCCGGGTCGAGACGCGTCACCTGCGGCTCCTCGGACGGCTCGACGATGCGGGCATCGCCGCGGAACTCGCCGGCCGGCCGGTCTTCGTGTCGCTCGCCCGCTACGAGCCCTTCGGCCTCGCCGTTCTGGAGGCCGCCGCGGCAGGTTGCGCCCTGGTGCTGTCGGACCTCCCGAGCTTTTGCGAATTGTGGGACGGTGCCGCCGCCTTCGTGGACGCGGACGACGACGAAGCGGCGGCCGGTGCCGTACAGGGCCTCCTCGACGATCCCGTCCGGCGCGCGGCTGCCGGCCAAGCCGCCGCCGTGCGCGCCGCCCGCTACGGCGTCGCGCCGATGATCGAGGGGGTGCTCGGCGTCCTGCTTGGCCTCGGCGCCGGGGTGCCGGCCCGGCTCGGGGGAGCCGCCGCATGAGGATCGCCTACTTCACCCACTCGCTGGCCTCGTGCTGGAACCACGGCAACGCGCATTTCCTGCGCGGGGTGCTGCGGGACTTGATGGCCCGCGGCCACGCCGTGACCGCCTACGAGCCCGAGAACGCCTGGAGCCTCGAAAACCTCCTGCGCGACCACGGCGAGGCCGGCCTCGACGCCTACCGGGCGGCCTATCCGGAGCTTGCCTCCACGCGCTACGCAGATGTCGACGCGGTGATCGAGCGCGCGGCGGACAGCGACCTCGTGCTGGTCCACGAGTGGAACGAGCCGGCCCTGGTGGCGGCCCTCGGCGCCGCCCGGCGCCGCGGGGCGCGCTACACGCTCCTGTTCCACGACACCCACCACCGGGCAGTGAGCGCCCCGGAGGACATGGGGCGATTCGATCTCTCCGGCTACGACGGCGTGCTGGCCTTCGGCGAGACGCTGGCCGCGGTCTACCGGGCCAAGGGCTGGGGCCGCCGCGCCTTCGTCTGGCACGAGGCCGCCGACACGCGGCTGTTTCACCCGCCCGCTCGGGAGGGCGCCCGCGCCGGCCTGATCTGGATCGGCAACTGGGGCGACGACGAGCGCAGCGCGGAACTGGAGACCTACCTGTTCCGCCCCGCCGCGGAAGCCGGCCTGCCGCTGGACGTCTACGGCGTGCGCTACCCCGAGGCGGCGCTCGCGACCCTGAGGCATTACGGCGCCCACTACCATGGCTGGGCGGCGAACGCCGCGGCGCCGGGCCTGTTCGCCCGCCACCTCGCCACGGTCCACGTGCCCCGGCGATTCTACGTGGAGCGCCTGCCCGGCATCCCGACGATCCGGGTGTTCGAGGCACTCGCCTGCGGCATCCCCCTGGTCTGCGCGCCCTGGGACGACGCGGAGGGCCTGTTCCGGCCGGGCCTGGACTATCTCGTCGCCCGCACCGGCGCCGAGATGGAGAGCCACCTGCGCGCCCTGCGGTCGGATCCCAGCCACCGGCAGGCGCTCGCCACCGCCGGCCTCGCGACGATTCGGGCGCGCCACACCTGCGCGCACCGCGCCGAGGAACTGCTGTCCATCGCCGCGAGCCTGCGGGCGCCCGCCACCCTGGAGGCTACCGCATGAAGATCGCCTTCTACGGCTCCTCCCTGCTGTCGTCCTACTGGAACGGCGCCGCCACCTATTACCGGGGGATGCTCGCCGCCCTGGCGCGGCACGGCCACACGATCACCTTCTACGAGCCGGACGCCTTCGACCGGCAGCAGCACCGGGACATCGAGCCCCCGCCCTACGCGGCGGTGAACGTCTACCCGGCGACCATCGAGGCCGCCCGGGCGGTCGTCGCCGAGGCCGCGCAGGCCGACGTGGTCGTCAAGGCGAGCGGCGTCGGGGTGTTCGACGACGAGCTGCTCCGGAGCGTGATCGCGGCCTCCCGCCCGGAGGCGGTGCGGATCTTCTGGGACGTCGACGCCCCGGCGACGCTCGCCGAGATGCGCGCCGATCCCGACCACGCGCTCCGCCGCGCCCTGCCGGACCTCGACCTCGTGCTCACCTACGGCGGCGGCCCGCCGGTGGTCGCGGCCTACGAGGGCTTCGGCGCCCGGGCCTGCATCCCGATCTACAACGCGCTCGACCCGGAGACCCATTTCCCGGTGCCTCCGGAGCCGCGCTTCGCGGCGGATCTCGCCTTCCTGGGCAACCGCCTGCCCGACCGCGAGGCCCGCGTCGAGAAGTTTTTCCTCGCGGCGGCGGCGCGCCTGCCGGAGCGGTCTTTCCTCATCGGCGGCAACGGCTGGGAGAGCCGCGGCCTGCCGCTGAACGTCCGGCATCTCGGCCACGTCTACACGCGCGAGCACAACGCCTTCAACACGACGCCCCTCGCCGTCCTGAACATCGCCCGCGACAGCATGGCGGCGGTCGGGTTCTCCCCCGCCACCCGGGTGTTCGAGGCGGCGGGTGCCGGCGCCTGCCTGATCACCGACGCCTGGGAGGGCCTCGGCCTGTTCCTCGACGAAGGCACTGAGGTGCTGGTCGCCCGGGACGGGCGCGACGTCGCCGACCACGTCGCCGCCCTGACCCCGGAGCGGGCCCGCGCCATCGGCGAGGCCGCCCGCCGGCGCATCACTGCCGAGCACACCTACGCGCGCCGGGCGGTCGAGGTCGACGCGATCCTGCGGGCCGCGGCGGCCCGCAAGGCGGACGCGACCCGGCGGAGCGTCGCGTGAGCGCGGCCCCGATGCGCCTCGTCGTCCTGGGGCTCAGCCTGACCTCCTCCTGGGGGAACGGCCACGCGACCACCTATCGGGCGCTGCTCAAGGCCTTCGCGGATCGCGGCCACGACGTCCAGTTCCTGGAGCGCGACGTGCCCTGGTACGCCGCCCACCGCGACCTGCCCGAGCCCGGTTTCTGCGACCTCGCCCTCTACGCCGACCTCGACGGGCTCGACGCGCACCGCGCCGCCATCGCCGGGGCCGATGCCGTGATCGTCGGCTCCTACGTGCCGGAGGGGATCGCCGCGGGCGACCGCGTGCTCGACTGGGCGCGGGGCGTCACCGCCTTCTACGACATCGACACGCCGGTGACGCTGGCGGCCCTGGAGGCCGGCACCTGCGACTACCTCGCGGCCGGGCAGATCCGGGATTACGACCTCTACCTGTCCTTCACGGGCGGCCCGACCCTGCGGCGCCTGGAGCGGGATTACGGGGCGCTCGTCGCGAGAGCCCTCTACTGCTCGGTCGACCCGGATTCCTACCCGGCCCTCGACCGCCCGGCGCGCTACGACCTCTCGTATCTCGGGACCTACAGTCCGGACCGGCAGCCCACGCTGGAGCGCCTGCTGATCGAGCCCGCCCGCCGCGCGCCCGATCTCCGCTTCGCGGTGGCGGGTCCCCAGTACCCGGCCGGAATCGACTGGCCCGCCAACGTCGAGCGGATCGAGCACCTGCCGCCGGACCGGCACCCGGATTTCTACGCGGCGAGCCGCTACACCCTGAACGTCACCCGCGCCGACATGGTCCGGGCCGGCTGGAGCCCGAGCGTGCGCCTGTTCGAGGCGGGCGCCTGCGGCACGCCGGTGGTCTCCGACCGGTGGGACGGTCTCGACACTCTGCTCGTCCCGGAGCGCGAGATCCTGCTGCCCGACGGCCCGGACGGCGTCCTGGCCATCCTGGGCGGGCGCGCCGAGGCGGATCGGCGGACCCTCGGCGCGGCCGCCCGCGCGGCGATCCTCGCGCGGCACACCGCCGCCGCCCGCGCCGAGGAACTCGAACGCTTCCTCGGCGAAGCGGGCGCGCGGCCCGGATCCGCGCGCTCCGGCGCGCCCGATCTCGCGATCATTGGTCACTAGGCACTCGGGAGAATGATGGTGGGAACCAGAAGCGGCATCCGAGTCCTCGTCGCCGGCGGCGCCGGGTTCATCGGCTCGCATCTGATCGACGCGCTCCTCGCCGACGGGGCGCGCGTCACCTGTGTCGACAGCCTGCTGACCGGGCGGCGGGCGAATCTCGCCCATCTCGCCAACGAGGCGCGGTTCGACTTCGTCGAGGCGGACGTGACGGAGCCGCTGCCGGCGCTGCCGCGGTTCGACTGGGTGTTCAACCTCGCCTGCGCGGCCTCGCCGCCGCACTACCAGGCCGACCCGGTCCACACGATGATGACCAGCGTGCTGGGCACCGGCCGGCTGCTCGAGATTGCCCGGGACGCCGGGGCGCGCTTCCTCCAGGCCTCCACCAGCGAAGTCTACGGCGATCCGGAGCGGCACCCGCAGCAGGAATCCTATTGGGGCAACGTCAACCCGACCGGGCCGCGGGCCTGCTACGACGAGGGCAAGCGCTCCGCCGAGACCCTGACCTTCGATTTCGAGCGCCAGCACGGCCTCGACATCCGCGTCGCGCGGATCTTCAACACCTACGGCCCGCGGATGCGCGCCGACGACGGCCGGGTCGTCTCCAACGTGATCTGCCAAGCGCTGGCCGGCGACGACATCACGGTCTACGGCAACGGCGAGCAGACCCGCTCCTTCTGCTACGTCAGCGACCTGGTGGACGGGCTCCTCCGGCTGATGGCGGCGGAGACGCCCCTCGCCGGCCCGGTCAACCTCGGCAACCCCCGCGAGCTGACGGTCGGCGCGCTGGTCGACCTCGTGGTGCGGATGACCGAGACCCCGTCCCGGATCGTGCGCCGGCCGCTGCCGGTGGACGATCCCCAGCGCCGCCGGCCGGACATCACCCGCGCCGAGACCCTGCTCGGCTGGTCGCCGCGGGTGCCCCTGGAGGAGGGGCTGGAGGCGACGATCGCGTGGTTCTCCCGCGAGATCGCCCCGCTCCGGGCGCGTCCGTCCATCGAGGAGCGCGCCGTTGTCGCCGGCTGATCGAAGCTCCGGGCGTCCGAGGCGCTGATGGCCGCCGCCCCCATCCGCGTCGGCCTTGTCGGGATCGGCAACTGCGCCTCGTCCTTCGTGCAGGGGCTGCACCATTACCGCGACGCCGCCCCCGGGGACGCGGTGCCGGGCCTGATGTCGCCGGATCTCGGCGGCTACCGGGTGCGCGACGTCGCCGTGGTCTCGGCCTTCGACGTGAGCGCCGCCAAGGTCGGGCGGGACCTCGCCGACGCGATCCTGGCGGCGCCCAACAACACCCAGGTCTTCGCCGCGGTGCCGGCGACCGGCGTTACGGTCCGGCGGGGGCCGACGCTCGACGGGATCGGCCGCTACCTGGAGGGTGTGGTGGCGGAATCGCCCGAGCCGGTGGCCGATGTCGCGGAGGCATTGCGGCGCAGCGGCACGCAGGTGCTGGTCTCCTACCTGCCGGTGGGCGCGCAGGCGGCCACCGAGTTCTACGCCGAATCCGCGCTCCAGGCCGGCTGCGCCTTCGTGAACTGCATCCCGGTCTTCATCGCGTCGAATCCGGAATGGGCGGAGCGCTTCGCCGCGAAGGGGCTGCCGATCGTGGGCGACGACATCAAGAGCCAGGTCGGCGCCACCATCGTGCACCGGGTGCTGGCGAACCTGATGCGCGAGCGCGGGGTGCGGCTCGACCGGACCTACCAGCTCAATTTCGGCGGCAACGCCGACTTCCTGAACATGCTCGAACGCGAGCGGCTGGAATCGAAAAAGCTGTCCAAGACCCGGGCGGTGACGAGCCAGCTCGATGCGCCGCTGGCGCCGGACGACGTCCATGTCGGCCCGAGCGACCACGTGCCCTGGCTGACCGACCGGAAATGGGCGCATATCCGGCTGGAGGGCACCGCCTTCGGCGGCGTGCCGCTCAACATCGAGCTGAAGCTGGAGGTCTGGGACTCGCCGAACTCCGCCGGCATCGTCATCGACGCGGTGCGCTGCGCCCGCCTCGCCCTCGACCGGGGTATCGGCGGCGCCCTGGAGGGCCCGTCGAGCTACTTCATGAAGTCGCCGCCCCGGCAGTTCACCGACGCGGAGGCGCGGGAGCGCACCCGCCGCTTCGTGGCGGGCGAGGCGGCGTGATGAGGAGCGATTCAGATCCGGCATGCGCCCTCCCTCCCCCCTCTGCGGGGGAGGGTGGCCCCCGAAGGGGGTCGGGAGAGGGGAGCGACGGTGCAGAAAGAGGCGGAGGCCTTCATGAAGGTCGCCCCAAATCCGGAAGCCGGGTTCCCCTCTCCCGACCCCGCCTTACGGCCGGGCCACCCTCCCCCGCAGAGGGGGGGAGGGAGACGCGCGGATGCGTGGGGGAGATCCGTCCCCACGCCGAGCCGCGTCTTCGCATGAGGCAGGTCTTCCTCGTGCGCCACGGCAGCCACGATCGGCTGGGCCGGATCCTGTGCGGGCGCATGCCGGGCGTCTGCCTGAGCGAGGCTGGCCGCGCCGAGGCGCAGGCCCTCGCCCGCCGCCTCGCCGGCTGCGGCGCCGGCACCCTGCTGGCGAGCCCGCGCGAACGGACCGCCGAGACCGCGGCCCCGATCGCCGCCGCCCTCGGCCTGGATGTCGGGACGGAGCCCGGCCTCGACGAGATCGACTTCGGCGCCTGGACCGGCCGCAGCTTCGCCGAACTCGCGGCCGATCCCGACTGGGCCACCTGGAACGCGCAGCGCACTACCGCCCGTCCGCCGGGCGGCGAGGGCATGGCGGAGGCGCAGGGCCGCGTCGGACGGATCCTCGACCGCCTCGCCGCGGACGGCGCGCCCGTGATCCTGGTGAGCCACGGCGACGTGATCCGCGCCGCGCTCCTGACGGTCCTGGGGCTCGGCCTCGACGCCTACGACCGGATCGTGGTCGATCCCGCCTCCTGCAGCGAGCTCGCCCTCTGGCCGGGCGGCGGCCGCGTCGTCTCCCTCAACGAACGGACCGCACCATGACGGCCACCGCCGTGACGGCCGAAGATCTGCGCCGGCAGGCCGACGCCCTCGGCCCCTGGTTCCACAACATCGACCTCGGCGACGGGGTCTGGACCGCCCCGGACCATTTCCTCGGCGACTACCCGGGCGTGAAGTGGCGGCGCTTCGCCGAGGCGATCCCCGCCGACCTCACCGGTAAGAGCGTCCTCGATATCGGCTGTAACGGCGGCTTCTACGCCATCGCGATGAAGCAGCGCGGCGCCGCCCGGGTGCTCGGCCTCGATTCCGACGACCGCTACCTCGCTCAGGCCCGCTTCGCCGCCGCCAGCCTCGGCCACGACATCGAGTTCCGCAACCTCTCCGTCTACGACGTCGGCGCCCTGGGCGAGCGGTTCGACGTCGTGCTGTTCATGGGCGTGCTCTACCACCTGCGCCACCCGCTGCTCGCCCTCGACCTGATCCGCGAGCACGTGGCCGGCGACCTCCTGGTGTTCCAGTCGATGCTGCGTGGCAGCCGGGCGGTCGAGCCGGTCGCCGCGGATTACGATTTCTGGGACATGGACCAGTTCGAGCGGCCCGGTTACCCGCGGATGCACTTCGTCGAGCGCTCTTACGCGCACGACTGGACCAACTGGTGGATCCCCAACTGCGCCGGCATGGAGGCGATGCTGCGGGCGAGCGGCTTCTCGATCGAGGCCCAGCCCGAGGCGGAGGTCTACCTCTGCCGCACCGCGCCGGTACCCTACGGGGTGGGGGCCGCATATCCTGCGCGGGCGGATTCCGTAGGACGCGGGGGAACGCGATGATCGACTCGGTGATGCTCTGGAACGAGCCCAACAACAAGTCGCACTGGGACCCGGAGATCGATCCCGACTGGCTGCTCTTCGCCGAGATGGTCAAGGAGGCGGGCCACGCGATCCGGGACGTGAACCCGAACCTCATCCGCGTGCTCGGCGGAATCTCGCCGATCGACCCGCTCTTCATTCGCAACATGGAGGCCCGCGGCGTCCTCGACGCCGTCGATGCTGTCGCGGTGCACGGCTTCCCCCTCGACTGGAACCTGTGGTCGATCCATGACTGGCCGGCCAAGGTCGACGAGATCCGCGCGGTCACCGACCTGCCGGTCTGGGTCTCGGAGGTCGGCGTCTCGACCTTCGGCGCCGAGGAGGTCCAGGATTGGGGCCTGCGCCGGACCCTGGAGCTGCTCTCGGGGCGGGCGCCGCGGATCCACTGGTACAGCCTCTACGACCTGCCGCGGGAATGGGAGGCCACCACCCGCCACAAGGAGGCCGAGGGCTCCTCCTACTACCGGCACTTCCACATGGGCCTGCTCCGCCAGGACGGCACGCCGAAGATCGCCCTGGAGAGTTTTGCCCGCCACACCCCCGAGATTGGCCTGTGCCAGTGGTTCCACTTCGAGGACCACCGGCTCGACGAGGCGGTCTCGTGGATGAAGCGGCTGGGCGTGCGCCATCTACGCACCGGCCTCTCCTGGGCCGACAGCTTCCGCCCCGGGGCGCTGGACTGGTTCGACCGGCAGATGGAGGCGCTGAAGGACTTCGACGTCACTGTCACCTTCTGCTTCACGCCGGAGCATCGGGGGATCTCGCCTCATCACACCAGCGCGCCGCTGGTCCGGGGAGAATACGCGGCGTTCTGCACCGCCATGGTCCGGCGCTACGCGCCCGGGCAGTACCCCGCGGGCTGAACGGCCAACATAGGTAGGCGCCCGGCCTTCCCGTGCCGTCTAAGCCTGTCTGGGAGTCCGGGCCCGCGTGTCCGACCCCGGTGACGTCGCCCGGAGGTGGACGCACGGCATGGTGCAGATCTTTCGTCCGGGCGCCGACACGGTCGCCCGGGTCGTCCTGGCCTCGGTGGCCGTGGTGCCGGTCCTGTCGATGGGCCTCGCCTACGCGTACTGGCGCTCGCCCTACGCCACCCAGCAGGATGTGACCCGCGAGCAGCCGGTCCCATTCAGCCACGAGCACCATGTCGGCGGCCTCGGGATCGATTGCCGCTACTGCCACACGTCGGTGGAGAAGGCCGCCTTCCCGGGCATCCCGCCCACCGAGACCTGCATGAGCTGCCACTCGCAGGTCTGGACCAACGCGCCGATGCTGGCGCCGGTGCGCACCAGCCTTGCGGAGGGGCGGCCGCTGGAATGGCGCAAGGTCCACGCCCTGCCCCACTACGTCTACTTCAACCATTCGGTGCACGTGGCCAAGGGCGTCGGCTGCACCACCTGCCACGGCGAAGTCCAGACCATGAAGCTGGTCCGGCAGGTGGCGCCGCTCACCATGGGCTGGTGCCTCGACTGCCACCGCGATCCGGCCCCGAACCTGCGCCCCCGCGAGGCGGTGTTCGACACGCACTGGACCCCGCCGCCCGATCAGAAGACGGTCGGCGCGCAACTCGTGAAGGCCTACCACATCAAGAGCCCCCAGCGGCTCAGCGAGTGCTCCATATGCCACCGCTGAGCACCCCCTCCCGTCGCGAGGCGCTGGGCCTGCTCTCCGCGGGCATCGCCGCGGGCCTCGGCGCCTGCTCGAAACCCTCCGAGGAGCTGGTGCCCTTCGTGGTGCAGCCGGAGCAACTGCTGCCCGGCGTGCCGGCGCGTTACGCCACCGCGTTGTCGCTGGGCGGCTGGGCGCGGGGCGTCCACGCCATCGCGGTGGACGGGCGCCCGATCAAGATCGAGGGCAATCTCCAGCACCCGGCGAGCCTCGGGGCCACCGACGTCTTCGCCGAGGCCGCGATCCTTGACCTCTACGATCCAGACCGCTCGCGGACGGTGACCGAGCGGGTGAGCGGCATCGCCTCCTGGGACATGGTCGAGCGGGCGCTGGCCGCGCCCCTGGCGCAGGCGCGCCGGGAGAAGGGACGGGGCCTGCGCCTGCTCACCGGGCGGGTCACCTCGCCGACGCTCGCCCGCCAGATCGCCGCCCTGCTTCAGGCGATGCCCGAGGCGGTCTGGCACGTCCACGAGCCCCTGGACGATGCCGCCGCGCTCCGCGGCGCGGACCTCGCCTTCGGCCGCCTCTTGCGGGCGTTGCCGGATCCGGGCCGCGCCGAGATAATCTGCTGCGTCGGCGCCGACCCGCTCGGGCCCGGGCCGGACCAGATCCGGTTCGGCCGCGCGTTCATCGACCGGCGCCAGGACCCGGTACGGTTCGGCCGGCTCTACGTCGCCGAGACCGCGCTGACCCAGACCGGCATCAAGGCCGATGCCCGCTGCGCCCTCCACCCGGCCGACGCCGCCGGCCTGCTGGCCACCCTAGCGAGCAGCCTCGGCGCGAACCTCCCCGTCCCCGACCTGCCGCCGGAGGCCGCCCGGTTCGCCACGGCCGCCGCGGCGGACCTGCGCGGTGCCGAGGGCCGCGCCCTGGTCCTCGTGGGCGACGCCCTGCCGCCGGAGCTGCACGCCCTCGGCCACTGGATCAACGGCCGGCTGAAGGCCCCGGTCACGTATGTCGCCCCCCACGACGTCGCGGGCGACCATGCGCTCGCCGATCTCGCGACCCTGGCGGCGGATCTCGATCGCGGCGCGGTCTCCTGCCTCGCGATCCTCGGCTGCAACCCGGTCCAGACCGCGCCGGCCGACCTCGCCTTCGCGGACAAGATCGGCCGCGCCGGCTTCTCGGTCCATGCCGGGCTCCACGGCGACGAGACCGCGGGGGCCACGCACTGGCACCTGCCGCTGGCGCACGAGTTGGAGTGCTGGTCGGATCTGCGGGCTCTGGACGGCACTGCGAGCCTCGTCCAGCCTCTGGTCCGGCCCCTCTACGGCGGCCGCTCGGCTCACGAGATCCTGTCGCTCCTCGCGAGCGCGCCCGCCACCGCCGGCTACGACATTGTCCGGGCGACGTGGCACGACCGGGGCGGCGATGATTTCGAGGGCTGGTGGCGCAAGGCACTCCATGACGGGGTGATCCCCGACAGCGCCGCCGCCCCGGTGGATCCGGGCGAGGCGCGGCTGCCGGCCCTGCCGTTGCGGCCGCCCGTCACCGGCCTCGCCGTGGAAATGCGCCCGGATCCCTGTCTCTATGACGGCCGCTACGCCAACAATGCGTGGCTGCAGGAATGCCCGAAGCCGGTCTCGAAGCAGGTCTGGGGTAACGCCCTGGCGCTCTCGGCACGTGAGGCCGCCCGGCGCAGCCTCGCGGCCGGGGACGTGGTGCGGCTCGGGATGGATGGCCGCGCCATCGAGGCGCTGGTTTCGGTGGAATCCGGCGTGGCAGACGGGGCGGGCGTTCTGACCCTCGGTTACGGACGTCTCCGTGCCGGGGCGATCGGCAGCGGGATCGGCGCGGACGGCTACCGCCTCGCCACGGCGGCGGCGCCGCGCCTGTTGGCGGGCGTCGACGTCGAGAGGCTCGATCGGACGGGCGAGGTGCTGCGCACCCAGAATTTCACGCAGATCGAAGGCGAGACCAGGAAACTCTTCCGCCAGATCGCCCTGGCCGACCTTCCGCAGGCAAAGCCCAAGGGCATCGGCGCCGACCAGCCGACCCTCCTCGAACCCTGGACAGGCGACGCCGACGGCCATGCCTGGGCGATGGTGATCGACACCCATGCCTGCATCGGCTGCAACGCCTGCGTGGTCGCCTGCCAGTCCGAGAACAACGTCCCTATCGTCGGGCCTGAGGAGATCGCCCGGGGCCGGATGATGCACTGGCTGCGGGTCGATCTCTACGATTCCGGCACGCCCGAGGCGGTTCATGCGGGGTTCCAGCCGGTGCCGTGCATGCATTGCGAGCACGCGCCCTGCGAGCCGGTCTGTCCGGTGGCAGCGTCGGTCCATGACGGCGAGGGGCTGAACCTCCAAGTCTACAACCGCTGCGTCGGGACGCGCTTCTGCGAGGCGAACTGCCCCTACAAGGTCCGGCGCTTCAACTTCTTCGGTTACGCGGACGGCCAACCCTACGCGACAATGGGCGCCGAGAGCATCAAGGCGCAGCACAACCCGAACGTCACGGTCCGGGCCCGCGGCGTGATGGAGAAGTGCACCTACTGCATCCAGCGGATCGCAAACGAACGGCAGGATTCTGAGCGCGACGGCCGTCCGATGGGCCCGGTCGCCACCGCCTGCCAGTCCGCCTGCCCGACCCGGGCAATTACCTTCGGCGACTTGGCGAAACCCGACAGCCCGATCCGCCGCCTGCGCCAGGACCCCCGCCACTACGCCCTGATGGAGGAGCTGAACACGCGGCCCCGCACCACCTACCTCGCCGACCTCCACGCCCCGAACCCGGATCTCGGAGGGCGGACGTGAGCGGCGGCGCGCGAGGACATCGCTGGATCGCCCCGGCGCAGCTCAGCCACGGCGCGATCTCGGCGGCGATCGCCGACCCGATCCAGAAGCGCGGCCCCGGCAGGCTCTGGTTCTACGCGCTGCTGGCCACCCTTCCCTTCGTGCTGGTGACGCTCGGGGCGATCGGCGCGGTGCTTACCGTGGGGATCGGCCTGTCGGGGGTGAACACCACCGTGGTCTGGGGCTTCTCGATCGCCAACTACGTCTGGTGGATCGGCATCGGCAATGCCGGCACGCTGATCTCGTCGATGCTGCTGCTCACGCGCCAGCGCTGGCGCGCCTCGATCAACCGCTTCGCCGAGGCGATGACCCTGTTCGCCGCCGGCATCGCGGGGATCTTCCCGATCATCCATCTCGGGCGGCCGCTCTACGCCTACTGGCTGGCGCCCTACCCCAACACCATGGACCTCTGGCCGCAATGGCGCTCGGCCCTGGTGTGGGATTTCTGGGCGATCCTCAGCTACATCCTGTTCTCGGCGCTGTTCTGGTTCACCGGCCTCCTGCCCGATCTCGCCACGATGCGCGACCGGGCCACCACCCGGGCCGGCCAGATCATCTACGGCGCCCTGGCGCTGGGCTGGCGCAACTCCGCCCGGCACTGGCAGGTCTACGAGACCTACCACAAGACCATGGCGGCGCTCGCCGTGCCGCTGGTCTGCTCGGTCCACTCGATCGTCGGCCTCGACTTCGCCGCGAGCCTGATGCCCGGCTGGCAGGAGAGCATCTTCCCGCCCTACTTCGTCGTCGGCGCGATGTATTCCGGCTTCGCCATGGTGGTGATGATCGCGATCTTCATCCGCTGGGGGCTGAACCTCCAGGCGGTGATCACGCCGGCCCATTTCGACGTCATGGGCAAGGTCATGCTGTTCGCCAGCGTGATCATGACCCTGTCGTACGCCACCGAGTGGTTCATGGCCTGGTACGGCGGCGAGCGCGCCGACCGGGACGTGGTCCGCTACTTCTTCGAAGGCGACTATCGCTTCCTGTACTACGCCCTGATCGCCTGCAACTGCGTCGTGCCGCAGGCCCTGTGGTTCCCGTTCGCGCGCCGCAACCTCTGGATGCTCGCGGGGATTTCGGTGGTGATCAACATCGGGATGTGGTTCGAGCGCATCCTGATCGTCTGGAACACGCTCTCGCACGGCCACGCGATGAGCCTGTGGCGGACGTACCATACGAGCCTCTACGACCTCGCGATCCTGTTCGGGCCCCTCGGCCTGTTCGTGCTCGGCTTCCTGGTGCTGGTGCGGATCTTCCCCGTCGTGTCGATGCACGAGGTCCGGCAGGTCAGCCACAACGAGGAGGCGGCGGCATGAGTGCCACCACCAGTGCGCCCCTGCTCGCCGAGTTCGAGACCCCGGACGCCCTGGTGCGGGCGCTGCGGCTCGCCCGGGCTGACGGTCACTGCCTGCTCGACGCCTTCACGCCCTTCCCGCTGGAGGAGCTGTCGGAGGACTTTCCGCCGCCGCGCAACCCTGTGCGACTCGTGATGGCGCTGGCGGGCTTCGGGGCCGCGGCCGCGATGTACGGATTGCAATGGTACAGCGCGGTCTACGCCTACCCGCTGAATTCCGGCGGGCGGCCGCTCCATTCCTGGCCGGTCTTCACCCTGGTGCCGTTCGAGTTCGGCGTGCTGGCGGCGGCGGTGGCGGGCTTCGCCGCGCTGCTCTGGGCCTGCGGCCTGCCGCGGCTCAACCACCCGGTCCACGATATGCCGCAGTTCGAGCGGGCGAGCCAGGACCGCTTCCTGCTCCTCGTCGCCCCGAAGGCGGAGCCTGGACCCCTGCGCCGTCGGCTCGAGGAGGCTGGCGCGCTGCTGGTGTCGGAGATGCACGGATGAGGCGTGCGCTCCTCCTCGCGGTCGTTCCGGCCCTGTGCCTCGCGGCCTGCGACGATCAGTCGATGCGGGTGCAGAACCGCTACGAGGTCTACGGCAAGGCGCCGCTCTTCCCTGGTAACGCCGAGACCCAGACGCCCCCGGCCGGGACCGTCGCCCAGGGGGATGCCGCCTACGCGGCGGGCCTCGCCACGCCGCCCCGCCTCGACGCGGCCCTGCTCGCCCGCGGCAAGGAGCGCTACGAAGCGATCTGCACCCCCTGCCACGGCTATACCGGCCACGGCGACGGCATGGTCGTGCAGCGCGGTTTCCCAGCCCCGCCCTCCTACCACGAGGACCGCCTGCGGGCGGCGCCGGCCCGGTACTTCGTCGACGTAATCACCGAGGGTTACGGCGTCATGTATCCCTATGCCAACCGGGTCACGCCCCGGGACCGATGGGCCATCGCCGCCTACATCCGGGCGCTGCAGCTCTCGCAAGGCGCACGCGTCGCGGCGGTGCCGGGCCTCGCGGAGCACCTGCCATGATCGAGGCACTCGCCCGCGGCTGGCTGGTCGCCTGGCTCGTCTGGAGCACGGTGCCGGTGGGCAGCCTCATCCTGATGCTGATTCACAGGGTCACCGGCGGCCGCTGGGGCGAGGCTCTGGCGCCGGCCCTGCGGCCGGCCGCCGCCCTGGTGCCGCTCGCCGCCTTGGCCTTCCTGGGCGTGGCGCTCGCCCTGCCGGCCCTCTACCCCTGGGCGGCCGATCCCGGCTTGGTGAAGCCCGGGATCGCCGAACTTTACCTCGACCCGGCCCTGTTCGACCTACGGGCAGCGTTGACCCTCCTCGGCTGGTCGGTCCTCGCCCTGCTCTGCCTCGCCGGCCGCTGCGGTCCGCTGGCGGCGGCGCTCGGCCTCAGCTTCTACGGGCTCACCATCAGCCTCGTGGCGGTGGACTGGATCCTCTCGGTGGAGCCGCACTTCACCTCCTCCGCCTTCGCGGCCAACATCGCCCTGCACCAGATCCTGGCGGCGCTCGCCTGGGCCGCGATGGCGAGCCCGCCGGGCCTCGACGACGCGCGCGCCTCCGACCTCGCCGGGCTGATCCTCGCGACTCTCCTGGGTGTCCTCTACCTGAGCCTGATGTCCTACATCGTCGCGTGGTACGGCGACCTGCCCGAGAAGGCGGCCTGGTACCTGAAGCGCGGCACGGGAACCTGGATCGCGGTGCTGCTGGCATCGCTCACGGCCGGCGGGCTCCTGCCCTTCGCGGCCCTGCTGTTCGCCCGGATCCGGCAGAGCGCCGCCTCGTTGAGGGTGATCGGCCTCCTCGTGCTGATCGGGCTCGCCCTGCACCTCGCGTGGTACGTCCTGCCGGCCTACGACGACGGCGCGGGGCCGGCCGCCGCATGCGCGGCGCTGGGCCTCACGCTGCTGGCCGGGCTGTCGGTGCCGTTCGGTCGCCGCCTCGCCCGGATCCGGGCCGCCGGGAGGCCGCGCCATGCCTGAACAGGCGGCCGACGGCCAGCTGCATACCGGCGTTCACGACGACGCCGTGGGCCATGCCCGGCCCGGCACGGAGGCCCCCGCCCTGGCGCTGCGCCCGGTGCTGCTCACCGGCCTGTTCATCGTGGTGTTCGTCGCCGCGACGCTGGCGGGCCTGCGCTTCTACTACACGGCGACCGTGACCCTGCCGCTGATGCGCCCGCCCCGGACCTTCGCGCAGCCGCAGCTGCAGCGGGCGCCGGCGAGCGACCTCGACGCCCTCCTCCGGGACCAGAAGGGGCGGCTCACCGGCTACGCCTGGGTCGACCGCGACAAGGGCATCGCCCGCATGCCGATTGACGCCGCGATGGCCCGCCTCGCGGCCGAGGGGGATACCGGCTTCGCCGCCCCCGTCCAGCCCGAGCAGGTGCCGCCCTTCGGAAGTCGCGGCGGCGCGTCGAGCGCCCTGCCCTCGCCGGACGGGCAGCCCGGCACACAGCAGCGCGCCGCCTCCGAGGGAGCGCGCTGATGGGCTCGCTCATGCCCGCCTGGCTCATGCCGGTCGCCGCCTCCACCCAGGCCGCCAAGGTCGACCGGATCTTCATCGGCCTGACCCTGGTCTCGGCGGCCATCGTGCTCCTCGTGGTCGGCCTCGTGGTCACCTTCGCGATCCGCTTCCGCCGCGGGTCGAAGGCTGACCGGGGGCCGCTCCCCGAAGTCGTCTCCCGCGAGTTCGAGATCGGCTGGACCGCCGCCACCCTGTTCATCTTCGTGTTCATATTCTGGTGGGCGGCCTCGGCCGAGATCGGGGCCTTCTCGCCGCCGAAGGACGCGCTCGAAGTCCACGTCGTCGGCAAGCAGTGGATGTGGAAGACGCAGAGTTCCAACGGCGCCCGGGAGATCAACGAATTGCACGTGCCGGTGGGCGTGCCGGTGCGCCTGGTCCTGACCTCGCAGGACGTGATCCATTCCTTCTACATCCCGGCCTTCCGTCTGAAGCGCGACGCGGTGCCCGATCAGACCACCGAGGCGTGGTTCCAGGCCACCAAGACCGGCACGTTCCAGCTGATGTGCACCGAGTATTGCGGCACCGACCACGCCCGCATGCTCGGCCGGGTGATCGTCATGGAGCCGCAGGATTACGCGGCTTGGCTCTCGGCCCAGCCCGAGGGCGACGACCTCGCCCATCAGGGTGAGCGGCTCTTCTCCGATAAGGGCTGTTCCGGCTGCCACGCGCCAGGCTCCTCCGTGCATGCGCCGAGCCTCGCGGGGATCTGGGGGCAGGCGGTGCAGCTCGACGGCGGCAGGCTCGCCACGGTCGACGCCGCCTACGTGCGCGACTCGATCCTCCAGCCGAAGCGGGACGTCGTGGCGGGCTACGCGCCGGTCATGCCGAGCTACCAGGGCCTGCTCTCGGACGGCGAGATCCAGGCGCTCACCGCCTATATCCGCTCGCTCGGCGCGGGCCCGCGGGAGATCCGCACGCCCGGCCTGCCGCCGCTGTCCTCGCGGGTGCCCGGCGCCCAGCCCGAGCGCAGCCCCGCCATGGTGCCGGGCGCCCCCGTCTCCGACACGCCGGCGCCCGCCGGACCGGCGGTGAAGCCGTGATCCCCGCCGAGCCCCTCAGACCCGGAGTGCCCGCATGAGCACGCGCGTCGCCGAAAGCCCGGCGAGCCTCGCCGACCCGGACGAACTCGCCCTCGGCCTGCCCGAGAGCTACCTCGCGGCCGGCAGCACGCTCGGATCGTGGCTGACCTCCACCGACCACAAGCGCATCGCGATCCTCTACGCCCTGTCGGTGACGGCCTTCTTCTTCATCGGCGGCGCGGCCGCCACCCTGGTGCGGCTGGAGCTGTTCACCCCGCAGGCCGACCTCGTCGGCGCAGACACCTACAACAAGCTGTTCACGCTCCACGGCGTGATCATGGTGTGGTTCTTCCTGATCCCGTCGATCCCCACCACCTTCGGCAATTTTTTATTGCCGCTGATGATCGGCGCCCGGGACCTCGCCTTCCCCAAGCTCAACCTCGCAAGCTGGTACCTCAACGTCCTCGGCGGCCTGATCACCACGGCCGCGGTGCTGGCCGGCGGCATCGACACCGGCTGGACCTTCTACGTCCCCTACTCCACCACCTTCTCCAACACCGCCGTCACCATCGGCGTGCTCGGGGTCTTCGTCTCCGGCTTCTCGACCATCGCCACGGGGGTGAACTTCATCGCTACCACGCATCTGCTGCGGGCGCCCGGGATGACTTGGTTCCGCCTGCCGCTCTTCGTCTGGGCCATGTACACGACGAGCATCATCTTCGTGCTCGCGACGCCCGTCCTGGCGCTGACGATCCTCCTCGTTGTGGCCGAGCGATCCCTCGGTCTGCCGATCTTCGATCCGGCGAAGGGCGGCGACCCGATCCTGTTCCAGCACCTGTTCTGGTTCTACTCGCACCCGGCCGTCTACATCATGCTCCTGCCCGGCATGGGCATCGTCTCGGAGGTGATCACCTGCTTCGCGCGGCGGCGGATCTTCGGCTACGACTTCATGGTCTACGCCCTGGTGGCGATCGCGGTGATCGGCTTCTTCACCTGGGGCCACCACATGTTCACCTCGGGGATGTCGCCCTACGCGGCCCTGATCTTCTCGTTCCTGTCCTTCGTGGTCGCCGTGCCCTCGGCCATCAAGGTGTTCAACTGGACCGCCACGCTCTACCGCGGGCAGGTCGGGTTCGAATCGCCGATGCTCTACGTGCTGGGCTATATCGGCCTGTTCACCGTGGGCGGCCTGACCGGGCTGTTCCTCGCTTCGATCCCGATCGACGTCCACGTGCAGGACACCTACTTCGTCGTCGCGCATTTCCACTACATCATGGTCGGCGCGACCGTATCGGCCTACTTCGCCGGCCTGCACTTCTGGTGGCCGAAATTCACCGGCCGCATGTACCCGGAGACCTGGGCCAAGTTCGCCGCGGTGCTGATGTTCTTCGGCTTCAACCTGACCTTCTTCCCGCAATTCATCGCGGGCTATCTCGGCATGCCGCGGCGCTACCACGTCTATCCGCCGGAGTTCCAGGTCTGGAACGTGCTCTCCTCCTCGGGCGCGGCGGTTCTGGCGGCGGCCTACCTGATGCCGCTCGGCTATCTCACGTGGTCGCTGGTCTTCGGGGAGCGGGCGGTGAACGACCCCTGGAACGCCTCGGGCCTCGAATGGCGCACGACCTCGCCGCCGCCGCGGGACAATTTCTTCGGCCATCCCGCCGTGCTCGGCAAGCCCTACAACTACCACCCGGAGGGCGCGGAGCCGCTGCACGACCAGCCGCGCATCCCCTCGCAAGGCTCGCTTACATGAGCGACCCTTCCGTCGCCCCCAAGGTGCTGCTGCGGGAGCCCTGGGATGGCCTGAGACTCCCTGAGGCGGAGGCGCTGTCCGACCAGCGCTTCGGCGCGACCTTCGGCATCTGGATCTTCATCGCCAGCGAGGTGCTGTTCTTCGGGGCGTTGTTCCTGTTCTACGCAGCCGTTCGGGCCGAGCATGCGGAGGCCTTCGCGGCGGCCGCCCGCGAGACCAACATCGTCTACGGCACGGTGAACACCGCGCTCCTGCTCACGAGCGGCCTGACCGCGGCGGCCGCCTCCCGGGCCTCCGAGCACGCCGCCTTGAGCCGGATGACCCTCTGGTGCCTCGTGGCGACGGCGCTGCTCGGCCTCGCCTTCCTGGCGGTGAAGGGCCTGGAGTACCGCGAGGACATCGCCGGGCACCTCGTGCCGGGGGCGGGCTTCAAGCTGCCGGAGCCGTCCGCCCAGCTGTTCTTCGGCTTCTACTGGCTCTCGACCGGCATCCACGGGATCCACCTCGCCATCGGCATCGGCCTCGTGGCGCGGCTGATCGTGATCGGCTGGCGCCATCCGGATCGCGTTCCCGGGAACCCGCAGATCGAGGTGACGATGCTCTACTGGGGGTTCGTCGACATGGTCTGGCTGTTCCTCTATCCGGCCCTTTACCTCGTGGGGGGCGCCGGATGAGCGCCCCCGTCTCCGCGGGCGCCGTGTGGCGCCGGGTGCTGCCGGGCTGGCTCGGCCTGATGGCTCTGCTGGCGGTCAGTTGCGCCCTCGCCTACGCGCCGCTGGGTACCTGGACTGTAGCGGTGGGCTTCGGCATCGCCGCCACGCAAGCCTTGCTCGTCGCCCTGCTGTTCATGCGGCTGGACAGCGCGAGCGCCCTCATCCAACTGACGGCGGCCTGCGGTCTGTTCTGGTCGGCGATCCTGTTCACCCTGTCGCTGGCCGACGTCCTAAGCCGCCTCACGCGCTCCTGAGCCCGCCTCAGCGTGCCCAATAGACTGTGGTCGTCCCGCACGGCTCCAGGCTGATGCGCTTCGTCTTTCGCACGGTGTCGAACCCGGCTTGGCACAGGGCTTCGTCGAGATCGGCCGGGCTCACGGAATGGCGCAGACGCACTGACCTCACCGGTATGTTTGCAATATGCTGGCCGATCTGCATCAACGCCTCAGATAGCATCGCTTGGAACGCGTCGCCACAGACGGTCATCGCGGTCCTTCAGGCAATGATCATGTCATTGGTCATTTCTTCAAGGTCACACCCGATGCATGCGCGTACCGGGAGCGATAGGCGTACGGGATCGGCGACGCGGATGAAGGCTGCTCACCGCTTTCAGAGCGCAAGGATGATAGATTAGCGCGTACCATATCGACCGTCGCACATACATGATCCTGGACGGCCCTGAAATCGACAATCGTTTCTTGCAATTTTTGTTGCAGCAGCAAGCTTTCAGTCCGCAACCGTCGAGCTCTTGCCAGGGTCTCGTCGACCGATGCGCGAAGCCTCACAAAGGCAACGTCTTCATCAAGCATGTCGTCACCACGGCCGCCACTCTCGGCTAAACACGTGAGGTGGTCAACTTCTACACAACTGAAAGTTGGCATTCGGGTCGACGGAATGCCGCTGAGTCATGCCGCCCTGTACCATCGTAGCCTCTTGAAGTTCCAAGCAGTCTGCGGCCACACGGTCCCGGCTTCTCAGTCGAGTCGGACGCGGAGCCTGCGGCTATATCTGCTTCAATGCTTATGCCTTCCAGAAGCGCGCCGGTAGAATTTCACCCGACTTCGCCCATCAGAGATTGCAACAAGACCAATGGTGCGGGCAAAAAAGGAATGTCGGCGTCCTTGCGCAGGCAAGCGGCAAGCAGCCGGTCGTGCGACACGACGTGAACGTTCACAACCGACAAGAAGCTGACCCTGCGGATTTTCACGTCCGGACGATGCGTTTCTCCAGCTTGAATCAAGCAGCAGTTTTTCCGCGCACCGCTAATACAGCAGCGAATAATTTGCGGCCTTGATCCTGATCTAGGTGAGTGCGCAGTCCTGCCGTTGACATAGGTGAATTTCTTCATCGCCGCGGAAAAGCACCCATGCCGAACCCGCTCGCCCGCAAGCTGCAGCGCTACGTACCGCTCTCGGATGCCGATAAGCTGTGGCTGAGCGATGTGCTCGGTCCGGGACGCCAGATCGCCGCGCGCACCGACATCATCCACGAGGGCGACGACCCACGCGCTGTCAATGTCATCCTCGATGGCTGGGCCTGCCGCTATCGGCAGCTCCTCGATGGGCGGCGCCAGATCGTCGCGTTCCTCCTCCCGGGCGACCTGTGCGACCCGCACGTCTTCCTTCTCAAGGAGATGGATCACACGATCAGTGCAATCACGCCGGTCCTCCTCGGGCAGATCTCTGGCGCAGCCATGCAGGCGATGACGGCTCGCAGCCCGCAGCTCGACCTAGCCGTTCACCGTGAAGTGCTTGCTACCGCTGCGGTTCAGCGCGAGTGGACCGTCAGCCTCGGCTGTCGCACCGGCATCGAGCGGCTCGCTCACCTGTTCTGCGAACTGCACGCGAGATTGGCGGCCGTCGGCCTCGCGGACGACAACACCTGCCCGATGCCGATCACCCAGAACGACCTCGCCGACGCGATGGGTCAGACCAGCGTGCACATCAATCGCACGCTCCAAGAGATGCGCTCTGCGGGACTGATCACATTGCGCAGGCGTAGCCTGACCATTCATGATCCAACGGCGCTGGCCCAGCTCGGGCACTTCGATCGGGCCTACCTGCACCTCACGGTTGATTATCCCTCGGCTCCGTTGCCAGCGCGAACCGTAGGCTCGCTGTCGATTGGCAATGACGTCTTGTTCTCGAAGAGGGCCCGGCATGACGGATCCTGATGACGTGGCCGGGCAACTCGCAGCCCTGCGCGCCGACAATGCCCGTCTGCGTCGACTTCTCGACGAGGCCGGGATGCCGGACAGCCTGCGCCACGGCGTGCGCAACACGATGGCGATGCTGCGCACGATCGTGCGTCGTTCGGCCGAGAGCGCCGGGGATGTCGAGGCTTACGCCGCCCACCTCGACGGCCGCCTGCACGCATTGACGCGCATACAGGCCACCACGGATGCGTTCGGCGAGGCGAACCTGCACACGCTGATCTCGGACGAGTTGCTGTTCCACCTCGTGCGCGAGGGTGAGCGGGCCACGATCGACGGTCCACATGTGCGGCTCAGGCCGAAGGCTGCGCTGGTCCTGGCGCTGGCAGTGCACGAGCTGACCAGCAACGGCGTCGAACACGGGTTTCTGGCTCTGCCGCAAGGGCGCGTGACGGTGTCCTGGGAGGTCGAGCCGAGCAGTCCTGAGCCGACTCTCGTCCTGACGTGGAAAGAGGAGGGCGGCACCGGGGTGACGAAGCCCGCACATCGCGGCTTCGGTACGGCGCTCCTGGAGGACATGCTGGCCTACGAGATCGATGCCCGATCGGCACTCACTTACGAGCCGGATGGGCTGCGCTGCACCCTGCTCATCCCATTGGCCACCTGGATCGGACGCCTCGTCGGACCGGCGGCGGCACACGGTGCAGGTGATGATCGTGACTAGAGCCGCTCCGGTGCGTTCATCCCTCACGAACCTGTTTCCGAACGAACGGTGCGCGGATGCACTGCGCTCGATGCGATGCTTCTTGCCCGACGGAGAGCGCCGATGACCAATCGCGACATCATCGTCATCGGCGGATCGTCGGGCTCGACCGCCCCGCTCAAAGCGATCCTCAGCGCGCTTCCCGGAGACTTGGCGGCGGCTGTCTTCGTCGTGGTGCACATCCCGGCCCGCAGCCTCGGCCTGCTTGCCACCGTCACCGCCGCGGCCGGCCGGCTGCCGGTCCACGCCGCGCGCGACGGCATGGCGATCGCGCCCGGCAACGTCTATCTCGGCGTGCCCGACCATCATCTGATCATCCGTGACGGACAGATGCGGCTCGGCCGCGGCCCCCGCGAGAACATGGCCCGCCCATCGATCGATCCGCTGTTCCGCTCCGCAGCGGCGGCCTATGGCCCCCGCGTCATCGGTGTGTTGCTCAGCGGCCTGCTCAACGACGGTGCGGCGGGGTTGGAGGCGATCAAGCGCTGCGGCGGCATGGCGATCGTGCAGGACCCAACGGACGCGATCGCCGACGAGATGCCGCTCAGCGGGATGGCGGCGGTCACCGTCGATCTCGCCGTGCCGAGCGCGCGCCTCGGCGACATCCTGTCCGAACTCGTACACGAGCCCGCCGGACCGCGCCTGCCGGTCCCACCCGAGATCCGCTTGGAGATCGACATCGCCGCTGGCGAGCGAATCGACAGCGATGTGCTGCGCCGCCTCGCCGATCCCGCACCGCTGACGTGCCCGCACTGCAGCGGCGTCCTGTCCACGATCCGCGATGCCAAGCCGCTGCGCTATCGCTGCCAAGTCGGTCACGCCTTCACCGCCGAGGTGGTCGCCAAGCAGCAGGAGAACGCGGTCGACGAGGCCCTGCGGGTCGCGCTGCGCATCATCGAGGAGCGGGCCGAACTCGTCGCCCGCATGGCGCGGGACGGGCGGAACTCCGGACGTCCCGCGGTCGCCGACATGTACGACGAGCGCGCAGCCGAGTACCGGGATTACGCCGAGACGATCCGCCGGGCGGTCCTGCTGTCCTTCCCCGAGCCCGAGCCGTCCGGAAGCGAAGGCGCACAGGAAGATTAAGGCGTATCGCCCCGATCACCCTGGAGGCATCGCCGTGGTACGAGGACCCGTTACTGTCTCCACGAGGCGCTTCGGGTGGCACCGCCACTTCTACAGCGCTTCGCATCACGGCGATCCAGCATGCCACAGGCCGAAGTGAACCCGTCGAGGACGAGCGCCTTCGTGGCCCTGAGCGCGTCGGCGGCGAGCACCGCATCGCTGCAGCACGTCCTCACCCATTTGCCGCGACTCGACAGCGTAGCGGTGATCATCGTCCTCCAGCATAGGGACGCCCTCGACGAGGCTGGGTTTCGGCAGTCGCTGGCAGCGACCGGAATCGATCTGACGGAAGTTCTGAACGACGCTGTGATCGAAGGTGGACGCGTCTACCTGATCGGCGCCGATCTCGTCGTGGGCGTCGAGAAGGGGCGCTTCCGTACCCGGCCGGCGGATGAGATCGGATGCCGGGGTGTCATCGACAGCTTTCTGGTCTCGCTCGCCCACGACGAGGACGGGCGCAGCATCGCCGTCGCCTTTGCGGGCACGGGCGGAGACGGGACACTCGGCTTCAAGGTCGTCAAGGAGTCGGGTGGCCTGACGCTCGCCGAGGAGACCGACGAGACCAGGGCCGGCGAGCTCGCTTCCAGCGACAGTCCGGCAGCGCTGGCCGATGCCATCCTACCGCTCGACGCTCTCGTCGAACGGGTCTCGACCGCCACGCACCAACTGGCCGCTCAAGGCGACGTCGCGCCTGATGCATCCAAGGCCGCGCTGCAAGCGATCGCAGGAGCGCTCCGCAACAGGACCGGCCACGACTTCCACGGCTACAAGCCCGGCACCTTCCTGCGCCGGGTCCAGCGCCGGATGCAGGTCCTCTCGCTGGCGCACGTCGATGAGTACGTCGACGCGCTGCGTGAGCACCCCGGGGAGGCGCAGGAGCTCTTCAACGACCTCCTGATCGGCGTCACGCAGTTCTTCCGCGATCCGAAGGAGTTCGAGCTCCTCGAACACGAGGTGATACCGAAACTGTTCGCCGGCAAGACGCGGGACGATCAGGTTCGGATCTGGGTGATCGGCTGCTCGACCGGCGAGGAAGCCTACTCGCTGGCGATCCTGCTGCGCGAGCACATGGCCTCCCTCGACGTCGTGCCTCAGGTCCAGATCTTCGCGACCGACCTCGACGGACGGGCGTTGGCCTCGGCGCGCGCTGCCCGCTTCGCGAACACGATCAGCGACGCGATGTCGCCCGAGCGGCTGGCCCGCTGGTTCGTGAAGGAGGGCAACACCTACTGCCTCGTGAAGGAGCTGCGCGAGATGTGCATCTTCTCGCAGCACTCGATCATCAAGGACCCGCCGTTCTCGAGGCTCGACCTGATCTCGTGCCGCAACCTGCTGATCTATCTCGACGCCGAGCTGCAGGGACGGGTGATCCCGCTTTTTCACTTCGCCCTCAAGCCGGACAGCATCTTGTTCCTCGGCAATTCCGAGAACGTCTCGCGCCACACCGACCTGTTCGCGCCGATCGACAGCCGCTCGCGCATCTTCCGCCGTCGGGAGACCGGCACGCGCATCCTGCCGGATTTCCCGTTCGTGACGTCTGGCAGCCGGCTCGGAACCCCCGTCCTCGCCGAGGAGCGAGCGCGACCGAACGGGGCGACGCTCACCCGCCGTGCTGAGCGGTTGGCAGAGCGTTACGCGCCCGCCTATGTGATCACCGACGCCTCGTACAACGTCCTGCACTTCTCGGGACGGACCGGGCGGTACATCGACCCGGCCGGCGGCGCCGCCAGCCTGAACCTGCTGCAGCTCGCTCATCCGGATCTGCGGCTCGACCTGCGCGCGGCGCTTACCAAAGCCGATGAGACCGCTCAGACTGTGCAGGTCGACGGCTTGCAGGTCGGCCAGAACGGGACGCGCCTGTCGGTCGACCTCGTGGTCGAACCCATGCGCGACGACCCGGACGCGCGCGGCTACTTCGTGCTGTTCAAGGATGGTCTGGTATCGGCCGCCAAGCGCGCCGAAGACGCAGATGCCGCCGCTGGGCTCGAACACACCCGGCGCCTTGAAGCCGAACTGGGGGTCACGCGCGAGCGCTTGCAGGCCACCATCGAGGAGTTGGAGAGCACCAACGAGGAGCTGAAATCCTCGAACGAGGAGTACCAGTCGCTCAACGAGGAGCTGCAATCGACCAACGAGGAGCTGCAAACCTCCAAGGAGGAGCAGCAATCCGTCAATGAGGAGCTGACCACGGTCAACGGCGAGCTCGGCCACCGGGTTCAGGAGTTGGGACGGGCCAACAGCGACCTGAAGAACTTCTTGGAGAGCACGCAGATCGCGACGATCTTCCTCGACAACGAGCTGCGGATCACCAATCACACCCCCGCCGTAACCGAGATCTTCCACCTCATCGAGAGCGACTCGGGCCGGCCGATCGGCCACATCAAGGCGCGGATCGCCTATGAGGAACTGCAGGATGACGCCCGGCGCGTGCTGCGCACCCTGAGCGTGGTCGAGCGTGAGATCACCAATTCCACGACGGGCGCGCAGTACCTCGTTCGGGTGCTGCCCTACCGCAGCGTCGACAACTTCATCGCCGGCGTGGTGATCACGTTCGTCGACATCACGGAGCGCAAGCGTGCCGAGGAGCATCAGCGCGCGAGCGAGCGCCGGCTCCTCGCCCTGGTCGAGGGCATTCCGCAATTGGTCTGGCGGGCGGCCGAGGATGGACGCTGGACCTGGGCGAGCCCGCAATGGTCCGCCTATACCGGTCAGAATGAGGCTCAGAGCCGGGGCAACGGCTGGCTCGATTCTCTGCATCCCGATGACCGCGCACCGGCCGTCGAGGCTTGGCGCGAAGCTACGCGGACCGGGCTGCTACAGATGGAAGGCCGCCTGCGTCGCGGGGTCGACGGCGGCTACCGGTGGTTTCAAACGCGCGCGATGCCGGTGCGTGGCGAGCGCGGGGAAGTGGTGGAGTGGCTCGGCACCTCGACCGACATCGACGATCTGCGCCGGATGCAGGAGCAGCAGCACGTTCTGGTCGCCGAACTGCAGCACCGTACCCGGAACCTGCTCGGCGTGGTGCACTCGATCGCGCAGCAGACTGTGGCGATGAGCGACACGCTGGAGGCGTTCAGTTCCGCGTTCAACGAGCGGTTGGCCGCGCTCTCGCGCGTGCAGGGGCTGCTGTCGCGCGCGGGCGAAGAGCCGATCACCCTGGGGGCGCTGATCCAGACCGAACTTGATGCCCTCGCCGCGAATTTGCAGAACCGTGTCGTGCTGACCGGGCCCGACGTTCGCATCCGTAAGGCGGCGGTGCAAACGTTGGCGCTCGCCCTCCACGAGCTGGCCACCAACGCGCGCAAGTACGGCGCGCTCTCCAACGCTCACGGCCAGCTCAGCGTGACATGGTGGACGCACGAGAGCGATGGGCAGGGCCCACAACTCACGCTCGAATGGGTTGAGACCGGCATCGAGAGACAGTCTGCGCGGGGAAGCGCGAACCTGAGGAACGGCTACGGACGCGAGTTGATCGAGAACGCACTGCCGTATGCTCTCGACGCCACGACGCGCTACGAACTCGGCGAGGCCGAGGTGCGTTGTCTGATCGAGCTTCCTTTGGCCTGAGACCCCGTTCCGAGGGACAGATGATGGGCACATCGAGCCATGACCCCGACGCGCTACCGGGCCGAAAGGTGCTCTTGGTTGAGGATGACTACTTCATCGCCGACGAGATGCGCCGGATGTTGTCGAGGGACGGCGCGGAGATCCTCGGACCGGTGGCGAGCATCGACAAAGCCTTGGCGTTGATCGAGGCCAGTTCTGAGATCGACGCAGCCGTGCTCGACATCAATTTGCGCGACGTCACGGTCTTTCCGGTGGCGGACGCCCTGACTAGGCGCGGCGTGCCGTTCATCTTTGCCACTGGCTACGACAGCGCGGTGATCCCCGCGCGCTACGCACACATTCAGCACTGCGAGAAGCCGCTGCAGATGGACACGCTCACGCGAGTGTTGTCGGCAGAGGTCAGCAAGCACTGTTAGCGTCTACTTATCGGACGCCGTACCGCGCAACTGAATGGCCGGGATGGGCGCTGCCGAATGTCGGCTTTTGAGGCAAATGGTGCTCGTTCTCAAACAGTCGCGGCACCCCCAAGAGGGGGCTGAGGCGCCCGCTCGCGTCCGAGCCAGCCGCGCCGCATGGGTTTCAGGACGAAGTAGGCGAGAACGGCGGTGATCACGTCGAGGATAATCGCGATCGAGAAAACCGGCACCCAGTTGCCGGCCGCGTCGTGGATCAGCGCCGCGACAGGACCGCCAAGGAGCGAGCCAACGCCTTGTGCCATGTAGAGGAAGCCGTAGTTTGTGGTGGCGTGCTTCGTCCCGAAGGTGTCCGTCAGGATCGAAGGGAACAGCGAGAAGATCTCGCCCCAGGCGAAGAACACAACGCCCGACAGGAGTGCGAACGCGTAAGCGTTCTGCCGATTGTAGAGCAACAGGCCGATCGCGACCGCCTCAAGCGCGAACGCAATCGCCATCGTGTTCTCCCGGCCGATATGGTCCGACACCCAGCCGAAGAAGGGTCGCGTCAGGCCGTTGGTGATGCGGTCGAACGTCAGCGCGAAGGGCAGCGCCGCAAAGCCGAACACGAGCGCGTCGGCAACTCCGAACTCGCGGGCGAAGTTCGCGAAGTTGGCCGTGACCATCAAGCCGCCCGTCGACATCATCGTCATCATGACGAACATCAACCAAAACAAAGGCGTGCGCAGCATCGCCCTCGGTGCAGTGTCGGCTGCCGCGCTCGCAGTTCTGGCCGGGTCGATGACGGGCACCTCGCCAGCCTGCGGCGCGCGTAGGCCGAGGGCGGCGAGCACACCGATTGCGCCGAGAATGCATCCGAAGACCAGAAGCGTGTGCCGGAAGTCGGTGGATGCGATCATGTCGGTGATCGGGAAGGTGGTGACCATCGCACCCATGCCGTAGCCGGCCGCCACGATGCCGGCGGCGAAGCCCCGACGGTCCGGGAACCAGCGCACCATCAGGCAGACGATGCCGACATAGACGATGCCGGTGCCAAGCCCGCAGAGCAGACCATAGGTGGCGTATAAGGCCAGCAAGCTCTCGGCTCGCGAGGCCGCGACCCAACCGAGCCCGCTCAGGGCGGTACCGAGGGCGATCATCAGTTTTGGACTAAACCGGTCGATCAGATAGCCTTGCACTGGCGAGAAGAAGGTCTGCAGCACGATCACCAGCGTGAAGGTGACCTGCACGGCGGCGAGCGAAGCACCGGTGCTCGCCTGGAAGGGTTTGACGAACAGCGTCCAGACGTATTGTGGGCTCGAGATCGTCATCATGACGATCAGACCCAGCAGGAGTTGCAGCCAGCGTCGACGCGACTGGACTGGGCTCATTCATGCCTCCCGGTGCCTTTAAGATGATGACATCATCAGCACCAGCCGGCGTCAATCATGCGCCGCAGCGCAGTTCAAGGCGCAGCGTCGCAGAACGCTGGCGGTTAGTCCCAGGAGTGCGCGGGCTGAGCGGCGCGAGCTTTCGCACGCTCGACCGGGTCTTCCTGACGGTCGACAACCGCGCCGACCCGGAGCCCGCCGGCGCGTCGGAAGTGTTTCACGGCCAGACTCGGCGGGCCGCCGATGGGAAATAAGTAGCGGTGCGCGCGACGGATCAGGACGAAACAACCCTGTGGCTTGCACTCGCCGCACAGGAGAGCCCGCCTACATCGTCGTCGAAAAAGCTTGTCCACGACGCGGCGGGCGCGCGGCAGACTGCGCCCATTGGAACTCAGAGGATCGCCGTCTTCGTTCGCCTAGCTCCCGCGCTCGAGATACTGCTCGCCGCATCGGGCTGCCTCGGCGAACACGGGCCGGTCGGGACCTGACAAGTTCGCAACGAGCGGGCCGGGCCCATCAAGGCCGAGTTGATCGCTGCCCATTTGGGCGAGCCCCGGAAGGAAGCGGCCTGACATGTCGTGGATGTAGGAAGGTCCAATGACCACGCGCTTGGGCCTTCTCGCCGACTCCAGCGGATCGGTCCCGATCCGTTTACGAGGCTGACACGGCAAGAAACCAGCACGGGTGGAACGCGGTTTTAGATTCGTGCGGCTGGTGCCCCTGCCAAGAACCGAATGCTTTCATTCGAAGTCGCACGTCACACAGCGACCTAACCGTGTCGATCGCCGTCGGTTAGCCTAAACGTGGCCCGATCGATCGGGCCGATCAGACAAGCCTCGATCAAAGGCGGCCACGGTGAGGAAGACGCTCTTAGCGGCCATGCTGGCCGCAGCTTGGTCCGGATGCGCTTCCGCGCAGGCGCCAACCACAGTCTCAGACGGCACAGTTCGGGTCGGGCTAATCCTCGACATGTCCGGCGTCTATGCCGATGTGACTGGACCAGGCAGCGCCGCGGCCGCAACGATGGCGGTGGAGGATTTCGGCAAAACCGTGCTCGGCGTACCGATCGAAGTGGTTGTGGCTGATCACCAAAACAAGGCCGACATCGCTGCCGCGACTGCTCGGGAATGGTTCGACACCGGCCGCGTGGACGCAATCCTCGACGTGGCCGCGTCCGCCCCCGCTCTGGCGGTGGCCGAAATCGCAAGAGCCAAAAACCGGATTGCAGTGTTTAACGGACCCGGCGCCGTGCGGCTGACCAACGAGGCCTGCACGCCGGTGACCATACACTATGCTTACGACACTTACGCACTCGCCGGAGCCACAGGACTTGCCACGGTGAAGGCCGGTGGGACCTCTTGGTTCTTCATCGCGGCTGATTACACGTTCGGACAGGAGCTCGCTCGAGACGCGGCAACGGTGATCCAGGCTAACGGAGGCAGAGTGCTCGGTGAGGTGCGAGCGCCGCTCAACACAGCCGACTTCTCTTCATTCTTGCTGCAGGCGCAGGCCTCCGGCGCCAAGGTGATCGGCCTTGCCAATGCAGGTCGCGACACCACCAACGCCATCAAACAGGCCGCTGAGTTTGGCCTCACGGGCGGCGTGCAGCGGCTTGCGGCGCTGCTCGCCTACATCAACGACGTTCATAGCCTCGGCCTTTCGGCAACACAGGGGATGCTGCTTACTTCCGGCTTCTATTGGGATCTCGACGATGGAACGCGGGCGTTCGCCAAGCGCTTTCACGAGCGGACCGGCCGGATGCCGAACATGTCTCAGGCAGGCGTCTATTCGGCGGTGACGCACTACCTGAAGGCTGTGAAGGCGAGTGGGACAGACGCCACTCAACCCGTGATGAAGGCGATGCGCGAAACGCCGGTCAATGACTTCTACGCGCATGACGGCCGCATCCGCGAAGATGGCCGCATGGTCCACGACATGTACCTGTTCCAAGTGAAGACGCCCACCGAATCCAAAGGCGAGTGGGACTTGTACAAGCGGGTCGCGACAATAGCGGGCGATCAGGCGTTTCAGCCGCTTTCTGCCTCACGCTGTCCTCTCGTGAAGCGATGAGGCTATCGAACAGCGCGTCGGAGACGGGGTCCATCGACCCGCGTTCGTTCGGCCGGAGCGCGGTAGACTGACGCTCACGGACTGCCGCACTGACGTGCCGGCGGGGCATCTTGAGCCACAGGCTGAGGCCCTCATCCCTGTAGAGGCGGTGGACCCTCCTGTGGTTCACCCGCCAACCTTCCCGGCGCAGCAGGATGTCGATCCGAACGTCACCGTAGCGCGCCCGGCTCTTGGCCAGATCACAGATGCGCAGCCGCAGTGGCGCCTGATAGGGCTTGGTCAAGCGGTAGCGGACGCCCGACCGGCCGACGCCGAGCGCAGCGCAGCCGCGCCGCTCACTCACCCCGTGTGCCTCATGAGGCTGGTGCACGAGTTCGCGTCGCCGAGCAGGCGTCAGAGCTCTTTTGCGAACACGTCCTGCAAGATGTGCTTGTCGAGGCTCAGATCGGCCACGAGTTGCTTGAGCTTGCGGTTCTCGTCCTCAAGCTGCTTCAGCCGCCTTAGCTCGCCTGTGCCCAAGCCGCCGTAGAGCTTCTTCCAGCGTGAGACACGTCTGCTCGGAAATGCCCATCCGGCGCAGCACCTCAGCGACCGGCGTGCAGGTCTCGGCCTACTTCAGCGCGATGGCGATCTGCTCCTCGGTGAACCTGCTCTTCTTCACCACTCTGCTCCTCCCGTCAGGGTCTCACAAAACCGAAAAACTTGCAGTCATGCCGGACTGATCCGTCCCCATTGAAGTTGTCCGTCCTGAGATATGGCCTGCGGGCCAGGGTGAAGACGGACAGATGGGAGCGAAGCGGCACAAGACGGAGGATGTGATCGCCGAGCTGCGGCAGGCGGACGTGTTGATCGCGAAGGGCCAGAGCGTGGCCGATGTGATCCGCTCCCTCGGTGTGACCGAGGTAACGTACTATCGCTGGCGCAAGGAGTTCGGCGGCCTGAAGGCGGATCAGGTCCGGCGGATGAAAGATCTGGAGGTCGAGAACCAGCGGCTGCGCAAGGCGATTGCCGATCTGACGCTGGACAAGCTGATCCTGCAGGATGCGGCTCGGGAAAACTTCTAAGCCCCGCGCGCCGACGCGCGTGTGTCGAGCACATCGTGCGGCCGATGAAGGTGTCCCAGCGCCGGGCCTGCCGGGCGCTCGGGCAGCATCGCTCGACACAGCGCAAGGCGCCGCGGGGAGAAACGACGAGGCCGCGCTGACAGCCGATCTCATCGAGCTGGCGGAGCGGTATGGCCGCTACGGCTATCGGAAGATCAGCGCCTTGCTGAAGGCGGCCGGCTGGCTAGTCAACGACAAGCGGGTCGATCGGATCTGGCGGCGCGAGGGGCTGAAGGTCCCGGCTCGACAGCCCACGCGCGGCCGCATCTGGGACTGGGATGGATCGTCCCTGCGATTGCGGGCGGAGCACCGCGATCACGTCTGGTCTTACGACTTCGTCGAGGCGCGCACGCACGAGGGGCGCCGGTTCCGGATGCTCAACGTGGTCGATGACTCTACGCGCCAGTGCTTGGCGATCCGGGTCGCGCGCAAGCTCAAGGCGGCGGACGTCATCGACGTGCTGTCCGACTTGTTCATCCTGCGCGGTGTGCCCCGCCACATCCGCTCGGACAACGGACCAGAGTTCGTCGCCAAGTCGGTGCAGGCCTGGATCACCGGCGTCGGCGCCCAAACAGCCTACATCGCTCCCGGATCACCGTGGGAGAACGGCTACGTCGAGAGCTTCAACGCTCGCCTGAGAGATGAATTTCTGAACGGCGAGATCTTCTACACGCACAAGGAGGCGCAGATCGTGATCGAAAGTTGGCGACGACACTACAACGGTGTGCACCCGCACGCTTCGCTCGGCTACCGCCCGCCAGCCCCGGAGGTGTTCGTGCCCGCCTCATCCGCTTGGCCGGTTGCGCTCACCCGACCGGCTCCGCCGGCCAAACTACCCGTGGAGCAGAGGCCTGACGTCCCCCTATCGCAGGGTCGGCGACTCGCCAGGTTTCAGGTGAGGGTCTCCCCCATCCGGGCCGCCCAGGGAGACGTGATCGTTCAGGCGTCCGAGATGTTCGAAGACGTGCTCGAAGGCCTCCGAGACAGCCTGCTCGAAGGAGCCGTCGCCCTTCCCCTGTGCGGCCCTGAGGGCACTGAGCAAAGCCCCGTGCTTTTCGGTATCCTCGGACATGTCATCCTCCCGGCCAGCGTGAACGCCGGCTCGGCAAGCCAATCGCCATGAGAGACCTCGGTTCCTGCGCATCGCCGATCCCGGATCCGCCGGGTGATACCGCGGACGCGTCGGATCGCTGCGCGATGCCACGCACGGTCGACCGTCCCGTCGTAAGCTCACGGCCCGCGCGCCCGCCGTCCACGGCCGGGAACGGGGCCTGCCCGCCGCGATGACGGCTCGGCCCGCTCGCTGATCGGAGAACCGCTGCCGATGCCGAACCGAATCCAGGCGGCCATCCGCGCCGCTGCCGAGGCCGGGGTCGGCCTGTGGGCGGCCTGTAACCGGCTGCGCCTGCCGGGGACGGACAATCCCTTCGTGGTAGGCGTGCACAAACCGATGCGCGCGGAGCTGACGCTGGAGCACCTGCCCGTCGCTGGGTCGATCCCGCTCGGCCTCAATGGCCTTTACCTCAAGATGGGGGCCAACCCCGCACGCGCCGCGACGCGGGGCCACGACTGGTTCCTCGGCGACGGCATGGTGCACGGCCTCGCGATCGAGGCCGGCAAGGCGCTGTGGTACCGGAACCGCTGGATCAATTCGCGCATGGCCGCCGCAGCGCTCAAGCGCCCCGCCGCGCCCGGGCCGCGGCGGGGCGGCAACGACACCGTCAACACCAACGTCGTCGAGATCGGCGGCCGGGTCTTCGCCGTCGTGGAGGCCGGCAGCTTCCCCGTCGAACTGGCGCGGAGCCTCGAGACGCAGCGCTACAACCCGTTCGACGGCACCCTGGCGGGTTCGTTCAGTGGACATCCGCATCGCGATCCAGAGACCGGCGAGACCCATGCCATCGCGTACGACGGCCGCGTCTGGGACAGCGTTCGCCATGTTGTCGTCGCGCCGACCGGTCAGGTCGTGCGGGACGTGCCGATCCCGGTCGCGCACGGCCCCTGCATCCATGACTGCGCGTTCACGGCGCGCTTCGTGATCGTGCTCGATCTGCCCGTCACGTTCTCGTTCCGGGCCCTGCTCGCCGGTTACCGCTTCCCGTTCCGATGGAACGCCCACCATAGGGCCCGGGTGGGTCTCCTCCCCCGGCAAGGCGACGGCGCCGACATCCTCTGGTGCGATGTCGATCCCTGCTTCGTGTTCCACGTCGCCAACGCCTACGAGGACGCGGACGGGCGGGTGATCCTCGACGTGATCGCCTACGCGACGGTATTCACAGCCGTCGGAGGCGGGCTCGACGATCCGGGTCGGCTCGAACGCTGGACGGTCGATCCCACGATAGCGCGCGTCGAGCGGCGGGTGCTCGACCCCGCGGCGCAGGAGTTCCCCCGCATCGACGAGCGGCGGCTCGGGCAGCGCCACCGCTACCTTTACACGGTGAGCGTCCCGGCCGACGGCAACACGCAGCTCGCCGGTGCGACGCAGCTCTACAAGCACGACGTGGAGACTGGCGAGCGCCACATCCACGAATTCGGTCCCGACCGCATCCCCGGGGAGTTCGTCTTCGTGCCGGCGCATACCGAGGCCGATGAGGACGAAGGCTGGCTCGTCGGCTTCGTCATCGATACCGCGCGCGACACGACGGAGTTCGCCATTCTCGACGCGCGGACGTTCGAGGCTCCACCCGTCGCCACGGTTCGCCTCGGGCACCGGATCCCGCCGGGCTTTCACGGCAACTGGTTCCCGGTGCGCGCACCCACTGGAACGGCCTGATCCGGCGCCGACGCGGACGCATGACGGTCGGACCGTCGTCGGGGCGACCACGCACCCGAACCGGTACGGACGGTCCATCAGGACCAACCCATGCGGGTCTGCCTCAGCTCGGAGCGGTCCATCCGATCACCGCCGTCATGGGATCGCCGGGACCTCCCTCGGGTTTGAGGACACGGCCTTCGATACGGGCGAAGCCAGCGCGTTGAAGGTACAGACCGACGAGCTGGGCATGCCCTGCGCCGTCGAGAGCATTCCAGATGGCGACCGCCTTGGTCGGGAAGCACCGGTTGGAGAAGCTGATCACCACTGGTGCGCCGGGACGCAGCACGCGCGCGACCTCGGACAGGACGGCCCCTGGTCGCTGCAGATACTGCACCGAGACGCACATCAAAGCGGCGTCGATGCTCGCAGTCTCGAGGGGCAGGTTCGTCTCCGCGTTGAGATCCTGCACGAAGTGTCGGGTCAGCCGCGGGTTGGCGGCGAGTTCCGCTGCATTCAATCCGTGGCCGATGACGCGCGCGTAGGCGACCTCGTCCGGGAGGTGGCTGACCCAGCTCGACATGAGGTCGAGGACGATACCGCCCTCGGGAACGACCGTTCTGTACAGATCGGTGACGGCGGCGATCGCAGCGGCGTCGATGTGCGTGACGAAACGCGGTTGCGCGTAGAAGAGTGAGTCTGGCGCACAATCAGGCTTCGCGAACGCCTCGGGTGGAAAGTCCGGCAGAACCTGCGTTGTCATCGGTGTCGCCTTCGTATCGGATCCAGCGCTGCGGCGCTCATACACCTGCGCAGTGGGGGCGAGCTCGAAGGCGCCCGGCTCCGCGCCGCGGTTGGCGCTCCCAACCCGGAAGGGCGCGCGCCGATTCCTTGTAGGCTCTCGACGAGCCGCAACTCGCGTCGGGCTCGCGCGGTCATGCGTCGGCGCGCGGGTGCTGCCATACGATAGTCCAGTCTCCCGGTTTGCGAGCCATCGCGGCCTGCGACTCAATCGACGGCTCCCCGGCCGACGCTCAGCTGGTTTCCCACAGACGCAGCACTGGCTGGCCCTCATGCGGCTTGTCACGAGCGCCACGGATCCCGGCAGGTGGCAGTGATAGTTGATCGACCAAGGGCCCCCCGGAGCTTGCCGGCTGTCTCGACGCTGACGGCAACAGCCATCGTGGTGGCCGACATGATCGGCGTCGGGGTCTTCACCAGCTTGGGGTTCCAAGCCAAGGACATCACATCCGGCTTCGCCCTGGTGCTGCTGTGGGTCGTCGGTGGCGGCGTCGCGCTCTGCGGGGCGCTCTGCTACGCCGAGCTCGCCACGATGTTTCCCCGCTCCGGCGGCGAGTACAACTTCCTCTCGCGCATGTACGGCCCGGCGGTCGGGTTCATGGCAGGCTGGCTCTCGGCCACCGTCGGGTTCGCCGCGCCGGTGGCGCTCGCGGCTATGGCGTTCGGGCAGTACGCCGAGGCTGTACTGCCCGGGTTTCCTGCACTTCCACTCGGCCTCGCAGTGATCTGGACGGTCTCGGCCGTTCACCTGCGCGGCCTGCGCCACAGCAGCGTGTTTCAGGTCCTCTTCACGCTGCTGAAGCTCGCTCTGATCGTCGGCTTTGTCGGGGTGGGCTTTGCCCGAGGCAGTAGCCAGCCGATCAGCTTCGTCCCCAGCGCCCACGACCTCACGCAGATCGTCAGCCCCGGCTTCGCGGTCAGCCTCGTCTTCGTGATGTACGCCTACTCAGGCTGGAACGCCGCGACGTACATCGTCGGCGAGCTCCGCGATCCGCAGCGCAGCCTGCCGCGGGCGTTGCTCGCCGGGACGGGCTTTGTGCTGGTGCTCTACATCGCGCTGAACGCGGCGTTCCTCTACACGACGCCGCTGACGGAACTCGCCGGCCAAGTCGAGATCGCCCTGATCGCAGGACGGCATGTCTTCGGTGAGGTGGGTGGTCGCCTCGTAGGAATCCTGATCTGCGCCGGCCTGATCCCGACGATCAGCGCGATGATGTGGATCGGTCCACGCGTGACGGTGGCGATGGGCGAGGATGTCGTGCCTCTGCGCATATTCGCGCGCCACTCCCACGACGGCGTACCGACCGCCGCAATCCTGCTCCAATGCGGCGTCGCCAGCCTCCTGCTCCTGACGCAGAGTTTCGAGGCGGTGCTTGAGTTCGTCCAGTTCGGCCTGATCGCCTGCTCATTCTTGACCGTGCTCGGCCTGATCAAGCTCCGAATTACGCGGCCCGACCTGCCGCGACCGTGCCGGACCTGGGGCTATCCGTACACGCCGCTGATCTTCCTCGCGGTGACTCTATTCATGATGGTCTATCTCGTGGCGGTGAGACCCCTCCAGGCCCTTGCCGGTTTGCTCATGATGCTGGTCGGCCTCGTGTTGTACGCGGTCGCGACGGTGCAGACACGGCGCAAAGCCTGACGGCCACGTCCCCGCAATGTGATCACCGAGCCCTAGCCGGCGTCGGATTTGCTGCCGCGTAGCACGTCGAGCCGATACTCCGCCGTCCTCGACTGCTTCACGACCGTCGCAAAGTTCCGAGCACCCGCGATGAAGCCCTCGGCCGCCTCATCGCCGGAGAGTGGGTAGTGGGTCACCCCAAGCCAGTGGATCAGCACGATATCGGCTTCAGGTAGCAGAGCGGCTTCGACACGTGCGACCAGACGCGCGAGATCAGCGCGATCGAGATAGTACGCCACCTCCGAGATCAGGATAAGGTCGAACCGTCCGACTGGCCAAGCGCCAGGGACGGCAGCCAGCATGAAACGCGCATTCGGGCAATCGGCGCATCGCGCACGAGCCGCCTCTAAAACGGACGGCACCACGTCGAGGCCGATCAGCGTGTCGCAGCGGGGGCAGAGCTGGTGCGTGAATACACCGATCGAGCAGCCAATATCCAGCGCGGATGCGTAGTGGGCGCGCGGCAGGGCAGCCAGCGTCGCCGCGTACTTGTCGCGCTCGTACGGGCTCGTGGCGAAGCGCCACGGATCCGCTTCAGTCGCGTACATGCCCTTGAAGTAATCTTGATCGAGGGTCTTCGTTCGACGGCCGGTCGGAGCGTCGGTGGGCCTGTCGGAAGTCGTCTCCAAGCCTGCGGCTCCTCTGCTCCCGATCAACGTACTCGTGGCGGCAACGGCTCCGGACTGGAGCAGAAGACGGCGTGAGACGGGCTCGCGAACACGCACGATACACCTCAGGGAGCCACCTACTGCACGATTGGGGAACAGCACGTAGTCGGGACAGTTCCGAACACAGGCGCCGGCGATGTTGCGCGGATACGCATTTGCGCTGGGGCTGTCGCCCGCTCTGATTTCGGTGCGGCTGAGAGTGACCTTCTGCTAGCCCACACGACAGACACGCCCATATAGGCCATCGCGCGGCACAGAATCTGCCCGGTAGCGTCCGCTTACAGGATGCCGTCGCGGCCAGCTGAATGTCTCAATTGGGCGCAAAGCCGTACGCCCGGTTTTGATCGACGGTACGAAATCCTCCCAGCGCATCTACGCCTGTATGCTCCGCAATTATTGTGAAGCGTTCCCACCCGTGGTGCGAGCGTCAGGCCGGCAACGGGCAACGGCAGGGAGCACCGCCGCTTCGACTTCTCAGACTGCGTGCACCTCGCGATCCTCCGCGAGATGCGCTCTCTCGGGATGCAGCTCAGCGGTCACGGCACGGTCCTGGCCAAATCCTCCCTGGCATGTGCCAAAGCTTAGGTGGCCTGGGCAGGGAACCTGAATTTCATGCCGGACCGGATCGCGCTGCTCGCCCTCGACGACGCGCGCGAGTGGCAGATGGACTGGCAGACGTCGCCGGAGAATCTGCCGCGCTTCTACATGGTGCTGAACGTGCGCGACGTCGTCGAGGATGTTAGCCGACGCTATCACCTAGCAACGCCCTAGCGGCGCGAGCGCTAGCATCGGTATGATGGGGAATGCCGCCTGCCTCCTACCTCACGAAAGCCGCTCTGGCCGCCGAGCTGATGATCGGCGAGAGCACGGTGGATGACTTCGTGCGCCGCGGCCTGCAGCCTCCGCCCGTGCGGATCTCATCCGGTTGCGTGCGCTGGCGCTGGAAAACGTTGACGAGGTACTGAATGGCAACCAGGAGCAGTTGCAGTCCCAAAGGAAACTAGATGCCGCTGAGGGCGTGCACTGCGTGATCGAAGCATCTCGCAAGCGGACCAGCGATTTACCCTGACTTCCGCTGTCTCAACTACCACGATCGTCTATTTCGGCGTGCTCTATCGGGCGCGCCTTTTTTATTCTGCAATTCCGGCAGAACGCTTCTTCGCAATTAGGTACGATACGAACGAGGCACAAGCTCCAAGCATGAATATGGCGTCAGCTTCATCAACTTTTGCATCGCCATCTTCAAGCAACGCATGTCGTATCCCACCCTCGTCACTGGTGTAACCGTACAGAGATCCAAATCCATGCTTCATCGCTTTGTGCAGATGCCCGGACTTTTCTAGTCGGCCAAGCGCCTTAGACAGATCTGCAGTCGGCTCCAAATTCCGGGCGATGCTCTCCACCGAATGGATGCTTTCCCTCACTGAGTCAGCATACTTTCCGGCACCAAGCTCATTCAGAGCGTTTCTGAGATGACGATGTGGTCCGCTAAATTCTTGAGCCTTTGTTGCGCCAAGCGCCGCTTCGATCGTGTCGAGTTCTTGCTGGGTGGCAACCGCAACGAGGGTGTCACCACCGCTGACCCTGAAGGCAGCTCTTTGTTCCTTCAATAAGGCGTCTAGCCCCTTTGGGAAATAATCCGGACAAAGACGATGACTTATTATAAACTGTATTAATCCGTAAAAACTGGCGTAATCGCCAGTCTTTATAATTGTTGAGAAACCCTTCTCAGTAATGGATTTCTTATGTGAATCCTTATCAACAAATCCGCCATGTCGGTGAACATACTCATCTTTAACAATCGTCGCCCATGGTTCAACCATGTATACATCCACACCGATAAATCTATTTGCCTTTTCAAGCACTTTCGAGAAGGCCTCCCAAATTCGCGCTCTGAGAACCGGAGATAGTTCGGTCCTTTGTAATTGGGCTGGGAGTGGCGCCAGTCCCTCTGCTTGCTCGAAAGTTAGACCGCGCCGCTCATCATATGTCTCGAATGCCACTGAAAACGCTCGCGCCGTGTTCCATCCGTGTTGCACGGACCAGCCTACGCCGGGTTGTAACCCATTGTAAAACCACAACCCGTGTTGCAGCGTGTTGCAAGCCTTGCAGAACGCAATTTGGGCAATGAAAAACCCGCCAAGTCATTGACTGGGCGGGTTAAATCTATGGTGAGCGCGCTGGGACTCGAACCCAGGACCTACAGATTAAAAGTTATTTGCCGCTTTGAAAAACAGCAATGATTTCAATGAGGTCTGCGTCCAAGCCATAGGCCGTGAACCGACGAAAACGCGGCCGAAGACAGGGGGTTTGGACACAGCCTGGGGGACGCTGCGGCTGTGCGGGCGCCATGATGGCGTAGTCACAATCGCTCTAGTCAGAGAGGCTGTCATCCCCGCCGATTCGCCCATCGAGAACGAGAACGTCGCGCAAAGCAATCGCTATAAAAGCAGCCGCTCTACATAGAGCAGCCGCGTTAGATCATGGTAGAAATTAGCCCGAACAATTTAGCTCAGGCAGTTTTCAGGTAACGACTTATACCTGTGACTAGCAATAGCCAGTGCACTCCCTCCACCGGTATTGCCCCTTCGGAGTTGTAACTGTTTGACGCTGAAAGCCGCCTACTGTTGTTTGACAGCCGCCTGCGCAATAGCCCTGATCGGTCCACTTGACCGTCATTTTGTTGCTGCAGCTATTCTGGAGAAACCAGTTATTACCGTCTCGCTCGAATGCGACACAATTTGCGTGCGCCTGTGTAGCAACGAAGAAGCTGGCCGCAAAAAAGGCAGGGCAAATAATTTTGTTTCGCATAGACAATCCCCGATGAATTGAACGAAGCGTCTCTATCGCATACTCGAGCCGCATCAAGGGGTCATACATTTGAATATCAATAATAGCGTCCAATAGATGCAATATAGACACAGTAGGCGGACGATAATTTTTCTTGAGACATCGATGTCACATCATCTCTATTGATTTATCCAGCTTTGCGAGCTGTTAGATAAATCCAGCGTCGCAAGACCCCGTCCCGGCTATTACCTAGTAATCAGCAACAGCACAGCCATGATTAGTAAAAATGTCAGAGACATCCCCCAATTCTTCCAACCCATAGCTTTTGTATTGTTTTTTACCCAAAAGTCTTTGAATCGAGCATTCTTTGGAGTGAACACATATAACGACACGAAACCCACCGTAAGAGTCCCAACAATTATCATGGGGTTCATCGCGCACATCCGATCATTTTGGCCGAAATCTATCAAATTAGAGACGAGATTTTGCCGATCAAACTTGTATTTTCGACCGGACTATACGGCAAGGAATTATGGACGCCAATCAGTGCGCGCGGCCGTCGCCGAACAGGTTGGCCCGGGTTTCTTTCCAGCATTCTTCGAGCTTGCGCATGCCGTTGATCGCGAGCCGACGCTTGTTCACATCGCGGCTGTAGTGGCGCACCATCTGCTCGGACATCTCCACGATCGCCGACACCTCAGCCTCCGTGTTGCCGGCCTCCAGCAGCATGTTCACGGCATTCTTCCGCAGGCCATGGAACACGAAGGCGCCGTCGCGCAGCGTCTTCATCGCAGCCGCCTTCGCCGCGGTCACCGAAGCCGCCGTGCCCTTGCTGGTCTTCGACGTGACCTCTCGCTGCCAGGCAGTCCGATAGGCGGCGAGCGTCCAGGGCTGGCCGTCCTCCCGCAGGTGCAGCGCCGGGTGATCAATGTGAGTCCGGGCCAGGATCTGGCGGTATTCCGAGTGGATCGGCACGAACACTTCGGCGCCGGTCTTCCGGGCGATCAGCTCGATCGCGTTGGCACCTTTAGCCGGGCGCACCATCGGCAGCACGTCGACGGAGCGCTGTCCGGTGTAGAGGGCCGAGTAGACGGGCAGGTGCAGCCCAGGCCGGGCGTGCTCGAAGAACGCCTCGAAGGCGCGGTCCGACCACGGCTTGTGCGGCTCTACCTCGTGCTCGACCTTCTCGGTGATGCGGGCGACGTTGGCCGTGCAGTAGCCGCGCGCTCCGCCGAACGAAAGCAACTTGGACAGGACGGCGCGGAAGTAGCGCGCGCCCGACGGCGTGCCAGACCGCAGATCGATCGCCTCCTGAGCCGCGACCGACGTGAGTTCAATCACTGGCTCGCTGCCCCAGGCCTCGCTGATGGCCTTCAAGTGCCGATCGTAGTCGCGCTTGGTCAGGTCAGCGAGCTTCTCGTAGGCGGGGTGAGCTCGGTAGACCTCGATCAGCGCATCGAACGTCTTCCGGGCCGCGCCGTCGTCAGTGCGGTCGCGGGCCTCAGCGGCATCGACGGCCGCCCAGAACGCTGCCGGACCGCCTTCCCCCCGAGGCGGCGGCAGCGGATAGGAGCGGCCGGATGCGCTCATCCAGGCCCACACCCAGCCCGCACCGGCCGGCTCCGCGATCAGGGTCTCGCACTGCCGGCAGCGACGCCAGAACAGATCATCCTGCGGCGCGTCGAGGATCGGCACCACCGGCCACGCGCGCGGCGTCCCACGATAGCGCTCGAAGCTGAAATACATCCGGCCCGACGGATTCGGCCGGCCACGCACGTGGCGCGGCAGCTCAACCATTCCGGCGCCGCTCCGCGGCCTGCCGCTCGTAGGCTTCACGGGCCATCGCTCCGAGGTCCCTCTTCGGACTTGAAGATGACACCGCCGAATCGGGGCGCGTCAATTCCGGGAACTGGCTTGGATGCCGGTGCAGGCGCCAGCGGTCGATCGCCTCCAAGCAGTACATGCCGGTGTCCGGATCAGGCCGCGGAAAGCCGCGCATGAACAGGCGCGGCTTGCAGGCCTCGAACTGCACCAGCGTGAGGTGCAGGCGGCGAGCGACTTTCTCGGCCGGGATGTCAGCCGGATCGATCGCGAACCGCACAGCCGATGGGCGAGGTACGCTACGCGGCACTGCCCCCTCCCCGCTCTCTCGCCTTCCACAGCACTGGTCGCGCGTGATCCGGTATCCGCGACCGGCCCCGCGCCATCGGGTGCATCGGCGCGCCCTCTGCCGTCAGTCCGAAGCAGTGCACGTCGGGCCACGGCGCCTCGCCGGTGGTAATCTCCTCGAGCACGTGGTCGACGAACTTGAAATCCCAAGCACCGGCGCCCCAGCAGGCGACCACCAGCGAGGCGGCCTTCGCCTCCCGCACCAGCAGCGGCAGATTGTCGAAGTGGATGCGGTTGCGGGCGTACCAGTCCGGGCCGTTGTCCATGTACTGCGCCCAGGCACGGCACTTGGCCGGCGACGAGGTGCGCAGCGGGTAGAGGTTGACCGCGGTGAACCCGCCATAGCCCCACGACCGGGCGAAGTGGATCCAGCGGCGGACGGTGGGATCGTCCTGCCGATGATCCGCGGTCGAGGGATTTAGCCCGATGAAGCAGACGTGCCCGCCCTCGCTCGACCACGTGCGAGTTAGCGTGAAGCGGTAGGCGCCGCACCGTGACAGGTTGGCCGAACGGGCGATCATATCGCCGAACGGCACGCCGAAGAGATAGCGGGTTGAGAAAGCGAGCGCCGTCATCGCGTGCTCACAATTTTGAGAGCGGCGCCTGGCGGCAAATTCAATTTGGAACGAAAGTCTAGGCTTCGGACTCTCTGGTTATAGCGGAATAATTCAATCCAGAGGCGTTTAGTGGCTAAAAACGGAAGAGGTGATCCACGAAGGATCGCCCTGAAAACTGGAGAAATATGCTTCGGCGACCCGCAGGAATGCCGTGACTGCCTCATCTGGGACATCAGCAAATCGGGCGCGATGATCGAGATCAAGGAAGGTATGGTGACGCCCGAAACATTTCGATTAGTCTCAGCAGGACTGTACCTCAACCAGCTTTGCGAGGTAATCTGGCGCGACGGCAGCAAGATCGGCTTGCAATTCATCGTTTGAGAAAGACTTCCATCCACGGTGCTCATGCCGACCTCGCGACGTCGTAGGAGTCGGCTGGGGCGAGCTTGCGCAGACCACGGAACGGCCAAACGATTCGGCTGCCGTCCCGGCGCTCAAATTGCACGTTGTGCGGGGCACGGCGCAGGCCCCAGCCCGAGCTGTCGAGCTTGCCGATCGGTGTGTCGGGCGTGGCGCCCATCTGACCCCTACGGATCGGGACGCGGACGGGTGAGCCCCCTTCAAAATGGGCACGGCCTATCATTGGCGTGCCTGCGCCGTTATGTCTCTACATACATTTTTGCAGCCAAAATTTGGCTTTAAGCTCTTTTTAATTCGCGAAAATAATAATGCCGCTGAGTGGAGGCGCCATTTATGATTAGCGTTTCGACTAGTAACTACTTCACGATGCTCCGCGCGGCACAGCTGCAAGCGGTGCGAGAAGGGGTGCCGAGCGATAGCCGGCGATCCGTACCCGTCGCCATCGAGGAACATGTGCCCCCACCCGCGCCGCAGAGCGTCAACGCACGGGTTACCCAAATCATCAACGTGTTGATCTGATGTGATTGTCCCCTTCGAGGATCGAATTGTGATGCCGGATCGCCGCGAGAGTCGACGTGAAGCAACGAGCCTGCTGGTACATGTTCTCACTACGAGGGGACGCATGCCGTGCACGATGGTCGATCGTTCTGAAAGAGGTGCACAGCTAAAGGTCCTCAATCCGTTCGATCTTCCCGAGACCTTCACCCTCGTCATAAAGGAGAGTGGCGAAATCAGGGATGTCCATGTCACGTGGCGACAGCATAACTCAATTGGTGTAATGTTCGCATAGTGCTTCACGCCCGCCCCTCCCCGAAGCCCGGCTCGCGCAGCACGGCGGCGAGGCGGCGGTAAGTGGCCGCGCGCTGAGCCTGCGCGATCGCGCGCTTGTCGGATGAGCACCAGACGGCATCCTTCCCGGCTGCCTCGGCTTCGGCATCGAGAGCAGCGGCAATAAAGGCTGGGTCCACGTTCGGAGCGCGAGCTACCGACCTGCCCCTTTTGGCGATGGCCCGTGCGGTGGCCGCTAGGACGAAGGGCTCATGCCGCGAGTAGCGCACGTCGCCCGCGAGATCCCGAAAATTCCCGAGAGTGCTAAGCAGCGCATCGACCGTTCCGCCTCCGTTCGGCGCATCGGGCGACCTGCGGCCCTCATTTGATCCGTTGCTGCCGTCGGTTGCCGCGATGTTCTGGTTGACGACGTTCATGGGCGCACCTCCTCGCCGAACAAATCCCCTTTGGCGCCCTCGGCATCGGCCTCGGCGCGGAGCTTGCTAGCGATCGACTGCATGAGTGCTGTCTGGCGCTCTGCGAGCTGCCGCGTCATGCGACCGGCCTCGACCCAACGTGGGTAAGCGCGCTGTCGCTGGCGGACCTCGTGTTCGGCGCATTCGGCGAGTTCGGCAGCTGTGAAGCCGTCGCGCGTCGTTTTGCTGTCGGGCATGGGACTGCTCCGCAGCTCAGGGCGATGCGCACAGCCAGGCGCGCGGCTACGCGCTCGAACTGAAACCGAAGGGGCTGGGCGTGCTCAAAGGCTTTATGCGCGAGGGTGCGCTTCGGCGCTGGGCGCCGTGGATCGGTGCTGCACTGCTGGTTTTGGTGGCGGTGGCGCTTGCGATGATCGTGTGAGTGTCTGAGCGTGCATTGGATGCGTTTCAGTGCACGAGCAGGCGCGACATTGGGAAGCTTTCTGGCGGGACCAACTGCTAATCCGTTGGATGGCGGGAACCTCGTCATTGGCGCCCCCTTGTTACTCTGTTACGCAAACATTCCATGGCCTCGTACCCGTAGATTGGGTCCTCATGGACGCGAATTCTGATCAGCCAGGGGATGACACTGAATTGGCGCTCGACATGATCGGGCGTGCGTACCTCGCGCTCGCAATTCTGTTCGAGACCACACATCCGGGCGAGTTCGAGCAGGCGCAGGCGCGCATCCACGCGTTTGTCGAAGCCAACCTGCGCTTGATCGCGGAGAAGAACGATGCGGGTGGCGGCGTGCCCGACGGCGTCGCGACACGCGTTCACGGCATTCTCACCGACATCGAGCGGGAGGTCGCCGCCATGATCCGACCGAGCGGATCGCTGGATACCTGACGCTGACAGCCGCACCGCCGAGCGAGCGAAGGCTATCGCTGTTGCAACTTGGCCATATGAATACGAAATGCCGACGCGGCGAGGCGCTAGGCGAATATCGAGCCGCGCTTCCAATCGACAGTTATCCACAGCCATGCTAGGCCGCTTCACCCTCGGCTCGGCAGACCAAAAGCGACGATGAGCAGTATCGAGCGGGACGAGACAGGCGATATTGCGCTGCGACTGATTGCACGCGCCTATCACGCGTTGGCCGTATTCTATGAGATAAAGAGTCCTACGGATTACGATTACTTCAATCGGCGCATCATGCCTTATCTGATGGAGACTGTCCGCGCCGACGGGATCCTCGATGGAGATCACGCAGTCCGAACGGCGCGTGCTGTCGAGCGCGTCCGCGTTATCCTCACAGAGGTCGAAGGCGAAATCGCGTCGATCCGGCAGCAGGCGCTGAGCCAGAATTGAGCGCCCAATAGCCTCGCTGCTCGTGGTACAATGGCTGACCTGGTGGTTCCCTTGATCTCGGCAGCCGTCTTCGTTGGCGTGGGCTGGCTGATCGTCCATGCCGGCAGCCATTACGATGACGCGATCCGGCACACACTGACCGTCTTCGCGCTGGTGACTGGTCTGCTGGTGCTGATCGGTGTGACCGCGAAGCTGCGATCCCTGATGACTGTCGGTCGGATGTCGCACCGGATAGAGGCACGGTCGCAGATCGATCCGCCGAAGTCGGTCCGCGCGGTGCGGAAGCTCGATGCGGGGCTGAACCCGTAGCGACGGCCCGCTCATACCCCCTCCCCCGCGCTCACCCGCTCCCCGAACGCGGGGTCAAGTGTGGTGCGAGGCACCACGGCCGATGCAACAATCCACGAAATCTTAGCGACACTGAGCTTAGCCATAAGGCTGTCCCAACGGAGCTGATCACCGGCCGCCGCA